>CAZZWM010000121.1:0-12744 GCA_964657945.1 uncultured Steroidobacteraceae bacterium
CCCGCTGGAGATCTGCCGCGAACTGGACTTCCTCGGCCTGCCGCGCGCCTACGTCCCGGTCGAGTACGGCGGCGACCTGCGCGGCTACGACGAGGCCATGCAGCTGATGCGGGTGGTCTCGCGGCGCGACCTGACGGTGGCGATCGCGCAGGCGGGCCTGTGTCACGCGGTGCTGCCGTTGCCAATGGTGCTGCGGTCGCCGACCGAACAGCCGCGCACCCGTTCAGTGATGAGCGGGCGAGGCCAACCTAGGCAAAGAATTTCAATGCCGAACCAATGGTGCTGAGCAGCGCCTTGGCGGTATCTCCCGCGGAAGAGGTCGCGGGAGCCGCTTGCGCAGCCGAGGCCGCGTGCGTTGCGGTCTGGTTCATGGAAACCGGCTGGGTCGAGCCGGGCGGCTGCGTCGAAGGATTGGCCGATTGCGCGCCAATGACCTGCTCCATCGAGTCGAGCAGATTGCCGAACAAGCTCTGGGTACTGCCCGTCGTTGCGTCCGTGTCGCTGGTGGAATCAGTGGCCGATTCCAGGCCCTTTTTGTGGCCATGTCCGTGAGAATGAACATTCATCGCTGGAAGCGCCGATGCGGCACCGGCAGAAGTTATGGGAAGTGACATGCTAAATTCCTTGTAAAGAGTGAAAGACGGCCCGCTGACCGGTCCAAGGCCGGCGGGTCAACTCGAAGCGGCAACGATTTGCCGGCGGCAACCTGCCGCGGCCCTTCCTTGCCGTTCCGCACGACCAAACTGCATGAAGTCTACGAAAAGCAGCCTTTCCTGCCGCTCGTACTGATATAAGCAGGTTCTGTGCCAGCCGCATCCCCCGCCCTGTAGGACCTCGCCGCACAGCAGCGTGAGGCAGACTGGGGACTTTCGCTGCGATCGGCCTGTGACAGTATTTGCGCATGAACGATGTCAAGGTCGGCGAGCACGACATGCTCGCGTACGTAAAACCCGATACGCTGTGGGGCGCGATTGCGTATCTGGTGATCTTCGTCATTGCGGCGATGATCCTGTCGCGCATCCTGCGCGCGGCGGTTCACAGTTCGATGACGGCCAAGGGCCATATCGACCGCACCACGATCAGTTTCCTGCAGCAACTGGGCACGGCGCTGATCTGGATCATCATGCTGATCCTGTATGCGCACTTGATCCCGGTGCTGCGCTCCATGGGCACGGCGCTGCTTGCCGGTGCCAGCGTCGCCTCCGTGGTCATCGGCCTGGCCGCGCAGAGCACGCTCGGAAACCTGGTTGCAGGCGTATCGATCACCATCTACCGGCCCTTCCGGCTGGGCGACACTCTCCAGGTCACGGCTCCAACCGGCACGGACATCGGTGTGGTCGAGCTGATTTCGCTGGGCTATACCACGCTGCGCGCCCCGGACGGCCATCTGATCGTGCTGCCGAACGCCATCGCGGCCAGTCAGGTCACCATCAACCTCAATACGACGTTTGCACCGTGGCCGATCAACCTGACGCTGCGCCTGAGCCGCGATGCCGACATCGAAGCGGCGCGCCAACTGGCTCTGAACCTCGCCAAGGAGATTGCCGGAGAGAAGGCCGTGGTCGGATGCTTTTTGACCAAGGTCGATGCATCAGCCATCACCTTGGAACTGCGATTGCAGGCACCGGACGCCGCCGCACGTGATGCGTTGCGTACGAAAATGCTCAGCACCCTGCCGCATCGATTCTCCGAAGCCAAGATCGGCTCCAGCAGTGCGGAGCTGCCGTCCTTCTCCTAAAACGGCAACGCTGCAAGGTCCGGTTCGAGCCAGTGCCTGCGTGCCTCGACCGAAAACAATCGCTCCTGCGACCAGTACGTGAGCAGCCATTCGGGTTGGCCCAGCGGCGAACTCAATAGGGCGTTGACTGCGGCGAACAGCTCCAGTCCGGCATTCGCGGCAAGAAAGGCCCGTGTCGCAAGAATCGAAGCCTGGGTGATGGTTTCGTGATAACCGCCGTGATCGCTGTTGGTGACGCCCGTCGCCTCATTGTAGGCGCGGATGAGTCCGGGCATGTCGCGCGCGGCATCCATGTCCTTGCGTCTCTCCAACAACCAGGCTGCGGCCGCGAAATGCGCGGCATGAGTCCAGGCGGTTTTCGGCAGCGTGCGGTCGACCAGCCCGTGCCCGATGAAAATGATGTCGTCGTTGCCGACGAAGGGCTCGAAGATGCGCATATGAACTACGTGGCGCCGCGTCGCCGCCACATTGCCAGCACCAGCAGCGCAGCGGCGGACAGGATCACCGGGTAATTGCCGAATCGCGCATACGGCGTCAGGCCGGAACGGGGCTGCAGGTCAGCGTGCAGCACGCCCTCGACGAACTGCGGCAGGCTGGCGATGATCCGGCCCCGCGCATCGACGGCGGCCGTGACACCGTCATTCGTGGCCTGCACCAGGTAGCGCTCCGCCTCCAATGCCCGCATGCGTGCGATCTGCAGATGCTGATGCGGCGCCATGGAGTCGCCGAACCAAGCGTTGTTGGTGACGTTGATGAGCAAGGTCGCCTCGCGCAGCAGCGCCAATTGCTGGCTGCCGAAGGCATCTTCATAGCAAATGGTCAGACCGAGTATCTGGCCCGCAGCGCGGAGTGGCGGCTGATGATCCGGGCCGGCCGCGAAATCCTCGTTGGGCAGGCTCATCAGCCGCATCCAGGAACGAACCGACGCCGGCACGGGGAAATACTCGCCGAACGGCACCAGATGGCGCTTGTAGTACCAACCGCCGCGATCCTGCGGCGAGGCCGGCATCACCAGCAGGCCGTTGAAGTACTGCTTGGCGCCGACGTTGAAGTTCACCAGGCCGATGGCCAGATCGGAATGGTGGGCGCGGCCCTGCTCCTGCAAGTCGCGCAAATAATCCTGCAGATTGTTGGCAATTGCCGGCAACGCGGATTCCGGCCAAATGATCAGCCGTGCACCCCAGGCCTGTTCGGTCAAACGCCAATAACGATCCAGCGTCATCTGACGGTTCTGCACCTGCCACTTTTGATCCTGAGGAACCGCGCCTTGCACCGCGGCGATCGAAATGGCCGGCCCCGCCGGACGGGTCCATGAATGGCCGCGCAATAAGACGGGGATGAACAGCAAGGCGGCGAGCACGGTCAGTGCCCAGACTCGCCGCGAGCGGCTCACATCCGGCATGAACATGACGTTCAGGGCGACGGAAATCGCCGCAGCCGCCCAGGTGACTGCATAGACCCCAAAGCTCGGCGCCCAACCCGCCAGCGGCGAATCGATCAGCGCGTAGCCGGTGGACAGCCAAGGAAAGCCGCTGAGCAACCAGCCGCGCAGCCATTCGAGCAGTACCCAGAGCCCCGGCAACACCAGCCAGTCGCGTGTGGCATTGGGCTTGAGCCAGAAACGATTTGCCAACCAGCACAGCGCCGCCAGGTAGCCTGCCATGATGAGAACCAAGAGGAGCTGCAGAATCAGCGTCAGCCAGATCGGCACCAGGCCGAAGACGTGCAGGCAGGTGTACAGCCAATAAGTACCGAAGCCGAACAAGCCGATGCCGAAGGCCCAGCCCAGCGTCAGTGCGCGTCGCGGCGGCATTCCGCGGATCAACGCAAACAGGGCTGCCGGCGCCAGCAACGCCATCGGCCACCAGCCGTAGGGCGCGAATCCAAGATTGAAGCTTGCGCCCGCGGCCACAGCCGCCGTGAGCCTGGCCAGGGCCTGCCAAGACAGCGCGGCGGTGGGGCCGCGCAAGTTTGCGTTCAAGGAGTCTGCTCTTCCGCGGCCGGCGGTTCGATATCGACGGGAGTGATCACGCGCAGCAGGTCGATGCGGCGCCGGTCGGCGCGCAGGATGCGGAACTCCAGGCCGTCGACCTTGATGGTCTCGCCGCGCCGCGGCAGACGACCGAACTCCTGCATCAGCAATCCGCCGATGGTGTCGTATTCTTCGTCCGAAAATTTCTTGCCGAAGTAGCTGTTGAACTGCTCGATGGGCGTGAGCGCATGCACCGTGAATTCGCGCGGCCGTTCCTTGCGTATGGTTTGATCTTCCTCGACGTCGTGTTCGTCGTCGATCTCGCCGACGATTTGCTCGATGACATCCTCGATGGTCACCAGCCCGCATACGCCGCCGTATTCATCCACCACCATGGCGATGTGGTTGTGGCTGCGGCGAAATTCCTTCAACAGCACGTTCAAGCGCTTGCTCTCGGGCACGAAAGCGACGGGCCGCATGTATTCGCGAATTTCGAAGGCTGCATCCGGCTCGACCTGAAAACGCAGCAGGTCTTTTGCCAGCAAGATGCCGAGTATCTGGTCGCGGTCCTCGCCGATCACCGGAAAGCGTGAGTGGCCGGATTCCACCACCAATTCCACCAGCTTCTCCGGCGATTCGTCGCGCCCGACGAATACCATTTGCGAACGCGGCACCATGATGTCGCGCACCTGCATATCGGCCACCGCCAACACGCCTTCGAGCATGACCAGCGCGTCGCCGTCGAAAAGGCCTCGCTCACTGGCTTCGCGCAAATGCTCGATGAGTTCGGCAAGATCCCGAGGCTCGCCGGTCATCGACTGGGTGATGCGCTTCAACCAGCGGCCGGTGCTTCCGCCTTGAGTCTGTTCGGACATGGGAACAGAGCATACCGGATCAGAGATACGGGTCCGAAAACCCAAGCCGATCAAGGATTTGAACTTCAGCCGCCTCCATTTTCACGGCCTCGGCGGCGACCTCGTGATCGAACCCGCGTAAATGCAATATTCCATGCACCGTCATGTGGGCCCAATGAGCCGGCAAGGTCTTGCCCTGATCCGCCGCCTCGGCGGCCACCACCGGCGCACAAATCACCAGCTCGCCGAGGAAATTGCGCCCATCGGGCGCGGCGCCGGAGCCGGCGAACGACAGGACATTGGTCGGCTTGTGCTTGCGCCGGTAGCGGGCATTCAGGCTGCGGCTGGCAGCGCTGCCCACGATGCGCAGCGACAGCACCCAGCCGCTTGCTGCCGGCTCCACCGCCGCCGGGTCCAATGCGGCCAACGCCCATGCGCGCAGCGAGCGCGGCGCCGGCACCCAGGGCCGCCGCGCGCCGAAGCTCAGATCCAACTCGAGCTCCGGTTGCCGGCGGCCGCGCCGCGAATCACGCGCCGTCGTCAGGAGTGCTCGCTTCGTAGGCTTGCACGATCCGCTGCACCAGCGGGTGGCGCACGACATCGCGCGACGTGAACATGGTGAAGGCGATGCCGCGCACGCCCCGCAGAATGTCGATCACGGTGCGCAATCCGGACTGCTTCGAATTGGGCAGATCGATCTGTGTGATATCGCCGGTCACCACCGCCTTGGAGCCGAAGCCGATGCGCGTGAGGAACATTTTCATCTGTTCGTTGGTGGTATTTTGCGCCTCGTCCAAAATGACGAAGGAATCGTTGAGCGAGCGGCCGCGCATGAAGGCCAGCGGCGCCACTTCGATGACGTTGCGCTCGATGAGCTTCGCCACCCGCTCGAAGCCCATCATTTCGTAGAGCGCGTCATACATGGGCCGCAGATACGGATCGACCTTTTGCGACAGATCTCCGGGTAGGAAGCCCAACCGCTCGCCGGCCTCGACTGCCGGACGGACCAGGACGATGCGTCGCACGGCCTCGGACTGCAGCGCCTCCACGGCGCAGGCCACCGCCAGATAGGTCTTGCCGGTTCCCGCCGGGCCGATGCCGAAGGTCAGATCGTGGGTATGCACATTCTGCAGATACTCGGTTTGATTCGCGCCCCGGGCGCGAACCGCACCGCGGGCCGTGCGCACCTTCAATTCTGCAGTGGGCTCCGCAGCCGCGTCGCCTTTGTTGGCGTTGTCATCCATATCCAACTCCTGCAAGGCAATGTGCACGCGTTCAGAATCCACAGGCTCGCGCTGCGCGCGTGAATACAGCCCTTGAAGCACCGACTCGGCCCGCTTGATCGCCGCTGCCAGCCCCACCAATTGGAACCGGTTGCCGCGGCGCTTCACTTCGACACCCAACCGCGACTCGATCAGCCGCAGATGCGCATCCAGGGGTCCGCACAATTCAACCAGGCGGACGTTGTCCGCCGGAGCGAACGTGACTTCGCGGATTTCGGGCGCCGTGCTCATGAAGAGTTCCCTGCGAGGCGGCCGCGCAATGAGTTGGGCATGGCCTCCGTGATGATCACATCGGCGAATCTATTGATCAGCCCGAACGGATCGTGCTTCGCGCCATCGAAGTTGACCCAGCGGTTGTTGTCGGTGCGGCCTGAAACTTGCGCGGGATTGCGCGTGGCCGGGCGTTCGACCAGCACGCGCTGCCGGGTTCCGACCATGCCCTGGGAAATCGCCCTCGCCTGGGTGTTCAACCGGGCTTGCAACAGTTCGAGCCGATGTTGCTTGATGTCGGCGGGGACCTCATCCGGCAGTGCCGCGGCCGGAGTGCCGGGTCTGCGGCTGTACAGAAAGCTGAATGATTGGTCGAAGCCGGCATCCGCCACGAGATTCATGGTGGCCATGAAATCGGCATCCGTTTCGCCCGGAAAACCCACGATGATGTCGGTGGAGATGCAGATGTCGGGGCGTACGGCGCGCAGTTTCCGCAGTTTCTGTTTGTACTCGAGCACCGTATGGCCGCGCTTCATCGCGGCAAGGATTCGATCAGAACCGCTTTGCACCGGCAGGTGCAGGTAGTTGTTGAGCTGCGGAACATTGGCGTAGGCCTCGATCAGGCTGTCATTGAAATCCAGCGGATGCGAGGTGGTGAAGCGGATGCGTTCCACGCCCTCGACAGCGGCGACGAAATGGATCAGCGTGGACAGGTCAGCCAGCGTGCCATCGTGCATCGGCCCCGCATAGGCGTTGACGTTCTGGCCCAGCAGGGTGATTTCGCGCACACCTTGCGCCGCCAGGCGTTCCACCTCAGCCATCACCTGCTCGAACGGACGGCTGATTTCCTCACCCCGCGTATAGGGAACCACGCAGAACGTACAGTACTTGCTGCAGCCCTCCATGATGGACACGAAGGCCGTGGCGCCCGCGGATTTTGGCTGCGGCAAGCTGTCGAACTTCTCGATTTCCGGGAAGCTGATGTCGATCTGCGGGCGTCCGGTCCGTTTCAGACCATCGAGCATCGCCGGCAGGCGGTGCAGCGTTTGGGGGCCGAACACCAGATCGACGAACGGCGCCCGCCTGGTTATTCCCTCGCCCTCCTGGCTCGCGACGCAGCCGCCCACGCCAATGACCACGTGAGGCCGCGCTTGCTTGAACAGGCGCCATTCACCCAGCAGCGAGAACACTTTTTCCTGGGCCTTTTCGCGCACCGAACAGGTGTTGACCAACAGCACATCCGCCTCGGCCGGATTGTCCGTCAGGGTCATGCCATTGGAATCCTCGAGCACATCCCCCATCTTGGAGGAGTCGTACTCGTTCATCTGGCAACCGAAGGTTTTTATGTATAAACGACCGGGCATTTGCAACGTGGGCGATATGAGAAAAGGCCGCTAAGATACTCGGAACCATGGCAATACGCGAAGTTCTCAAAATGGGCGATCCGCGCCTCCTCGAGGTATCGGAACCGGTGGGCCAATTGGGCTCTGCGCAGCTCGAAAATCTGCTGACCGATATGCGGGACACCATGCGCCATCTCAATGGGGCGGGTTTGGCGGCCCCTCAAATCGGTGTCGGCGCCCGGGTGGTGATTTTCGGCTTCGAACAGAATTCGCGCTATCCCGAAGAAGATCCCGTGCCCTTCACGGTGCTGATCAATCCGGTTCTAACGCCTATCGGCGATGCCATGGAAGAAGGTTGGGAAGGCTGCCTGTCGGTACCCGGCATGCGCGGCCTGGTGCCCCGAAATCGCGAATTGCGGTACACCGGTACCGATGAGCGGGGCAATCCCATCGATCGGACGGTGAATGGCTTCCATGCGCGGGTGGTGCAGCACGAAGTGGACCACCTCGACGGCATTCTGTATCCGAGACGGATCCGCGATCTGAGCCAGTTCGGGTTCACGGAAGCGTTATTTCCCGGCGAGGAACTGACGGACGACTAGAGGTAAGTTCAGACTAAGCGCCCGTCTGAAACATGATGACGCCGCGGCCTTGGCGGCCGGCGTCCAGATCCGCGAAAGCCTGCGGCGCATCGTCGATCGAATAGGTGCGCGTGATCAGTTCATCGAGCTTCAATCGCCCGCTGCGGTATAGCGCTATCAGCCGCGGGAAATCCAACTGCGGCCGCGCGGATCCGAAGTAGCTGCCGGTCAGCGTTTTTTCAGAAGTGGCCGCTTGCTGCGCGTTGAGCGAAATCCGATCCTTGCCGTCGGAAATGCCGACCACGACGGCCATGCCGCCCCTGCGCAGCACGCCCCAAGCCATTTCGGAGATCTTGCCCAGCCCCACGCAATCGAAGGCGTAGTCGGCACCCCCGCCGGTCAGCTTGAACAGGTCCTTGCCCGCGGCATCACGGCCGGCGATGTTGTAGCCATGGGTTGCACCGAATTTCTTCGCCAATTCCAATTTTTCATCGCTGGTATCGACCGCCACGATCATGGCGGCGCCGGCAATTGCGCAGCCTTGGATGGCATTCAGCCCCACGCCGCCGCAGCCAAAAATCACGGCAATCGAACCGGCTTGCACCTTGGCGGTATTCACGGCGGCGCCGACACCCGTCATGACGCCGCAGGCGATCAACGCAGCGCGGTCCAGGGGCATTTTGTCGTCGATCTTCACCACATTGCCGCTGTGGATGGTGGCAACCTCGGCCATGACGCCGCAGCCGCAGAACACATTGAGATCCTTGCCGGCTGCATCCTTGGTACGCACCGTGCCATCCGGCAGGGTGAAGAGCGACTTCAGCGATTGCACGCATAGCTGCGGCCGGCCTGTCTGGCAGTAATGGCAATGGCCGCACATGGTGACAAAGGAAGTGATGACATGATCGCCCACCGCAAAACCATCGACGCCGTCGCCGACGGCCGTGACCACACCCGCGCCTTCATGGCCCAATACCATGGGCAAGGGATACTGGATCGTGCCATTGGTGACCGACAGATCGCTGTGGCAGACGCCGCATGCCGCCAGACGAATGGTCACTTCGCCATGCTTCGGCTGCTCGACTCGAATCGTTTCCACGGTTACGGGTACGCCGATTGCGCGAGTGACCACTGCCTTCGCCGTTTGAGCCATTCTCGGTCGTCCTGTGTTTAGCGCGTCAGAGCAGCGTAGCGCAGCAGATGGGTGTCGCTGTCGCCGAACATCATTTCCGCCGCGGTGAGACGTTTGAACCAATGGCTGACGATGAGTTCATCCGTCATTCCCATGCCGCCATGCAGCTGCACCGCCTGCTCCGCCACGAAGCGGCAAGACTGCCCCACCACCGCCTTCGAGGCCGATATGGCACGGCGGCGCTCGAGCACATTCTCGTCATCGCAGCGCATGGCGGCCAGGTAGCTCATGGAGCGCGCCTGCTCCAGGTGAATCAACATGTCCGCGATGCGATGCTGCAGCGCTTGGAAGCGGCCGATGGCCACGCCGAATTGCTGGCGGTTCTGCACGTAGGTCACGGTGGCATCCACCATCGCCTGCATGACGCCGACCGCCTCCGCGCACAGGGCGGCGATCCCAATGTCGATGGCTGCATCGATTTGCGGCAACGCGGATCCCTCGGCGCCGATCCGGGCGGAGGCCGGAACTTCCACTGCGTGCAGAAACACGTCGGCGGCGCGCTGCCCATCGATGGTCGGATAGGACTGCAGGGTCACGCCCTTGGCGCTAGGCGGCACCAGGAATAGCGACACGCCCTCGGCGTCGCCCGCATTTCCGGAAGTACGCGCCGAAACCAACAGAGTATCGGCGGCGGCGGCGTGCAGGACCACGGCCTTATGGCCGTCGAGCGTGTAGCCGGCGCCGGCCCTCTGCGCCGTCGCCGTGACCCATTGAGTCTCGAAGCGCGAATCGCTTTCGTAATGCGCCAGCACCGCAATGGTCTCGCCCGACGCCATTTTCTGCAGCAACTCGGCAGCCGCCGCGACGCCGTTGTAGCGGCGCAAAACCGCGGTGGCGATGATGGCGCTGCTGAGGAAGGGCTCCAGCAACAGATTGCGGCCGCAAGCGCCCATCAACGCCAGATTTTCCAATGGACCGAACCCCAGGCCGCCCTGTTCGGCCGGCACATTGATGGCCAATATGCCGAGATCCGCCATACCCTTCCAGGTGGCCTTGTCCCAGCCTTCCGCGGACGCATTCACGGCACGGAATTTTTCGAAGCCGTAGCGTTCGTTCAGGTAGCGATCGACCGTATCGTGCAGCTGTTGCTGCTCGTCGCTGAATTCGAAGTCCATGATGGTTTCCTACAGACCGACGATCATCTTGGAGATGATGTTCTTCTGAATCTCGTTGGTGCCGCCGAAGATGGACAGCTTGCGCAGGTTCATGTACGAGGCCGCCAGGGTCGAGGCGTAGCGCGGTCCCACGGGCTCATGGTCCGGATCCGATTGCCATCCCGCCGCCATGGCTTCGCGGCGAAACGGCAGCGCGTACGGACCCACGGCGCGCATCAGCAGTTCGGAAATGCGCTGCGCGATTTCCGTGCCGCGAATCTTCAAGATCGACGCCTCGGGCCCCGGCGCCTTCGAACCTTTCTCCCCCGACAACACCCGCAGGTTGGTGATTTCCAGGGCCCAGAGATCTATTTCCACCTGCGCGATTTGCGAAGCGAACAAAACGTCATCGAGCAGCGGCTTGCCGTTCTTCTTTTCCGTTGCGGCAATGCGCTTCAGACGTGCCAATTCACGCTTGGCGCCGCCGATTCCCGCGATATTGGTGCGCTCATGACCGAGCAAGAACTTGGCGTAGGTCCAACCCTTGTTTTCGTCGCCGATGCGGTTCTGTACCGGCACTTCGACGTTGTCGAACCAAATCTCATTCACCTCATGCCCGCCGTCGAGCAAGGTGATGGGCCGAACGCTGATGCCCGGAGATTTCATGTCGATCAACAAGAAACTGATGCCGGATTGTTGCTTGGCGCCGGGATCGGTGCGCACCAGGCAAAAAATCCAGTCGGCAAACTGTCCGAGCGTGTTCCAGGTCTTTTGGCCGTTGACGACGTAGTGATCGCCCTCGAGCACGGCGCGGGTTTTCAGCGATGCCAGATCCGACCCGGCGCCGGGTTCCGAATATCCCTGGCACCACCACTCGGCGCCGGAACTGATGCTGGGCAGAAAACGCTGCTGCTGAGCCGCGTTACCGAAGGCCATGATCACGGGCGCAACCATGCGCGTGCCAAAGGGGATGAGCCGGGGAGCGCCCGCCAGGGCTGCTTCTTCCTCGAAAATATACTGCTGCACGGAATCCCAGCCCGGTCCGCCGAACTGCCTCGGCCAGCTCAAGCCCCCCCACCCTCGTTCATGCAAGGTCCGCTGCCAGAGCACATGATCCTCGCGGGTGAGCTCGAAGCCTGCCTCGACCTTTTCCCGGATGCCGGGCGGCAGCTTCGCCTGCAGGAAGGTGCGCACTTCTTCCCGGAAAGCCTGCTCTTCCTCGGTAAATTCCAGCTGCATGGGGGTTCTTGCTCGGTTGCGTTCTGCAGTACAGAATATGATTCTGAATTCGTGCAAAATTATGCGTATTCCGAGAAGGGGTTGTCAATGATGTCCATGAAAAAGCCGAATATTTCCGCCGTGACGGCCGAAACAAAAGCCGATCGCCACTTCGTCAATGCCCTGGGCCGCGGGCTCGAAGTGCTGGCGTGCTTCAGACACGGGGATCGCATGCTGGGAAATCAGGATCTTGCCCGCGCCTGCGGACTGCCCAAATCGACGGTCTCGCGCCTCACCAACACGCTGACCAAGTTGGGTTACCTGGTCTACGTCGAAGACAGCGCCAAGTACAGCCTGGGCACCGCGACCTTGAGTCTGGGCAGCGCCATGTTCGCGCGCCTCGACATTCGCAAGCTGGCGCATCCGCGCATGCAGGAGCTGGCTGAATTCAGCCAATGCATGGTGACCCTGGGCACTCGCGATCGATTGTCGATGCTATACATCGATGTGGCGCGCGGTTCCGGCGCCGTGACCTTGAGCTTGGACATGGGCTCGCGCATCAACATTGCCACCTCGGCCATCGGCCGCGCATACCTCACGGCGGTGACCGAGCGCGAGAGAAATGAAGTCCTCGAGCGCGTGTGCGAGTTGGCCCCCGAAAGCCGTAGACCCGATATTCGCGCCGGCGTGGTACGGGCGCAAAGCGATATACGCGAGCTTGGCGTGTGCTGTTCGTTCGGCGAATGGCAGAAGGACGTCAATGCCATCGCGGTGCCGGTGCGTCCGGGCGGCGGCTTGCCGCCGATGCCGATCAATTGCGGCGCGCCCGCCTACATCGTGTCGCAGGAATTTCTACTGGAGCAGGTCAGGCCGCGCCTGATCAAACTGGCCAACGATTTGGAAACCTCGCTGGGCACCATCAACGAACATCACTAGCCGCGAAAGCGAGGCCTGAGCCGGGGTCAGAAGCAGCAGTAGCCTACATCTGGGAATTTCCATTTGCTTGAGGCAAACAACCCATCAGTTGCCGAGTGAAACAGACGGCTGGCCTGCCAATCGTTGAGCGATATGTTGGCCTAACAAATCGGCAAAACTGCCATAAGCGCCGATCGTGGTATTCATCAGAATTACGGCCGCGTAGTCACTCTTCGGATTGAAGAACGCAAAACCGCTATACCCGCCCGTTGCGCCATTGTGCCAATAGTCGTCTTGGCGACGTTGGAGTTCGGAGTGCTTCACTGATGTCAGGCTGACCTATA
>CAZZWM010000122.1:0-12732 GCA_964657945.1 uncultured Steroidobacteraceae bacterium
GTTGAGATTGGCGGTCGGCGCCAGCCCAATGGAGCCGCTCAGCGCGGCGGCGAGTCTTGCCAGGTGCGGTATCATTCGCGCATGTTGCCATGGCTTTCTGAGACTTTGTTGACGCTCATGCGTTTCTCGCTGCTTGCGCTGACAATGGCTTCGAGCGTTTGGGTCGGCGCTTGTTCCTTGGTGACGCCAAAATACAACCGGCCCACTGTCACGGTGAGCAGCATCCAATTGCGCGGCGGCAACTTGCTGCAGCAGAACTTCGCCGTGAAACTCGACATCCAGAATCCGAACGATCGCGACCTGCCGGTGCGCGGCGTGCATGCCGAGCTCAATGTGGGCGGAGATCAGATTGCCAGCGGGGTCAGCGACCGCTCCATCGTCATCCCCGCTTTTGGCGAGGCGCAAGTAGACGTGACCGTGACGGCGAACATGTTGCTGGCGCTGTCGAAATTGACCACCAAGCTCAACCAGCAGGCTGACTCGATCGACTACGACCTGACCGGGTCCGCGAGCGTCGATCTACCGTTTCTACGGAATCTGCCGTTCCACCAATCCGGCACCCTGCCGCTCAATGGTTTATCAATAAACCATTGAAATAAAAGGGGTTTTGCTGATTTCACCGGCGCTTTCATGGGCTGCTCTGGTAGACTGCGCTGCTCGCAAGAACACTGACGATCTCGCCGGAAGGGTTTGATGGCCGCCTCGCCTTACGAACAATTGGAACAAGAGTTTCGACGCCTGCATGCGTTTCGCGGCGCGCTGTCGCTGCTGCGTTGGGATGCTGCGGTGATGATGCCGCGCGGCAGCGCCGATGTCCGCGGCGAACAGTTGGCCGCTCTGGAGACCGAGCATCACGCCTTGCTCACCACGCCGAAAGTGGCGCGTTTGTTGGAGAGAGCGGAGGCCGGGGCGTCGCAACTCGAGGATTGGCCGCTGGCGAACCTGCACGAAATGCGCCGGCAACGCGACCATGCCATAGCGACGCCGCCTTCGTTGATCGCGCGGCTGGCCAAAGCTACGTCGCGCGCGGAGGTCTTCTGGGTGGAGGCCAAGAAGGCCAACGACTTCAAAATCCTCGCCCCGCACTTGGAAGAGGTCGTACACCTGGTGCGCGACAAGGCCGCGCTGCTGGGACAGGCGCGCGGATTGGCGCCTTACGACGCCTTGGTGGATGGATTCACACCGGGCATCTCGACCGCGGACATCGACACGATATTCAAGGCGCTGTCGCGCAAGCTGCCCAGTCTGATCAATGCGGCCATCGAAGTTCAAGCGGCGAATCCGCCGATTCCGCTCAGCGGCAAGTTCAGCGTGTCGCGCCAGCGTTCCCTGTCCACCGATGTGCTGAAGGCGTTGGGATTCCCATTCGAACGCGGCCGCCTGGACGAAAGCGAACATCCTTTCACCGAAGGGGTGCCGGGCGACATCCGTGTGACCACGCGCTTCGATTTGAGCGATCCTTTCTCGGGACTGCTGGGCGCGATCCATGAAACCGGTCACGCGATGTACGACCTGGGTCTGCCCATGAAATGGCGCGACCAACCGGTCGGTCGGGACCGCGGCCTCGCGCTGGAAGAAAGCCAGTCGCTGCTGTTCGAGATGAACCTGTGCCGCAGCCGTTCGTTCGTGAAGTATTTGCGTCCCTTGCTGGAAAAGTATCTGCAAGTCACAGGGCCCGAATGGGATGAAGTGAATCTGTACCGCCACTTGATCCGGGTGCGCCGCAGCCTGATCCGCATGGACGCCGATGAGCTGACCTATCCGGTGCACATCATGCTGCGCTACGAACTGGAGAAAAAAATTCTCGAAGGCTCGCTGCCCGTCGCCGATCTGCCCGAGGCATGGAATGCAAATCTCGAGCAGCGCCTGAACATTCGTCCCGGCAGCGATGTGGAAGGCTGCCTGCAGGACATCCACTGGGCCGTCGGCCACTTCGGCTATTTCCCGTCGTACGCACTGGGCGCCGTCATTGCCGGGCAACTCAATGAGGCCATGCGCGCGGCCATGCCGGCGCTGGATGAAGAAGTCGCCGCGGGACATTTCAACGGCGTGATGGACTGGCTGCGCGACAACGTACATGGTGTGGGCGCGCGCCTGCCCATTCAAGAGCTGATCAAGCAGGCCACGGGCAAGCCGCTCACGGCGGCCGCTTACCTGAGATATTTGGAAGCCAAGTATCTCGAGGCGCCTTGACGCGCATGTCCGCGGCCGCCAAACCGACCTCGAACAACTTCAAGAAGCTGCAAGCGCAGCTGCGCGGATCCGTCGGCAAGGCGATCGCCGATTATTCCATGATCGCCGGGGGGGATCATGTGATGGTGTGCTTGTCAGGCGGCAAGGACTCGTACACGCTGCTCGATATTTTGTTGAGCCTGAAGCGCAGCGCACCCATCGATTTCGAGATCACGGCGGTGAATCTGGATCAGAAGCAGCCGGGGTTTCCGGCCGACGTCCTGCCGGCATATCTTGAAGAAATGGGCGTGCGTTTTCGCATCATCGAACAGAACACCTACGCCGTGGTGAAGCGCGTCATCCCCGAAGGCAAGACCATGTGCGGGTTGTGTTCGCGCCTGCGCCGCGGCGCCTTGTACCGCTTCGCCGCGGAAAACGGCATGACCAAGATTGCGTTGGGGCATCACCGCGACGACATCATCGAGACTCTATTCTTGAACATGTTCTTCGGCGGCAAGCTCAAGGCCATGCCGCCGAAACTGCTGAGCGAAGACCGGCGCCACATCGTCGTCCGTCCCCTGGCGTATGTGGCCGAGAGCGACATTGCCCGCTATGCCGCAGCTCGCGAGTTCCCCATCATTCCCTGCACGCTGTGCGGCTCGCAGGACAACATGCAGCGTCTGGTGGTGAAAAACATGCTGCGCGAATGGGAAGCGAGGTTCCCCGGACGCATCGAAACCATTTTCTCCAGCATCTGCAATGTGGCCGGTTCGCAGCTGGCGGATCCCAAGCTGTTCGACTTCGGCGGTCTGGAGGATCTGCGCGCCCTGGCTACGGAACTCGAGAGCGCCGATGGCTAGGGCGCCGGCAGCCAGGGCCGCGCGGCTGGCCTGGGAGAAGCTGTCCGACGAGCAATTGCTGAGTCTGCGCTTCTGCGATTTGAAACTGGCCATTCACGGCACCGAACTCGACCACGCCATCGATCGGCTGTATGGGGAACTGGCGTCGCGCGGCATCCGCTTTCGTCCGCATTGCTGGTTGGCGCAGGAGTGGTTTTCTCCCGATGGCATTCCGGGCATCGCGATTCCCTTTTATCTGGCCAACCATAGGCTGATGAGACTCGAGCGCCGCTTCATGCGCGAGGTCGAGGGTGGCAACCGCAATTGGCTGATGCGCATCCTGCGCCATGAAGCGGGGCATGCGATCGACACGGCCTACCGGTTGCGCCGGCGTGCGCCATGGCGCGCGGTGTTCGGGCCGGCCTCGCTGCCGTACCCCGACACCTATCGGCCGCGGCCGGGAAGCCGGCGCTTCGTGCAGCACTTGGGCGCCTGGTATGCGCAGGCGCACCCGACGGAAGATTTTGCCGAAACCTTCGCCGTGTGGCTGAAGCCGCATTCTTCATGGCGGCGGGAATATGCGGGTTGGCCGGCTTTCGCGAAGCTCACCTTCATCGACTCGCTGGCGGATGAAATCGGACCGCAAAAGCCTTTGGTGATCGATCGCAGCACGATCGAGGACATCACGCATGAAACCCAAACCCTGCGTCAACACTACGAGCAGAAGCTGGCGCGCTATCGCATGCCGAGGCGCACCGGCGCGGACGAATTGTTGATGAAGGTGTTTACCACGGTGCCGCGCACGCGTGCGGCGGCAAAGGCGGCAACCGTTCTGCGCGAAATGCGCAGCTCCTTGCGCCAGCAAATCCTGAAGCGCGGAGCTTTCAGCGAATACCTGGTGCATCAGGTGCTGCGCTTGATGATTGCGCGCAGTGAATCGCTGAACCTGTACATGCGAGGTTCGAAGCGGGAGTTGAAGCCGCATTTGCTGTGGGTGATGGGCCGATTGGCCGAATCCTACGAGGAGCGCCAATTGCCGAGGCTGGCATTGTGAAGAGACTGCGGATTCTGGTGCTGGTGCATTCGACACTGGTGCCGCCGGATTCTCTAAAGGGCTCCACCGAAAAGGAAATCGAAGAGTGGCGCACCGAATACGATGTTATTTCGCATCTGAAAAAGAAAGGACACGAGGTCATGCCGCTCGGCCTCAGCGACAGCCTGTCGGAACTGCGCCGCGCCATCACGGAATGGAAGCCCGACGTGGTGTTCAATTTGATGGAAGAGTTCGACGGCATCGTCACCTACGATCAGCATGTCGTGGCGTTTCTCGAATTGATGCATCAGCCCTACACCGGCTGCAATCCGCGCGGCATGCTGCTGTCGCGCGACAAGGTGCTGTCCAAGCAGCTGTTGTCCTATCACCGCGTGCCGACGCCGCAATTCATGGTGTTTCCTCGCGGCAGGAAGCTGCGTATGCCGAGGAAATTGCGCTTTCCTCTGTTCGTGAAGTCATCGACCGAGGACGCCTCGCTGGGGATTGCGCAAGCCTCGGTGGTGGCCGACGAGAAGCAGCTGAGCGAGCGCATCTCTTTCATTCACGAACAAACGCATTCCGATGCGCTGGTCGAGGAATACATCGAAGGCCGGGAGTTGTACGTGGGCGTGATGGGCAACGACCGCCTCAAGGTCTTGCCGGTCTGGGAGATGACCTTCGGTTCACTGCCCGAGAATCTGCCGGCCATAGCGACGCGCAAGGTGAAGTGGGACCGCGGCTATCAGCAGCGCTATGGCATCACCACGGCGGCGGCGGCGGAATTGCCGGATGGCACCGTGGCACGGTTGGAGCAATTGTCGAAGCGCATCTTCCGCGCGCTGCACCTCACCGGTTATGCGCGCATGGATTTCCGGCTGCGTGCGGACGGCGGTCTGTTCGTGTTGGAGGCCAATGCCAATCCAAACATCTCGGCTGCGGAGGACTTCGCCTCCTCTGCGCGCGAGGGCGGCATGAGCTACGACGACCTGCTGCATCGAATCATGCAGCTGGGTGAAAATTATCCGGCGGCCTGGCGGGTGGCTGAGCCGTAACCGCGACTAATGCGCCGCCGCGGTCCAGCGATTCAGCCAGGCAAGCACCGTGTCGTACCACTGCACGCTGTCGGCCGGCTTCAACACCCAGTGATTCTCCTTCGGGAAGTACAACAGCTCGCTGGGAATGCCCCGGCGCTGCAATGCGGTGAAGACGGAAATGCCCTGTGAATCCGGAACCCTGTAGTCCAGTCCGCCGTGCACGACCAACGTCGGTGTCTTCCACTTGCTCACCTGGTCGATGGGATTGAACCTGGCGTAGGCCGCCGGATTTTGATACTCGGTGCCGGAGAACTCGTGCTCGGGAAACCACAGTTCTTCGGTGGAGTAATACATGGTGCGGTTGTCGAAAATGCCGTCGTGGCTGACCAGGCACTTGAATCGATCCGGCCACGCGCCGGCGATCCAGTTGATCATATAGCCGCCGTAGGATGCGCCCAGCGCGCAGGCACGATCGGCGTCGAGCCAAGGATTGGCTTTGATTGCCGCTTCCAGGCCGAGTTTCAAGTCCTGAAGCGGCTTGCCGCCCCAGTCGCCGCTGATGGAATCGGTAAAGGCCTGGCCGTAGCCGGTTGAGCCGTGGAAATCGATCATGACGACCCCGTAGCCGGCGCCGGCGAACGCCTCGGCGTTCCAGCGGTAGCTCCAGGCATTGCCGAAGCTGCCTTGCGGTCCGCCGTGTATGAGAAAGGCAATGGGGTACTTCGTGTCACGCTTGAAGTCAACCGGCTTGACCACGTAGCCGAAAACGTTGTCGTTGTTTGCGCCCTGAAAGTTGAACTGCTGGTACTCGCTGAACTTGCGTTGCGCCAGCAAGGTTCGGTTCACGTGTGTCAGCTGCGCCGACTTGCCGCCCCCGAATCCCACCGAATACAAATCAGCGGGGCTGGAGAGCGTGCTCAGGGTGTAGAAAATCCTGGAAGCGCTCACGCTGAAGCTCTCGACTTCGCCGGAGGCGGTGATGGCCGACGCCCGGCCGCTGCCCACATCGATGGACCACAACGGCCTCTGGCCCAGATGATCGGCAGTTGCGAACAGCGTCTTGCCGTCGCGCGACCAGGCGTAGCCGGTGATCGAGCGATCCCAGTTCTGAGTGAGCGGGCGCTTCGTGCCGCTCTTCAAATTGAGCAGCACCAGGTGTAAACGATCCGCTTCAAACCCGGGCCGATCCATCGCCAGGTAGGCCAGTTGGCTGCCGTCCGGAGAGAACTGCGGCTGCGCGTCCCAAGCCTCATTGTCCGCGGTGAGATTCTTCGGCGGAGAGCTGCCGTCGGCAGGAACCACGTACACATCGAAATTGGTCGACCAGGCCTCTGCGCCGGCGGCGCGAGCGGAGAAGGCCACCTGGCCGCCGTCAGGACTGAAGCTGTAGTCCTCGCGGCCGCCGAAGGGCTTGCCCGGCACATCGCCGATGCCGCCGATTATGTTTGCGGGCGGTCCTTGCGCGACGCCGTCATGGAGCGTCATGGAAAACACCTGCGACCTGCGGCCGTCGGCCCAGCTGTCCCAATGGCGAATGAACAGATCCGTGTGCAACACGCCGCTGGCTGCAGCGTGCGACGCGTCGTCGAGGCGCTGCTTGCTGCAATTCAGATCGCCGCAATCGAGGAACACATCGATGCTCACCAGGATGCGATCGTTGTTGGGAGCCACATGGAAACTGCCGACGTCCAGCGGCAGATTGGTCACCTGTGTGGAATCGGCGACGGGTTGATCCTTGTGCGGACCGGTGACGTTGGCGGTGACCCGCCACACCTGATTCGAACCGCTGCGATTCGACAGAAAGTAGATGTACCTGCCGTCGCGGCTCCACTCGGCCGAGCCGGCGTCATTGGCGCCGTCCGTGAGCCGCAGCGGCGCGGCAGCGCGCTTTTGAGTGTCGATCAGGAAAATTCCGGTGCGGCCCTTGTTGGCTTCCATGTCGGTGGAGCGCTGCGTGAACACGGCTTGCTTGCCGTCGGGCGACACGGCCACGTCCGACACTCGCTCGAGGCGTACCAGGTCGCGAATGGTAAAGGCCGCAGACGGTTCGAGAGGGGGAGACGCCGCGGCTGCGGCCGCATTCCAGCAAACGACTGCAAGGACGACGAAGCGTTGAAACTCGAAACCCACTTTACGTAAGAATAGCCAGGGCCTGAGCGACCAAGGGGCGTAGTTTTTGCTGCCGATGACGAGCAGCGGAGGCGAAACCGGGGTAGCCATGGGCGGATTCTAGCAGGCTGGGAGTGAGGCGATGATTGCGCCATTGGTCTTGAGCTTCGATCTGGACGACACGCTTTGGCCGGTGGAGCCCGTGATGGCGGCTGCCGAAGACACCATGTGGTCCTGGCTGCGCGGGCGGCACCCTGAGTTGATGAAGGGTCAAAGCATGGAAACCATGCGCGCGGTGCGTGCGCGACTCAATCATCGATATCCGGAGCGCATCCACGACATGACCTTCATGCGTCGCCGCACCCTGCAGGAAATGTTCGGCGATCATTCCGCAGCCGAAGCCCTCGCGGATCAAGCCTTCGAAGTTTTCTACGCCGCGCGTAACCGCGTCACTTTCTACGACGATGTGGAGCCGGCGCTGCGGCGTTTGAAGCGCCGTTATCGCCTGTTCGCCTTGAGCAACGGCAACGCCGATTTGCAGCGCACCGGGCTGGCGGGAATGTTCGAAGGCCATGTCACGGCCATCAGTGCCGGAGCGGCCAAACCCGATGCGCGCATATTTGCGAATTTGCGGGAACTGGCCGGCGTCGATGCCGCGCAGGTACTGCACGTCGGGGATGACCCGCACGCCGATGTGGTCGGCGCGACCCAGGCCGGCATGCAGGCGATCTGGGTGAATCGCGAAGCGCGCCAGTGGCCCCCGCAGTTAGCGCCGCCGCCGCGCACCATCTCGACGCTCGAGGAAATAATCTAGCACCACGGGGATGCATGCGCGGCATTGGCAGCCTATCGAGGCGATTGCTGATTAGAAAAACCCTGGAAAAATAGGTAATTTCTGACTGCAGTTCGCGCTTTACCTATTCACTCGCGCGGCATTTTGTCGATAGGATGGTATCAGCACTAGCGAAGGGGACAACATGCAAGCATTGTCTGCGGGACCTCTGGTGGCGGTGAGCTCGCTGCGCGAATTCTTTCGTGACGCGTTTCACACGGCAAGCGAACATCAACACCTCGACATCGACGAGCAGGCGGAGCAGTACGTGGTCAACCTGCTGACCATGTTTTCGCGCGCCGACGCGCTATACGAGAAAACTCCCGAAGGCCTGCGCATCAGGCCGTTGGCGCACATGCTGGCGGATGCCCTGGATGCGCCCAATGCCGCCGCGAGACAACGCTGTCTGCAGCGGTTGGGCGATGTCTCACTGTTCATCGCCGGGTTCTTCGCCCGCAGTTTTGCGCGCAAATTGATCGACATCGACTATCACATCGCCATGGGCGGCAATGCTTACAGCTCGCTGGCGGACACCATGAATCGCAAGGGTTCAGGGCGCTGCGTGGCGTCGGTATATGCCCAATTGGCGCAAAAATTTCAGCGCCTGGTGGATGCGCTCAACGAAGTGAGCGAGATGTCCTATCGTCATTCGGACGCCGACATCCTGCGCTTGTACGAGATCTGGATGAAGACCGGCAGCCCCCGGGCGCATGGCCTGTTGCGTCAACTGGGTGTGCAGCCGGTGAGCGCCGGCGGCTCGCGCCGGGAGCACTAGCGATGGTGCTGCGGGGTTTGCAGGCGCTGCTCGGGCGGCTGTACGACGTGGACCTGCGCCACGACGTGTACGATTTCCTGGTCACGGATCGCCGCGCGGTGCCGGGCTATGAGCCGGGCGACCCTGCTCGGCGCACGGAGGAAGAGCTGTTGCTGGCGGAAGCCGTTGGCGGCAGCGGCAACCACGGCGTCGGTGTGGCTCTGTATCTCGATCCGCAGTTGCTCGCGCGGCTGGAGAGCGCTGATCCGCAGCGGCGGCTCAGCGAGAGCAACCTTCAAGACTACTGCACTGCCCTCGAGGGCGTCAGTCACTTCGTCTACTCAACCTGGCGATTGGAGTACGATCTGCCCGTGTCGCTGCTCGAACTGGAAACCCAGGCTGAGGTCGACAAATATGCAGCGACGGTATTCTTGCTGGGGGCGCAGCAGGGAGGCGGTTATCCGGCGCAGGTCCATTCGAGGCTGTTCGACCGCGTTAGCTTCGATGCGCGTCTCGAGCCTGACGAGGCCGCTCGCTATCAAACCGCGCATCGTTGCGCTGCCCGCTATTGCCGCCGCCTGGAGCATACCTTCGTCAATCGCGGAGTGGCGCGCATTGAGGCGATGGTGCGCGAATTGCGGCGTTTCTATCGATTGGGTGCGAACGCCAAGCTCAAATTGGCGCTTGCCTGAGAACCGGTTCGCGCGCGGCTACTCTTCCGGCTCGTCGCTGTTCTTGTTCCGGTCGGCCTGCTTCTTCAACTTCAGCCACTCGCTCAATTTGCGCAAGTCTTTCTTGCGCGGCGGCGCCGGCGCCTTACCGAGCTTGCCGCTGTCGTAGGGGTCGTAGCCTTTCTTGGTGCCGAGCGGATTGGCGCGAACCGTCTCCACGGGTGTGGGCGCGTCGTCGGCAATGGACAGGGCCGGGTGCTCGAATCGATGCAGACGGCTGGTGGAAACCTCCGGGCTGAAGGCGCCGGTAGCCACCTGCCATTCCCATATGGCATTGCCGCGCTCGTCGAACTTGACCCTTCCGGTGGACTTGGAGGTCCCGTCGGGGTCGTGCGGCGACTCAGCAGGGCCTTTGGCGCCCGGCTTGGAGCCTGGTTTCGAGTTCTCGCTACTCATGCTCCCTTTTTAGGCGATACAGACGTTAAGTCAACGTGGCGACGTCAATTGTTGGTGTCCCGTCACAATTGCATGGCGTATTGAGCCCGCAACAGCCCGTGCGCCGTTTTTCCGTCATTCCATTCGCCGCGCTGCACATGACGCATGGCTTGGTCGAAGGATAGCCACTGCACCTCCAATTCTTCATCGGCATCGGGCCGCGAGGCGCCGACCTCAAGATCGCGGGCCAGGTACATGTGAATCACTTCGGTGAATAAACCGGGCGCGGGAATGTACAGACCCAGGGAGGTCCACCGCCTGGCACGCACCCCGGTTTCCTCCGCCAGTTCGCGTTCCGCGCAGACGGAAGGGGCCTCGCCGGGATCGAGTTTGCCGGCGGGGATCTCCCAGAGGAAATCCTGAACGCCATGGCGGTATTGGCGCACCACGCAGACACGATGCTGCTCATCGACGGCGACCACGGCGGCGGCCCCGGGATGCCTTACGAAGTCGATGTCGTATTCACGCCCGTTGGAGTAACGCAGGCGCTCGACAGAAACCTTGATGACTTTGCCGTCGTGGACGGGCTTGCTGGCAGTAACGGTTGGCTTTTGCATATCGCAACGATACCGTCGAATTTAACTTTGTGTGAATTGGCTCCGCGCCCCGGTCACCATCCATCAGCCATATTGGCCGTAGTTTTAGCGTATTGCGTCTGATTCTGGATATACGTACAGTACCGGCCCATAACCTATGATGAAAGCCAAGACCAGCGCATTCGATTCGCTGAACCCTTCGCAGCGGCGTGCGGCCACATTCGGCACGGTCGTCCCTGAGAAGGGCGTTTCGGCCGGGCCGCTGTTGATATTGGCCGGCGCCGGCACCGGCAAGACCAATACGCTGGCGCACCGTACCGCGCACCTGGTGCTGAATGGCACCGACCCCTCGCGCATCATGATGTTGACCTTCACGCGCCGCGCTGCTCAGGAAATGATCAGGCGCACGCAGACCATCGTGGCCGAAGTGCTGGCCGACAAAGGCAAGGCGGGCGATCGCAGCGTGATTTCACGCCTGCAATGGGGCGGCACTTTTCATTCGGTGGGCAGCCGCATCCTGCGTCTGTACGCCAAGCATCTGGGATTGGATCCGAATTTCACCGTGTTGGATCGTTCCGATGCGGCCGATCTCATGGATGTCATCCGCCACGAGTTCGGGTATTCGGGCAAGGAAAAGCGCTTCCCTCGCAAGGATGCCTGCCTCGGCATCTACTCCTATCGGGTAAACACGCGGCTGTCGCTGAAACAAACGCTCGAGGAGCAGTTTCCCTGGTGCCGCGAATGGGAATCGGACCTGACCAAGCTGTACCGAGAGTACGTGGCGCGCAAGCAAAAAAATCGCGTCCTCGATTTCGACGATCTGCTGCTGTATTGGCATGCAATGATGCAGCAACCGGCACTCGCGCAAAGCCTGGCCAAGAACTTCGACCATGTGTTGGTGGATGAGTATCAAGACACCAGCACGCTGCAGGGCGAGATCGTCAGCGCACTCAAACCGGACGGCAAGGGCGTCACCGTGGTCGGCGACGACGCACAGGCCATTTATTCGTTCCGTGCGGCCGCGGTGGAGAACATTCTCGGATTCGCCGAGCGCTACAAGCCGAAGGCGGACATGATCGTGCTGTCGCAAAACTATCGTTCCACGCAGCAAATCCTCGACTCCGCCAATGCGCTGATGGCCGATGGATCGCGCCAACATCGTAAGACGCTGATGGGCACTCGGCAATCGCATTCCAAGCCTTTCTACGTGGCGCTCGACGATGCGCAGGCGCAGGCTGAATACATCACGGGCAAGATTTTGCAGACCCGCGAAGTCGGCGGCTCGCTGAGGCGGCACGCAATCCTGTTCCGCAGCTCGCACCACAGCGATGTGTTGGAAGTCGAGCTGAGCAAGAAGAACATCCCCTTCGTCAAATACGGCGGCCTGAAATTCTTGGAGGCTGCGCACGTCAAGGACGTCATGTCGGTGCTGCGCTGGGCCGACAATCCGCGCAATTCAGTGGCGGGATTTCGTGTCCTTAAATTGCTACCGGGCATCGGACCCGCGTCCGCCAAGGAAGCGCTGGATCAATTCGAAGCGAAGGGCTACAGCGTCGCGGCGCTGGCCGGCTACGAGGCGCCCCAGGCTGTGAAGATGGATTGGAAGCGGTTCTGCGCGATGCTGGAAAAACTTTCCGACCCTGCGACTCCCTGGCCCGGGCAGGTTGGAATGGTGCGGGATTGGTACAAACCGCAGATGGAGCGCATCTATGATTCCGGATGGACGCGCATGGGCGACATCGAGCAGCTGGAACAGCTGGCCGCGCAGTCGCCGACCCGCGAGCGATTCTTGACAGAACTGACCTTGGATCCGCCGGTGGCGACCAGCGATCAATCCAGTTCCGCGTCCAAGGACGAGGACTATGTGATTTTGTCGACCATTCATTCAGCCAAGGGGCAGGAGTGGGACATCGTTTATGTGCTCAACGTGTCCGACGGCAACTTTCCGTCCGAATTCTCGACCGGCAACCCGGAGATGATCGAGGAGGAGCGGCGCTTGCTATACGTTGCGATGACGCGGGCGCGCAATGAATTGCATCTGTGCGCGCCGCTCAAGTACCAGGTGACTCAGCAGCCGAAGAATGGCGACGCGCACGTGTATGGCGCGAGAAGCCGATTCATGACCGACAGAGTGTTGGATACGTGCGAAAAGATTTCCATCCGCACGTCCGCCGGCGTGGAAAATTTGAAAGCCGGCGAAGCGGCAACGGTTGACGTTGTCGCTCAGCTGAAAGAGATGTGGTAATCCAACCGCCTT
>CAZZWM010000123.1:0-12695 GCA_964657945.1 uncultured Steroidobacteraceae bacterium
TTTTAAGTCGACGGATTTTAAGTCCGTTGCGTCTACCAATTCCGCCACGAGGGCTTCGGGCGCAAAAGTTTAGCAGCTTCGGCTATTCCGAGCGTTAAAGGGCCAGGCGCTCCGGCGCCGGCACGCACCAGATATCGATGGGTCCGCGCCGCCCGCGCAACTCGAACTGCGGCAGCTGCAGAAAGGGCGGCGTGCCCATGCTGTTGCTGGCGTCCGCAGGATTCCGTAGCGCGGCGGCCACCGTGCAGGAGAACAGCACTTCACCGGCTCGCGCCCGGCTGCAAAGTCGCGCAGCCACATTAACGGTGTCGCCGACGATGGTGGTGGACTTGCGCCGCGTCGGGCCGAGCGATCCGAATGCAACCTCGCCCAAGTGCAGGCCCACGCCGATGCCGGCGTCGCACGATAGCTCGGTTTTCCAACGCGCGGCCACCGGCTCGAAGCCTTGCAACATGGCATGTCCGGCGGCCAACCCGGCGACGGCGCCGTTGCCATCGTCCGCATCGACCCCGCCGAATCCCGCCATGATGCCGTCGCCGGCCATGTGATAGATGTGCCCGCCGTAGCGGTCCGTTGCCTCCGCCAGCACGTGAAAAAATTCCTCGAGCAGCGGCACGATGCGGGCCGCGGGCAGGCGCTCGGCAAGCGCGGTGTATCCGCGCAAATCGGCGAAAAGCACCGTCACCTTGGCCGTCTGCGCCGTGATCGTTTGACGCACCCGGGTCACTGTAAGAGGGGCGCTGGCACGCAATGATGTTCCCACAGAACTTCGGGATTTAGACATAAGTGCCGGATTATACGTAAGTTCAGCGAGTTGTAACCAGCCTATGTCGTCGCCCGTCCCATGGCGCAAGGATTGTGCAATCATATGTGTCATGGAAAAGTGTGCAGACACTGTTCGATTGATGTTTGTAGTACTCGCGATGAGCTCGAGCGCGGCTGCCCTCGCCGATACCCCGGTCCTCGCCACGGCCGCACCACCTGTCGCGGCGCCTGCAAGCGCGACCACCAATGCAGCGACTCTTACGCCGAATAATCAAATTTGGGAGTGCACCACGAACGGCTTGCGGACATTTTCCAGCAATCCCTGCGGCACGAAATCAACGGTGCGGCAATTGAACCCCATCAATGTGATGGAGCCGGTGCCCGTTTACCGGCCGGCAAACAGCTACCCTCAGAACCTGTGGGCGCCGTCTGCGCCTGTCCGCTACAGCTACCCGGACCCGGACGGTGCCCAAGATTCAGCCGCTGACAATGGGTACAGCGGATATCCCGGCGTCATCGTGGTGCAGCGCGCCCGGCATGTTCGCCCGAACACTGTGCGGCCCCACCCGCAACCGCATCCGCACCACTCTTAAGCGGGCAGTTCCGCCATGGCGGGTTCCACCGGCTCTTGGGCTGCTTCGAGCTGTTCCTGCTGCAGCGATTTTACTTGTTCTCCGCGGGCATACAGACCGATGAGGTAGCCGCCGGCGATCGCCCGTGCCTGGACGGCCTCGAACAACTCGTGACGTCCCGGCACGCTCGAGAAGGCGGTGCCGGCATGCAGCGCGAACACTTGAAACACATACCGATGAACGCCATGCCCCGGCGGCGGATCGGGCGGCAGCCAAGACTGATTGAGGAAGGAATTACGTCCGACTTGCAGTCCCACGCCTCGATGATCGGGACTGTTGAGCGCCCCCTCCTCCAACTCCGCATCGTCCACGCCCATGTTGACCACGATGGCATGCACCAGCGGATGCGGCGTCGGCGAATCTGCATCCTCGACGATCATGGCTATGGAGGCGGTATTCAACGGGACACCCAGCCACGCTACCGGGGGTGACAGTCCATTGCCGTCAGCCGTGTATCGGGTGGGAATCGTGCCGCCCGGCAGGAACGCCGCGCTGCGCACTTCCACGCGCGGCATGGCGGGGCGGCCCAGTCGGTGAAATACCGTATTCTCCAAACCGGCGCGTTGATTGTGCAGGCTCGAGCCAATGGATTCGGGGATCTTTTCCAACATACCGCTTCCTCCCTTTCCGGATGAAGTCCCCTTGTGTCATATGCGGACGCCCAGCCACGACAGTGAGCCGCCTATAAGCCCGTCAGACAACTGCGCCTATACGGTTCGGACGGGATTTAGGGCCTCGTCGCCGACCACCGTGTTCCATTCGCGCGCATGCCAAGCGGTTACGGCGCCCACTTTGACGTACGGGTCGTCCTGGGCAAATCGTTCGACGACGGCGCGTGAATCGCACTTGAAGAAGAGCACTGCACCATCGATCGGATCGGCGAAGGGGCCGGCCAGAACCAACTCGCCGCGCGCTTGCGCCTCCCAAGCCAGCCGAAAATGATCGGACCGAACCGGTGCACGGCGCTGCAAATAATCAGGCGCAAATTCGTAGAACAAAACAAAGTGCATGAGGCCCAACCGTCAAACCGGCGGTTGGCGCAAAATCCAGCCGTTGCCATCCGGATCTTTGAACATGGCGAAGCGGCCCCAGGGTTGTTGCTCGATTGCCGATAAACTCAAGCCCCGCGCACTCAGCTCACGATGGTCCTTGTCGATGTCGGTGACGTTCAGCATCACGCCTTGAAGGCCGCCCGGCTTCATCGCCTCGAACCAGCTGACCAACGCGATCGTGGTCGTGCAGCCTTTGGGCGCCAGTTGAATCCATTTTCCCTGCGGTCCCATGTCTTCCTCGCGGATCAGATCGAAGCCCAATGTGTCCCGATAGAAACCTTTTGCGCGCTGTTGATCCGAGACCGGAACGGACACGATTTCGAACGACGTTATAGCCATGGTTGCCCCCTCAGAATGGATAGTTCAAACCCGTGAATACCGCGGCCCCCTCGCTGCCGCGGCCGATGTCGACGTAGCCGACGACGAATGGGCGCGCAATGCCGCGAAATCCAATGCCGTACACCTGATGCATATCCTCGAAAGGGTCGGTGCCGGAGTGCGAGAACACCCGTCCCATGTCGATGAAAGGAGCGATTTCGATATCCAGATTGGTGGTGACTGCGTTGACTGAAAAAACCTTGCGCCGCAGTTCGACCGTGGTGGAGAACGCATCGCGATCATAAAAGCGGCCGGCGCCGTAGCCGCGCAAGGGCTGCTCGCCGCCGATATCGCTCACCCCTCCGCCGATGTTGCTCAGAGCCCAGAACGGCACGTGATGCGCGCTCGGTAGATAGCGAATTGCAACGTGTGCAGACAGCACGGTATCGGTTGCCACCTGCCAGAAACCGCGGCCATCCAAACCGGCTTCGCTGTACATCGACTCGTTGATCAGCCCGTGTTTTGCCGCAGCCCCGCCGTAGATCTCCCATTTCTGGCCCTTGCTGGGAATGGTGGGATCATCGCGCGTGTCATACACCACCGCAAAGCGATTCAGCAGCAACTTGTCCGTGCCGATACCGGTGACATCCGGAAAACGGGTTTGAATGGAGGCAACGTCATTCAACGTTCCCGGCAGCACATCGATCACCTGCAGCCGTGCGGTGTACAGCAACTGCCACATGTGATTGATGTTGAATCCCACCTGCACCTGGCCGAAATCCTGCTGGCTGGTGTAGTTGGTTTCTGCCGATTCGCGCGTGTTATTGCCGATGCCATAGAATCGCGGCGTGCCGTCGCGGTCGTAGATCAGGCTGTAAGTCACCGACCAACGGGTGTCTCGCAAGCGTCCCACCTGGTATTCGCCGTCGAATTTTCTTTCCACGCGCTCCTTGATGCCGGCGACCATGGACCACTGCTCATCGGGAGAGGCATAAGAATAAATTCGACCGTGCACCCCGAATCCGAAGTAAGGGTTGTAGAGGATGTCGGGTGCGATGATCTGGCTGACATTGTGGTTCTCATCCGTCTTGATCCACGTAGGGATCAATCCCAGCGTGGTGCCGCTGTCCGGGTCAACCGCAATTTCCGGCACCGGAATGAAGGGCGCGGTTGCCGGATTGAACCAGCGCGAAAGCCCCTTCTTCTCGGGTGGCGGCGTTTCAAGGGGAATCGGACCGGTCGGCGCGTCGGTGCTGGGGCTGCCCGGCGGTGTCTGCGCCCAAGTTGCCGCTGCCGGCTGGATTGCGAGGACTCCGAGTCCCAGCAGCCACGCCAGCTTCACCGCAGGAACCGCCCGACGCTATCCACCAATCGATCGATGTCTGTTGCACCCATGGCCCCCATGGTGGAGATTCGGAACAGACTTGTCGACAGGCCGCCCTGCCCTGCATAAATTACAAAGCCATCCGCCTTCAGTGAATCGTGCAGCGCCGGATAGGTCACGCCGGAAGGAAGCCGGTAGGCGCGCAGCACCACGGATGACTCGTGCGGCGCCAGTACCGCGGCAATCCCCAGCGTCGCCAAGCCGGCGCGCGCTTGTTCGGCCAATGCCGCATAGCGCGCGTACCGCGCCGGTCGACCGCCCTCTTCTTCATACTCGCGCAGCGCTTCGACCAGGGCATAATAAGCTTGTATCGCGGGAGTGAACGGCGTGTTGCGTTGATCCTGCAGACGCGCCAGACGGGTCAGATCCAGGTAATAGGTGCGGCTGGTCGCCGTTTCCAACGCCGCGCGACGCGCAATCACGAAGGCCGCACCGGGCACTCCGTGCAGGCATTTGTTGGCGGCGGCCGCGACGGCATGCAGCGCCGGATCGGAGAAGTCGATGTCTTCGGCGCCGAAGCTGCTGACACAGTCGGCCAACACACCGATGCCGCGCGCGCGGCACAGCTCGCACAGCGCCCGCAGATCGTTCAAACGGCCCGTCGTGGTCTCGTGATGCACGATGGCGGCATGGGTGAAGGGCCGCGTGGCCTTCGCCGCATCCATGCGCGCGGACACCGCGGCCCAATCCGGCGCCTGCATCCACTCGCCGATCAGACGCTCGTGGGAAATGCCGTACTGTGCACAGATCTGCGCCATGCGCTCGCCATACACGCCGTTTTCGATGATCAACAGCCGCCCGTTCGCCGGCACCAGTGCTGCCAGCATGCTTTCCACCGCAGCGGTGCCCGAGGCGCTGAGCAACACGCCTGTCCACTCTTCGGCAGGAATCCGATAGGCGCCGAGCAGGCGTGAGCGGGCCTCATCCTGCAGGTCGAAGAACTCGCTTTCGCGATGGCACAGATCCGGTTGCAACAGGCTGCGCCGCACCCGTTCGGTGAGCGTGACCGGCCCTGGATTGAGGAGCAGCATCAGCGTTCACTCGGCGCGGCAAAATGGCGCATCAATCGTATTTTCACATCCACCGGCGCAATGGTCGGTCTCGGCAAATCTTCCGGTGTGCCCGTGCGGATCAGCAGCCGCGCGAAACGCGCGCCGTCCGCCGGCGGCAAATTCAGCCATGCACTGATCTGCGCCAAATCATCGGTCTCCATGGAAGAGGAGTAGCTGCAGGCGGCAGCCACGTCGGCAAAGGATACTTGCGGCGATACCGTGGCCTGGCCGCCGGTTGAATCGTGAACCCCGTTGTCCAACAGCAGATGCCAAAGATTCGGCGGCCCATAGGCACCCACCGTCGCAAAAGCGCCCATTCGCATCAGAGCGGCACCATCACCGTCGACGGCAACGACGCGGATGTCCGGCCGCGCCAGCGCGAGACCCAATGCCAGCGGCAACACGCAGCCCATCGAACCCACCATGTACAGCTGATTTGCACGATCCTCGATGGCATACAGTTCGCGGCCGCAAAATCCGGTCGAGGCCAGTACGGCACTGGATTCCGGTGCCGTGTTCGCGACCACGGCACGCAAGGCCTGCTGACGCGACGGCCTGGCCTCGGGTGAATACAGACGCGGATTCACCGTGGCCGCCGTGCGCCGCGATTTGCGCCCGACCCTGAAGGCACTCTTCAGCGCGTAGCCGGCCACGCTGCCCTTCTGCATCACCAGCGCATAGGGCCTTCCCGCAGCGTCCATGTGCTGGGTGGCACGTTCCAGCGCAGCATCGATTTGCGAGGCTTCCGTGGGGAACAGCTCCCAGGGAATTTGCATGGTTTCAAGCATGGCAGGCGTGATCGGACCCATCAACGCATGCTGCGGCTCATCGGCAACTCCCGGCTGCGCGCGCCAGGTGACGATGAGCAGTTGCGGCAGCCGGAACGTCCAGGTCAGCGAGGTCAGGGGACTGACGGCATTGCCCAACCCGGAGTTCTGCATCATGGTTACGCCGCGGCGGCCGCTCAAGGCAATGCCGGCAATCAACGCCACGGCATCACCCTCGTTGGCCATGGACACGTAGCGCAACGACTCATCTTGGAGCACGTAGTTGATGAAAGGCGTGAGAAAGGAACATGGCACGCCCGCGTACCACTGAAAGCCGTATGCCCGCGCGGCCTCGACGAAGTCTCTCGCCTCAATCATCGCCGAGCGGGGTTTGCGCGCGCGCAAAATCCACGGCACGCCGCAAATCATCGAGATCGTTGACTCCGCGCCAGTGACCGTGCACGTACAACACTTCGATGGCAGCGCCGTCGGCGATCAGGGCGTTCAGCAGTGCCGGCATGTCCAGTCGTTCGAAATCCGCACGCTGCCGTAGAATCGCCAGCTGCGCCTTCAGCCTGACGACACCGGCTTGGCTGGCATTCAGCACGCCAATCCAGCGGCCGTTCGGTTCGCCGTCAGCCGTGTTGCTGACCCGGTTCAAAAGCACCGGTTTGCCGAACAGGCCGCGGTCATCGCCGCGCGAACAATAGGCAAAATCGCGCACGGTGTGATTGCTGTTGCCGCTCATCAGCGAATCGACCACCACGGAAAATTCGGCCCTTGACTCGACCAGATCGCGCAGCACGTAGCTGCGAAACAGCAGGTCGCCGTAGGAGATGACGGTGTCGGACTCGACCGCATCGATGGCGCAGGCCAGGGACGCCAACTCGCCGGTTTCGGCGAAACGCTGGTTCACCACCATCTTGATGCCGGCTGTGTCGATGGCATCGGCGCGATAACCGCCGACCACCGTGATGTCGTTGATGCTTTCCTTCTTGAAGCCATCCACCAGCCAACGCAGCAGCGGTTTGCCGGCGATGGGCAGCATCACCTTGGGCCGCTCGGCGGTGATGGCCTCCAAGCCTTTGCCGCGGGAGGCCGCCAGTACGATGGCCGACCTCGAGGTGCCCGTGGGCGATAGATAGATGCGCTCCGCGGCCGTGTATTCTTCGGCGTCCTGCAGCCGGAAGATCTCATTCACAGCGACGATTCGATCCTCCACGTTGACCAGGGTCTGGCTCTGAAATATCTCTTTGGCGACGTTCTGCATGGCTGAGGCCGCCGCGCGCACCAGATGATTGGCCCAAATCACCGTACTGATGCCGGCTTCGCGGAACACATCGGTGGGCGTGCTGTAGTAGCGGGTCGGCACGATGATCAGCGGCGAGCGGCGCGCCCATTCGCGCGCGAACGTCACGATCTCGTCGGCTTTCGACAGCTTGCTGTGGATGAGAATCGCGTCGGCCCCGGCCAAACGATAGGCCTCCGCCCGGCGCAAGGCTTCGTCCATGCCCCAGCCCGCAATCAATGCTTCGACGCGCGCCACCACGCAGAAATTCGGATCCTGCTGGGTGTCCTTGCCGGCCGCGATTTTGCCGACGAACTCTTCGACGTCGGCCAACGGCTGGCGCTCGCTGTTCAGGAAACTGTTGGTCTTCGGGAACTGTTTGTCCTCGATGCACACGCCGGCGATGCCGCGCTGCTCGAGCTTGCGCACCAAACGGCGCATGTTGTTGAAGTTGCCGTAGCCGGTGTCGCCGTCCAACAGGATGGGCAGATCGCTGGCATCGGCCATGAATTCCAGAACATCGACCACCTGGGTCCAGCTGGCTTCGTTGTTGTCGCGCACGCCCAGGCTGGCGGAGATCGACAGCCCGGAAGCCCAAATGCCCTTGAAGCCGGTCTCTCGCACGATGCGGGCCGACAAGCCATTGTGCGCCTCCATCAAAAACTCCAGCTCCGCGCTGTGCAACATCTGGCGCAGCTTCGCCGCGCGGCTCACCGCGGCCGGCTTGGCCCCCGCCGCAGAGGCCTTGGTCTGTCGTACCGGTGTGTTCATATCATGCCTCCGGAAAGCGGTTGCAGCTGCGGCAATACTTCGCGAGCAGCGCGCTCTACATCCACGGTGAAATCGATTTCGATCCAGGGCGACCCTGTTACATCGGCGACGTCCAGCACCTGGCTGCGCTCGCGCAACAAATCGCGCACCGCCTCCTCGTGCGGCATGTTGGCCCGGCCCCCGTCCACATAGCCCGCGACCAGTTCAGCCAGACGGCGTGCAGCCGCTTGATCGAAGCGAAAAAAACCCACCGACTCACCGATGGTATCGTACCGAATATCCGCATCGGGCTTTTTGCGCAACTCGATCGGAATCCCGCCCTGCACACAGACCTTTACCGGTTCATCGCCGGGCTCGAACTCGCGATCGATGAGCAGACGACTGATCGGCGGCGCACCCGCCACCAGCGCGCGCATGATGCGTTCGTCGTATAGCACATCGGCGTCCATCAGCAACACATCGCCGCCCCGGGTCATGGCGGCGGCAATGGTGTGCACGGTAAGCACGCTGCCCAGTTCGAATTGCCTATTGATGACGATCTCCGGCCGCGGCTGCCACTGCAATCGATCCAGTTCGGCCTCCACCAACTCGTGGCGAAACCCCAAGGCAAGCACGATGTCAGTGACGCCGGCGGTTTTCAGCATGCGCAGATGGCGTTGCAGCAGGCTCATGCCGCCGAATCGCAACAGACACTTCGGTATCTGCTCCTCTTCGGGTTGCTTCAATCGCATACCGCGGCCGGCAGCGAGAATTATGGCACGCATCAAAATCCTTTACCGTCGGTTCAAAGGGCAGGGATATTACGGGAGGAAAGACGCAAATACAGCAGTCCGGGCAGCCCCAGCAACAATTCGCGGGTGCGTTTGGCCAGCGACAAAGCGATTGCCGTGCCTGGCTGCAATCCGACGATGGGCGCCAACAGCAAGTAACCGCCTTCCTGCACACCCAGGGCGCCCGGAATGGCAAAGCCCGCGCCGCGAATCGCCTGCCCCAAACTCTCGAGCAGCAGCGCGTCGAGCCAGCCGACGGGGGCGCCGAGAAAAAGCGCTATCAGATAAACCTCGACGGTGCCGACGAACCAGCCAACCAAGCTCAAGGCGAAACTCGCGAATACCGGCCCGCCGCGGCTGTAGGTCTCTTGAATGGCAGCATCGATGGCCTGCGCCTGGTTGACCCACTGCGACCAGTCGCGCTTGCCCGAAAAACGCCTGATGGTCCGAGTGATCTTGCTGAAAAAACCGCGCCTCTGCACCAGAAAAAAGCCGCCCACTTGCACCGCCAGGAATGCGCTGGCGGCCAGCGCCGAGGTGCGCAGGGCATGCTCGGACACCGAGGCATGGGCACCCAGCAACAGCACCCCGACGATGGCAAACGCTATTTGAGCGAAGGTTTGCAGCGTGGTGCTGACGGTGATGGCGGCCGCGGCTTCGTCCATGCGCATGCCCAGTCTGGCGAGGTGCCGCGCCATGAGCACGGGACCGCCGATCTGGCCGCCGGGCATCAGGCTGTTGGCGGATTCCCCGGCCCAACGCGTCAGCAAGGCTTCACGCAGCGAGTTGCCATCGAGCGGTGAAGCGAACAGCACCGCGATGGCCACCGCGTCGATGAACAACGGAATCAGGTGGAAGCCTGCAACCAACAGCAACCCCCATCCGGCACGCGCCAGCGTGCTCATGATTACGGGCAATCCCTGTGAAGCCAGCACGGCCACGAACAGCAGCACGCCGATGGTCAGCAGCCAGGTGGCAGCGCGCGACACTACTGTCGGCCTTGGAACAGTCTCTGGAAGACCTGGCGAAATCCGAAATAGGCGAACGCATCCTTCATATTCGAAATCAGGCGCCACCACGGATGCATTCGGGGGTCGGTGACGTACTCGAAGGTCAGGGAAACACGCACCTCATCGTCGCCCAGGGGCGTTATGCGGTGACGCAGCTTGTCGCCGTCGAACACCACCAAACCGCCGGCAGGAATTTGCAGCGATCCCGCGACCACCGTGGCGCCAGGCTCGCGCGTATGCAGTTCGTAATCCAGCTTGCAGGAGGAGCGGTCGATCACGCCCAGCAGCAAGGTGTAGCGCCGGCCGGCGTAGTACGAAGTGTCGTAGTGCCAGCCGATGTGATCGCCCGGTTTGGTATAAAAATACAGCGCATAGGCATGCGGATCGTCCGGCGGCGAGAACTGCAGCTTCTCCCCCGTGAGTTGTTCCAACCACCGCAGCAATTCGGGTGAGCGATAAAGTTCGGCAATGACAGGCGCCTGCCTGTCGATGGTGTGACGGCTGACACTGCCGCCTTGTTTGTGTCCGGGCAGATAGTTGCGATTGATGCTCGGCTCGACGGCCGTCACGGCGTCTATCAGCGTCTGGGTTATCGCGGCGGGCAGGAATTCATCGAGACTGAGAAATGCGCCCTGCGCCTGATAGCGGGCGCGCAAGGGTGCAATGTCCAGCGACTGCAGTCGCGCAGCGAGGTTGGCCAACGGGGCGACCATGATCTAGGCGGCGACGACGCGACGATATTCGATCGTGACCCACAGCGCATACAGCGGGGCGCACACGGCCGCGACCGGAATGAAGGTTGCGACACCGTTGCATAGAGTGACCAAGGGCGCGAGATACAGCACGTCCTCGGTTTCGAAGCCGGCGAAGGATGCCTGCCGCGTGCCTGACTTGCCGATCCTTTCTTCGATGCGCAAACGCATGAAGAAGATGGCCGCGATCGCCGTCCCCGCCAATAAACCGGGACCCGCCAAACCGACGCCGATCCCCATCGCAATGAATACCAGTATGGTCACGGCCGCGTCGCTGGCAAGATCATAAAGGTGGCCAAAACGGCTGGTCTTGCCGCTCATGCGCGCCAGCTCCCCGTCCGTATGATCGAGGAAATTCGACAGCACCATGAGAAGTGCACCGATGTTCGACCATGCAAACGTTCCGCGAGTGAATGCGGCAGCCGCAGCGAGCCCGACCATCAGTCTGACCGTGGTCAGATGATTGGGTGTGACCCAGGTGTCCTTCAGCGGCGCAACCAAACGGCGCGCCAGACGTGCATCCCACGGACGCTGCACGGCTGTGATCGGGAAATCCAGTTGTTGCGGGTTGAGCATAATTCCAGACGATACCGGGCTGAAGCGAGCCAATCGCGTATCATCGTATTTTACGCCTGTTTGTGGGGCGTCATCAAAGCGAAATAGTCTCGTATGAATCCGCGGTTTTTCAAGTTGGGCACCTGGGTCGCCTCCCGCCCCCGCCTCGTCTTGGTCATCTGGACGCTCTGTATCGCCTTGGGCGCCGCCGGCTCGCATCGCCTCTCCCAAGTGGCCGTCGGCGGGGCCGGCGGCATCGAGGGCAGCCCGTCGGCCGTGGCGGCCGAGTTGCTGCGCACCGAGTTTCAAAACCCCTACATCGATCCGCTGGTGGTGGCGGTGTCCGCGCCGCGACTGCAAGTCGATGACGGCGCGTACTTCGCCTGGATACAACAAGCGACCGCGGTGCTGGGCGCGCTGCCGGAGGTGCGACGAGTCGCCAGTTTTTCGCAGGACCGCGAAGCGCGCATGCGCTCGGGCGATGGGCACGTCACCATGTTGCTGGTGGGCTTGTCGGCCACGGACAACGAAGCCATTCAAAAGGCCGTCGCGGTGGTGCGCGAGGCCATCGGACCGCTGCGCAGCCAGTTGCTGGCGCTCGATACGGGCGCGAGTGTCGCGGTGACCGGAGGTCCGGCCGCGGATTTCGACGTAAACGCCTTGAGCGCATCGGGGGGTGATCATGCGGAGAAGCGTGCGCTGCCTCTGACGCTGCTGATTCTGATGGTGGCCTTTGGCACGCTGGTGGCGGCCGGACTGCCCTTCGTCATGGGACTGGCGACCACCACGGTATCGCTCGGTCTTGCCTTCTTATTGGCCGAATTGGTGCCGGTGTCGAATCTGCTCAGCAATGTCGTGACCATGGTCGGCCTTGCCATCGGCATCGACTACTCGCTGCTGATGGTCACGCACTTTCGCGAGCATCCCCCGCACGAAACAGTGGCTCAAACGGTGGCCTCGACGGTGGCGCAGGCCGGACAAACCATTGCCTGGTCCGGGGTCACGGTCATGGTCGGATTTCTGGGACTGCTGTTCAGCCCGATCCTGGAAACGCGCTGCGCGGGAATCGGCGGCGCCATGGTGGTGTGCGTGTCTGTGCTGGCCGCTCTCACCTTGCTGCCTGCCTGTCTGGTGCTGCTGGGGCCTTATTTGGACCGATGGCCGGTGGTGCCGCGCCGCCTGCGCGGCACGAGCAGCACGGTCATGTGGCAGCGGCTGGGAGGCTGGATTACCCGCCATCCGCTGTCGACACTCATCGTGTCGGCCGGATGCGTGCTGGCCCTGGCATTGCCGCTGCTCAAAGCCAATGCGGGCGTCACCAACGAGCGCTGGTTCCTGCCGCGGGACACCGAAGCCCGCGTCGGCGCCGACATACTCACGGCCGTGCGCAACGACAACGCCTCGATCCCCGTGTTCGCCATCATCACCACCCGCGACGGCTCGCCGATTCTGGCGCCCGCGCACATCAAGGCGCTGTTCGGCTATTCGGAAAAACTCGCCGGCGACAAGCGTGTCGCCGCCGTTTCCTCGCCGTTTTCGCTGCGCAAGATCAAGGCCCTGGTCTGGGAAGGCTTGGAGC
>CAZZWM010000124.1:0-3400 GCA_964657945.1 uncultured Steroidobacteraceae bacterium
AAACCGAAACCGAAACCGAAACGCGCCGCGGCGAAGAAACCGCGAGTGGTGAACACGCGGGCGCCGGAAATGCGCTCCACCGAGGAAGTCACCAAGACAGTGATCGAACGGCTGCAGAGTCCGCCCCCGGCGTTGCCGCCCGATCCGGTGATTCCGGAAAACTGACAGGCTGACTAGGTCGCCGGCATCAGGCCAGGAAACAAAATGGCGGCGATCAGCACCAGCGAAGCCAGCGCCACGATCCACAGCAACTGGCCCAAAAGCCAAATGCCGAAGGCTTTGCCGGTGGCCACGCCTTGCAGTTCGCTGAAGCCCATGACCTGCAACACCACACTCCACAGCAGGAAGAACACGTAGGCCAGGACTTCCAATCCCAGGATGAAGGACTGGAATCCGTCTACTTCCTTGGCAGGGGCTGCCAAATAGGCCGCATCGCCGATGAGCAGGATGGCCAGTCCCCAGACGAGGAGACCTGCCACCACGGGTATGCCGCCGTAAGCCAACACATGGAACACCGCGGCGCGGCTGGAGTTTCCGCCGGCGCGCGCGCCGAGCCGCGTGTAGATGCTGGTGAACAGGAACGTGCTGGCGATTCCGACGAGGGGGCCAAATATGAGCGAATTCAGCAAAATCCCCCCGGCTCCCAGGTGCGCATCTCCCGGCTGGGAGCGGTGCAGGGCGAGTAAATTTCCGATTCCCAAAATCGACGCCAACGCGTAATCGGTGAAGCTCAAGGGCTGCTGCGCCAGCGCGCGGAACACGCGACGCGGCCGCAGCCATACCTCCTTCAACGGCCGAATCGCATCGGGTGTGGGGTTGGTGCTGGGCTCGTTCGGCATCATGCAGGCAGCCTACGCATTCCGCTCGCATGACTCCAGCATCATGCGCAGATGACAGCAGACTTTTTCAGGGCTACTCTCACAACGAGTTCGAACGATCTCGAGGAGAAGATTGATCATGGCAAAAAAGAGCAAGGCGAAGAAACGACCGGCGGCGAAGAAAACAAAAAAAACCCCGGTTAAGGTCAAGGCAAAAGCCAAGAAAAGCGTGAAGGCGAAATCAGCGAAAAAGGTTGCAAAGAAGAAGGTCGCCAAGAAGGCCGCAAAAAAGACGGTGAAGAAAGCCGTCAAAGCTGCGCCGAAGAAAAAGGCGGCGCCGAAACCGAAACCGGCGGCATCGGTGACGCCCGCGCCCGTTGAAGCGCCGTCCGCGGTTCCGGCGGCGGAGCCGGAGCATCCGGGCACACAGTCTTCCGGCACGGAAACGTCGGCGAACTGAGACTGCGGTCAGTTAGGCGCGTAGCAGGCCTTGCAGGGGGCGCGCGCCGTTACTGTCGGGAAACACCCGGCTGGCCAAGCTCTTGGCATCGATGCGCATGTGTTCGTCGAGCACGCCTTTGAAGATGCTGCGCAAATCGAGCGTCGGCCGCAGATCGCGATTGTCCAACAAGGCGGTCTTGGACATGCCGGGCCAATCGGCAAGGACGCGTCCGCCGCGTACGCATCCGCCTGCCAAAAAAGCGCAGCCGCCCGTACCGTGATCGGTGCCGCGCGTGCCGTTCATGGCCGCCGTTCGACCGAACTCGGTGACCACCAAGACCGCGGTTTGCGACCAGAGCGGACCCAAGTCCTCCGCGAGCGACTGCAAGGCCCGATCCAATCCCCCGAGACGGGTCGCCAGAGCGCCTTTTGCGCCGCCCTGATTGGCGTGTGTATCCCAGCCGGTGGCCTCGATGACGGCCACTTCCGGGCCCCCCGCACTCCGCATCAGATTCGCTGCCATGCGGGTCACCGCCTGCAGGGCCGCCGGAGCGTTGCCTTTTGCGCCGTTCTGCATGACCTCGGCGCCATCGGCCAGCTTCTCGGTCTGTACCGCATCGCTCAGACGCGCTGAAAACCAATCATCCTTGGAGTAAAGGTCGGCCAGCCTCAACAGCAAGTCTTCGTCGACATCCGGCGTGGTCAGCGGCGACTTGGAAATCACCGGGGCGTCGCCGCGCAGGATCAATGGCACGTTCTGGCTGATGGCGACAGCCCGTTCGGACAGTCCCCCGCTTGCTCGCGGCATGCTGGCCAATGCGCGATTCAGCCAACCATCGGCGCTGCCGATGGGTTTGGAGAGGCCGTTTTCGAGCACGTTCTGGCCATCGAAATGTGAGCGGTCTCGATAAGGCGAACTCACCGCATGGAACACGATGAGTTCACCGGCCGAATAGCGCTGATGCAGAAATGCCAACGAAGGATGCAGCCCAAAGGTGTCGTCCAGGGCCAGGGCGCCATCGACGGCGCCGGGTTTCGCGATGGCCAGGTCGCGATGCAATCCCGCGTAATCGGGATCGCCATAAGGCGGCACGGCGGCCAAGCCGTCGAGCGCTCCGCGCAGGATGACGACCACCAGCCGCGAGGACCCGCCGGTATTGGCGAACAAGGCCTTCGGAATGGCGGCACCGGCCGCCAAGGCGCCGGTGCCGAGCAAAAAATGCCTGCGGGACAGTGTGTTTTTCATTTCGATGTTCACCGACGCTGAAATTCAGGGCTCATCAGCAGCAATGCCAGTGCTTGGCTGGAGGAGGTTGCCCGGCTCAAAGCGGTCAAGGTTTCAGGCCGCGCATAGTTGCCGAGTGCGGCGGCGGCAACATCGGCCGGAGGTATGCCTTGTTCGTACTTGGCGGCCACCCGGGTCGACCACAACACCCGGTGCATCAGTGCATCCGAGCCGTCCCAGCTTTTCGAGGTGTCCGGCCAACCGGCGGGTGAACCCGGCGTGAATTGGCGCTGGCCCAGCAATTCGAAGCTGCGCAGCACCTCTTCGGGCTGGCTGGGCACGATGCGCAGAGAGCGCAAGGTCGAGAAAACGAAATCTTCCGGCGTCTTGAACTTGCGTGTATCAGCGCTCCACGCCTCCGGTGAGTCGATCAAGGCCGCGTACACACGCGGCAGATCGCCGCCGCTCTTGAAGAACACGCGCGCGATGCGTTCCACGGTTTGCGGGGGTGGATCGTCGGCGATGAAATGCCGCGCCAGCTTGGTGGCTATGAAACGCGCCGTCGCCGGATGCCGCGACAGGTCGGCCAGTACCGCTTCGCCCTGACGTTGGCCTTCCTCGCGATAGGTCTTGCCGAGAAACATCTTCGGTCCCGGCTGGTGCAGGTTGCCGCGGAAGTAAAACCGGCCCGGTGTGCCCTCCGCGAGCCGACCCTTGCCGCCGCCAATGGACCAACCGGTGATGATTTGCGCGAAGCTGGTGACGTCGGCCTGGGTATAGCCGCCGTTCACGCCGAGGGTGTGCAACTCCAGGATTTCGCGCGCCAGATTTTCATTGATGCCGAACTGACGCTTCGGAGCGTCGGTATCCATGCCGAATGCCGCGCGCCGCATGGCGCGCCGCGCCGCCGACCAGG
>CAZZWM010000124.1:3410-12607 GCA_964657945.1 uncultured Steroidobacteraceae bacterium
GCGAACCAGCCGCCGAAGCGGCCTCCGAAACCGCGACCGCCGCCATGGCGGCCGCATCCGAATCCTTGCCCACCGAATATTGATTGTCGAGAAACGCAATCATCGCCGGATGTTGTTCGACCGCGGTCAACAGATCGATGAAACGGCCGTTGACGTGCGGCCGAATGGCCTCGTTCTCCAGCGTGCCGGCCAATCCCAGCACCACGCCTTTGTCGGCGGATACCGCGAAATGATTCGACCAGAAATGCACCAAGCGTTCGGCGAATGGCCGGTCGGTGAGTGCTGCGCTCTGCGCACGCGCCAGCACCTGCGCGCGGTAGTGCGGCAAATAGGCCTCGCGGACTGCGTTGAAAGCGGTCTTGGCGTCGGTCGGAGATTGAGCAGCGGCGGCCTTCATCTCCTTGCGTTCGTCGCGCGCGGCGATCAGCCCGGCATAGATTTCATTGGAGGGCGCAAGGGCGGTGGAACTCGCGAGCGGCACCGCACCTTCGATCTGTGCCGTCAGCCAGGCGCGCGGATCGGCCGAGGCGGCGGTCAGTTCGCCGGGCCTCGCCCCTAGTCCGAATCGCAGAACGGCTATTTCGGCTTGCATCATCAGCCCTTAACGGCACAGCGGAGCAGCCGTTGACTCGCCCCAAGACGGTGCGCCGATCAGGGGCCTGGCGCGGCGGGCGGGGGCTGGCCCGCCACCTTGGGCAGTTCTGGATCCATGCAGGCCCAAGAAGGGGCCTGGGAAACCCATATGGTGGTGGTTGGCTTGACGATACCCGGGTCATCCAACGCGCCTGCTCGGATGAAAATCAGATGCGGCCGAGCTTCCGCCTCGCTGAACAGCGGCGTGCCGCAGCGGGTGCAAAACCGCCGGTGCATGACATTGCCGCTGTCCGCGACCATGCTGAAATCGCTCAAGGGACCTTGCACGCTGACGCTGCCGCGAAGAAAGCAGGACGTCACCGTGCCGCTGCCCGCGCCCAGATATTGGCAGACCCGGCACCAGCAGGCCCGGGTGAACAAGGGCGCGGCGCTGCTGCGAAAACGCACCGCGCGGCATAGACAACCTCCGGTGATCTCCATGGCGGGTTCCTTCAATGTGATGGCCAGACGAAATGCAGCGCGAAAACCCCTGCAACGAGGGCAATGCCGCAGTTCAACAACACGCCGACGTCGGTCCAATAGCCGGGCGGCACCACCGCGGGATCCAAATTCTTCGCGACTTGCCTGAATTGGCGCGCCGAGATCAGAGCGGCCGCGGCGCCCAGCAACAGCAGCAACACGCCGATTCCGAGAGAAAAAACCCGTTGTCCACCGGAAATGGGTTGGTGCGTTGCCATTTGCAGGAACAGGCCGAATCGTTCGACGACGAAGCCGAACCCCATCAGGGCAATTGCACTTCGTTGCCACGCGAGCAAGGTTCGCTCGGCGGCGAATAGCACCCTTGGATCTGCTGTGTAGGACATTATTGTCTCCTTTGACCGACATGTGAACCAGTTTCGGTCAGTGAAATCTTACATATTGATCAGGTAGCAGCCGATCGTCGGAAAGGCCTGATTTGGCGAGAATTAGCGGGTGTTGATCGGGAAGCGAACTATGGCATACGGTCGGTCTAAATTGGCGGTGAACGATGAGCGCATATCGGCGGTGCCGCCGTCCGGCGTAGGCCGGACGCTTGCCGCTCGCACGGCGGCGCCGCGTGCCACCGTGGCCAATGTGCTGCGCGACATGAAAGACGCTCGCATTGCCGATGACGAAAAGCTCGAGTTGGAAAACCTGCGCGCCGTCAATGCACACCTGCTGCGCGAACTCAATATCTTGCGTGAGCGCGAAGCCGAAGCTCAGCAGCTGGCGGACCGCGACGGCTTGACGGGTTTGTACAACCGCCGCCGCATGTTGGAGTTGCTCGAGACGGCCATTGCCGATGCCAACGAACAGCGATTGTCGGTCGGCTTGTTGTTCATCGACTTGAACGGCTTCAAGGCCATCAACGATGAATACGGCCATGCGGCGGGCGACAAGATCTTGACCACGGTGGCGACGCGCATTTCGGCGCGGGTGCGCACGGGCGACGTGGTGGCGCGTTACGGCGGCGATGAATTCGTGGTGGTGTTGCCGGCAGTGCCGGACCCGTCCGCGGTCAGCCGCGTTGCCGACACCATCCGTGAGCGCATTTCTTTGCCCTATTGGATCAATGGCGATGAACAGCATCTCACCGCGGCCATCGGCGAGTCGCTGTATCCCCACGATGGAGACAATGCGGCGATGCTGCTGGATCGAGCCGATGTCGCCATGTATCGCATGAAGCAAAGGCTGGCACGGCCGATGGTGACGCTGGGCTTCGTCCCGCAACAGCGCCTGGGCCGCCGCCGCAACGACAAATCCAAATTGCGTTCGAGTGGTGCTCTTTAAAGGAGGGCGCTATCCTTCTTGATTCTGAGGTCCCGTCAACCGTGCGGGACTGAAGACGTTTGCTCACATTGGTTTCAACTGTGTGGTTATCGTCATGAATCAGCGCAAGTGTTTGAACGCCGCACGGGCCTTCACGCTTCTGTTCGCTTTGGCCACGGCCGGCTGCGTTGTGGTCCCCGATCAACGCCACTACTACGGCGGTGTCGTCATGGTGGCGCCGCCGGAACCTCGGGTGGAGGTGGTGGGCGTGGCGCCGATGCCAGGTTATGTCTGGTTCGGCGGCTACTGGAAATGGGTCGACGGCCGCCATGAATGGGAACCCGGTCATTGGGCGCCCGGCCGAGCGGGCTATCACTGGGTCCCACACACCTGGGTACGCTCCGGCGATGGCTGGCGCATGCATGCCGGTCATTGGGAGCGCGGCTGACTAAGCCTTGTGAATCGCGTCGAAGGCGGTTTTGGCGATCAGGCTGATCACGACGATGAGGTAAACCGCGCGCACGAACTTGCTGCCATGTTTGATGGCGGTGTGCGTGCCCAATACGCTGCCCAGCGCATTGCTCAATCCCAGACTCAAGCCGAATGCCCAGTGGACCCGCCCCTGCAGCGCGAATAGCAACAACGCTCCGCCGTTGGTGGCCACGTTGACGGCCCGCGCACCGGCGGAGGCATGTAGAAAGTCGAATCCGTAGAAGCGGATGAACAGCAGCATCAGAAAGCTGCCGGTGCCGGGTCCGAAAAAGCCGTCATAGAAGCCGATGGCACCGATGGCTGCAAAGGCGGCAAGCAAACGAAGGCCCTGCATCTCCCGCGGCGCGTGCCGCGCGCCGAGATCCTTGTGCCATAGCACGTAGGCCAGCACCGCGCACAGCATGAAGGGCACCAACGGCCGAAATAGCGTCGGCGACACATGGCTCACCAAACCGGCGCCGAGGAAGGCCGCCAGGAATGCCGCGCACAGAGCCGGCCACAAAGCTCGCCAAGGCAGGGTGACGACGCGCATGTAACGCAGCGTCGCAGTGCTCACGCCGCAAATGCTGCCAAGCTTGTTGGTGCCGAGCAGATCGGCCGGGGGCGCATTGGGGTAGGCAGCGAACAAGGCGGGCACCTGAATCAGGCCGCCGCCGCCGACGATGGAATCGATGAATCCGGCGAAGCATCCCGCGCCCAACACCAGCGCCGCGGGCCCGAGGCCGGTGCCTAGCGGGACGAGGTCCAGGACGACGCCCCATGGATATCGCGCAACTTCTTGGGCCACCCCGCATTGAACCAATGTTCGATCAGCCGAAATGAAATCGACACGCTCGGCGGGGCAATGGTCTTGCCGTCGGCAAAGTCGGCGCGGGTGAACCAGCGCGCATCCTCGAGTTCATTGTCGCGGAGCCGGATTTGCGTGGTGGTGGCGCGCGCGGTAAATCCCAACATCAGTGAGGAAGGGAAGGGCCACGGCTGCGAGGAGTGATACTCGATGTCGGCCACCTCGATACCGGTCTCTTCGAAGACTTCCCGCACCACCGCGTCCTCGAGCGACTCTCCCGGCTCGACGAAACCGGCGATGGTCGAGTAGCGTCCCACAGGCCACGAAGCTTGGCGGCCCAACAAGGCGCGTTCGCCGTCGCTGATCAGTACGATGATGGCCGGATCGAGCCGGGGGAATTGTTCGTGGCGGCAGGCGGGATTGGTACATACCCGCACATGTCCCGCCTTGGCGGCCAGCGTCGATGAGCCGCAGGTTCCGCAGAAGCGGCTGCGCTTTCTCCACAGCACCATGGCGCGCGCATAACCCAACAGCGCGGCTTGGTCGGCCGGCAGATTCGCGGCGACCATGCGCAGATCTTCATATCCCGTGCCGGACGGCGTTTGCGGCGCATCCAGCGCGGCGAGTTCGTACGCAAACACAGGGCTGCCGCGAAACGCACCCAGCAATATCAGATGCGAGTCGGTGCGTTGATCTTCGGGCAGGTCCGCGGGCGACAGAAAGGCGGCCTGCGTCGATGGGTTGCCGGACGACGCGACAGTCACCAGGCAGCGAGAATCCCACAGCGGCACCACGCGGCTGGCTGCATCGGCCAGGGCGTCCGCAAACCATGCCGGATCCTGCCGCAAGTGCGCCGCACGGTCCAAATACGGACCGGCCATGATGTTGCTTGCATGCATCGGCCCCATTCTAGCAGGAGCCGCCATCCGGTCGGTCATGCGGCTCATGGCGCATTCTTGCTTGCCTATACATTCCTCGACCTTCCGGATAAGGTAATTTCACGAAGCCGTGAGGGATGATGCAACGTCCTGATGGAAATTTCTTTCTGCTGACGGTGGCGGCGCTATTGCTCGCGACTCCGGCGCAAGCCCAGTTCGGACAACGGCTGCGGCAACAATTGGCCCCTCAACCGCAGGGCGATATCTACGGCTTCTACGAGGGCGAACTGCATTTCGAGAAGGGCGTCGACCCGATTTGTTCCGCATTGACGAGCGGCTCTTACAAGGTCTACTTCGCCACGCACAAGAACCAACGCGGCGTGGAAGCGTTGATGGGCGGCGAGCAGATCTTGCATGCTTACATCAGCGGCACCGACATCAATCACTTGCAGGTGACTTACCTGGGTGATTCCGTGCCCAGCCGAACGATGAAGGTGAAGGCCCTGGGCTCCACATTCATCGGTCTGGTGCAGTCCAAAACGCTGGTGTCGGAACTGTACGGTGCCTGTACCACGTCCAACTCGGAATTCAAGGTCTCAATGACCAATCAAAACGGGGCGTCTGCGTTCCAGGCCTATGCCGAGCAATTCAAGTTGGACGTGAGCTCCGAGCAGGACCTTGTCCTGGCGCGCAAAGGTCAGATTGACGAAGCATTGCCGCGGCTGCGTCGGGCATTCGCGCAAAAGGCCAAGCTGTTCTCGGCGACTCATCCGCAAATGCTTCGCTACTACTACTATCTGGCGCAAGCCTACGACGAGGCGGGACAGTGGCCGTTCGCCGCATATTGGTATGACAAGGCCGCCGCTGTCTGTAGCCAATCCTTCAGTGCGGACAATCCCTGCCAACCCCTGACGCTCGGGAAACTGGGGATTTCACTGGCCGCAAACGGCAGGTTGTCCGAAGGCGAAGCGGATGTACGGCGCGCGCTGCAAAGCGCCGACAGGATATTTGGCGCCAACAATCCAGCTACTTGGGCGGCGGTCAATGCGCTCGCCCGCATCATGATCGGTTCCGGCCGCTATGCCGAGGCAGTCTCCATCATCGATCAGGCCATGGTCCTCGCAAAGCGGGCGCCCAACGCCGACTTGAATGTCGCGGCCGTCAAAGTGACTTACGCGCAGCTCTACCGGCAAACAGGTCAATTGCAGCTGGCCGAGGACACCTTGCAGCAGGCGATCGCTCTCGCTGAAAAGGTACAAGGCCCGGAAAGCACCGCAAGCATCCAACCGCGCATCGGGTTAGCCATGTTGATGAGCATGTCGGGCAAGGACGCCCAAGCCGAACCCATTGCGAAAGATGCCTTGGCAGCTGCCATCGAAGTCTTGGGTCCCGAGCGGCCCGATCATCCTGCCTTGTCGACGGCCAGAATCGGTCTGGCCAACATTTACACGGGACAGGGCAAGTACCGCGACGCTGAAGCTTTGTACCGGCAAGCAACCGAGAACGACAAGAAGTTTCTAGGACCGGATCATCCTTCAGTGGCAGCCGCGGAACTGGATTGGGCCAAGATGCTGCGCCTGAGTGGCCGGGAGAAAGAAGCCCTAGCGTTGATGCAGGATGCTTATCGCATCAGTCGTTTGTCGCCCGCCCAGGGGCTGCGCTGGCGCGTGCCGGGGCAATTGATGGAACTCTATGGCGCCGGCAAGACGGCGAATCCGGTGCTCGCCATCTTTTACGGCAAGGAAGCGGTCAATCAGTTGCAGGCCGTGCGCGGCAACCTGGCCGGTGCCGCCGGCGATACGCAGCAGGTTTTCGTCAGTTCCACTGAAGTGAAATCCGTCTATATGCGTTTGGCGCAGCTGTTGCTTGCCGATCACCGCGTTCCGGAAGCGCAGCAAGTGCTCGCCATGGTCTCGGAAGAGGAAATGCACCAATTCTTGGGGCAGAGCGTACTGGCGGAGACAATTGCTCCTGCCGCGAAGAAGGCGACGCCGGCGGCTGATCAAGCTCCGTCCGAAATTGTGTTGAGCAAGCCGGAAGCCCAGCTAGCCGACTTGACCGCCGAGCAAGTCAAATCCGGTCAGGAATACGATGAGCTCATCAAGAAGCAGCAAGAACAGGGTGATGACTTCAGCGAGGCCGAAAAAGCGCGGTTGAAAACCGTAACGGCCAGAGTGGATGCGCTCAGCGTGAAGTTTCAAGCTGCTCAGATCAAGCTCTCGCAAATGTCGAAAGACCCTGAAGCGCGCAAGGCGCGCAACGAGGAGATCACCGCCTTCACCACGGCGTTTCAGGGCACTCTGACCAAGTTGGGCCACGGCGCCGTGGTGCTGGAATATTTCATGTCACCCGGGGAGGTCAATATCATACTGACCACGCCCAGCGGGCCGGTCCCCACGTCCACCAAGATAAGTGCCAAGGAACTCAACAGGCAGATCAGGGATTTTCGCGTCGCCCTGAGCGACAGCCGCAAGAATCCGCTGCCCATGGCGCAATCGCTGTACAAAGTGCTGGTTCAGCCGATCGCACCCGCGCTCGAGGCCGCACATGCCAAGACGCTGATGCTGGTGCTGCACGACACCTTGCGCTACGTGCCGTTTGCGGCGCTCCACGATGGCAAGGGCTATCTGATCGAGAGCATGGCGGTGGTCAATGTCAATCAAGCGGCACGCGACAAGCTCGTGTCCAAGCCGCAGGCAGACTGGCAGGTGTGGGGATTGGGCGTCACCAAGCCAGGCGCCGATTATCCGGCGCTGCCTTTCGCCGGCGAAGAGTTGAACGACATCAAGGCGGCGCTCGGGGGCAAGAGCCAGGTCAAGCTGGATCAAGACTTCACCGAGTCGGGACTGCGCAGCGGACTCGGCGGGACTTTTCAGGTGATTCACATCGCCAGTCATTTCGAATTCATACCCGGCAGCGTCGATCGATCGGTGTTGCTGCTGGGTGACGGCAAGCGCATGTCTCTGAGTGAAATCCGGAACAAACTCAACTTCAACGGCGTGGAACTATTGACGCTGTCCGCCTGCGAGACGGCGGTGGGCGATGATTCGCTGGCAGAGGACGGCAGCGAGGTCGAAGGGCTGGCAAGGGTCGCTCAAGACAAAGGCGCCATGTCCGTGATCGCCACGTTGTGGCCGGTCGCGGATGAAAGTACGGCGACCTTGATGAGTGCGCTGTATCAAGCTCACAAGAACGATCATGTCGACAAGGCGGAGGCTTTGCGCATGGCGCAACTGACTCTGCTCCGCGGCACCGCCATGGGTGCGGCACCGTCCGGCGGCGAAGAGCAGCGTGGACTGGCACGCAAGGAAGACTCCTCGGCTGGCAGCGGTGCCTCGAGGGCGACCGCCGCGAATTCAGGTGGCCGCTATGCGCATCCGTTCTACTGGGCGCCGTTCATTCTGATGGGCAACTGGCTGTAGCGTTCGGGTCGCCGTTCGCAGCAAGCCGGCCAACCGCCGCCACAAGGTTGTGATATGCGTCACGCATGCCGTCGATCGGGACACGCAAGATCGGCTGGGGCAGCCCCCCAGGAGCGACGCAATGTTCGGCCGGATGATCGAATGGTTCGTCTTCAACGCGCAGCGTGACAGGATCAGGCGGCAGTTCTTCGCAAACCTCGGCTACGCAGGTGACTTTGAGAATCCCACGACTTACCAGGAAAAAGTCCAATTCAGGAAGCTCTACGGTAATCACGCCTTCTATGCGCTGGTGGCGGACAAGTACCGGGTCAGAAATTACGTTGCATCGCGGGTGGGCGAACAGCATCTCATCCCGCTTCTGGGCGCATACACCCGCTTGGAGCAGTCCATATTCGAAGCGCTCCCCCAACAGTTCATCATCAAGGCGAACCATGGCTGCAAGTGGAACGAAATCGTCTACGATAAACGCACACTCGACATTCAGAACACCTGCCGTCGATTCAACCGGCTGTGCAAGAGGCGCTACGGCTGGGACGCAGGAGAGAGGCATTACAATTTTATCCCTCCGATGATCGTCATCGAAGAGCTGCTACGAGACGACGACGGCGGATTGCCCTGGGATTACAGTTTCTTCTGCTATCGCGAGCCCAACCGCTTCGATTACACCATCTCGATCGGTTCACCCGACGGCAGAACCGCCGGTTTCGAAAAAGACTGGACGCCTCTGGCAAGCAAGATTCCGGCCGCTGAGTTGGAGAAGCATATGAAACCCGCGAATTTCGCGGTCATGGTGCAGGTGGCGACAACGCTTTCCGCGGATTTCGATTTCGTCCGAGTTGACCTCTACTCCGTCGGCGACAAAGTGTATTTCGGCGAACTCACCTGCACACCGCATCAGGGCTATGGAGTCATCGAAAACAAATTTCGCCAAAAAATATGCGACGACCTGTGGCAGCTCGACTCCGGCAATCCTCTGCTGTACAAACCGCCACGGTCGCATCGTATTGCAATCTCGAGGGCTTCGCGCCCGCCGGCGCCCGCGTTCGCCGCCGCTAGGTCGGACTCTGAACACGCTACGACATAATCGACCATTCTTCGGAAAGATGCTGCGTTATGTGGGATGCGCGCTTTGCAAGAATATTTGCCTGCTAGGCTTCCGGTGGAGCGAAAAAAAACGAGCTAAATCATCCAACACCCAAGGGGCGAACATGACTGGTTATCAAATTGGCGGCAGTC
>CAZZWM010000125.1:0-12580 GCA_964657945.1 uncultured Steroidobacteraceae bacterium
TCCATCATGGTTCTGGCTGCCTCTACCCTTAGATTCTCCACTGCTTTGGCCGGCGACTGACCCGTCTCGGCGCGAAATGCGCGGCTGAACTGCCGTGGACTCAAGTTCGCTGCGTCCGCCAACTCCTCCACCGTGAGTGCCGAGCGAAGGTTGTTCCTGGCAAAACTCAGGGCGTTTTGGATCCGATCCGTCTTCGCATCGAGTTCCAGCAATGCGGAATGCTGCAATTGTCCGCCCGCGCGTCGCTGATACATGACGAGTTTTCTGGCGACTTGTTTCGCCACATCGCCGCCCAGGTCTCTCTCCACCATGGCAAGCGCCAGATCGGCACCCGCGGTCATCCCCGCCGACGTCCAAACTGCGCCATCGATGATGAATATCCGATCCTCTTCGACCTTGATCTTTGGATAATCGTTCTGCAGCAGCCGCGCATAGGCCCAGTGCGTGGTGGCGCGCCGATGGTCGAGAATACCGGCCTGGGCCAAAAAAAAAACTTCCCGTGCACATCGAAGCCACGCGTCTGGATGCGGACATCGACTGATTGAGATAGCCGATCACCGCCGGACTGGCCGGTTTGATTTGGATCGCTCCGCCGATGATGACGGTGTCGAAGCAGGCGCCGGCAAAAGATTCCGTCATCACCGAGTATCCCAAGGAGCAATTGACCGGTCCGCCGTGCTCGGATATCAGCCGGATGTCGTAATGCGGTTGCGGTAAGGCGATGTTCGCCACTTCGAAAACAGTGATACCCGCGAATAGCATCACCTGGAATTCCGGCACCAACAAATAGGCAACGCGCTGCATGTGAATGTCCCATAAAGTGGATTACGGTGATAATCCTTCGGTATTGTATGGCATAAAACGACGTATATATGACATTTAGGTCATATTTGACAAGCGTACGGTATCTCCCATACAGGCATCCGCCTGAAATGACAGGAGCAGGCAAATGGTTACTCGTAGGAATCTAGGTACGGCGCTCGTGACGGGCGCCTCAACGGGGATCGGGTCCGTGTATGCGCAGCGCTTGGCCGATCGGGGCTACGATTTGATTCTGGTGGCGCGCAATCGGCAGCAGCTGGATGCCCTGGCCAGGCAAATCACCGACCGGACCCGCCGCTCGGTGGAAGTCATCGGCGCAGATCTTGGTAACAAAAAAGATCTGGAAACCGTGGAAGCGAAGCTGCGCACCGATGCCAGCATCACCTTGCTGGTGAACAACGCCGGGGTGGCCAGCGCCGCTCCCTTGCTGTATTCGAATGTGGAACAGATGGACGCCATGATTGCACTCAATGTGACGGCGCTGACCCGGCTGACGTATGCCGTGGTGCCGAGCTTCGTTGCCCGCGGCCAAGGCTCGATCATCAACATCTCTTCGATCGTTGCGCTGGCGCCGGAATTGTTGAACGGCGTGTACGGCGGTACGAAAGCCTTCGTACTGGCCTTCAGCCAGTCGCTGCAACATGAACTGGCGGCCAAGGGCATCCAAGTGCAGGCGGTCATGCCCGGCGCCACGCGTACGCCCTTGTGGACGCTTGCCGGTCTGAACGTCGACGAAGTCCTCAGCGGCCAGGTGATGACCGCGGAGGACATGGTCGATGCCTCTCTGGTGGCGTTCGATCGGGGAGAGTTCGCCACCGTGCCGGCACTGCCGGACGTTGCAGACTGGGATGCCTTCGAGTCGGCACGCAACGCGCTGCGCCCGAATCTCTCGCACGCACGTCCCGCCGACCGCTATCGACTCGAGAGCCGGGTGGGTCTGGACTGAAATTCGCGCCGAAAAGCCGCGCCATCGGACTGAAGCGACGTTGAAGTCGGTGTGCTAATCTTGCTCCGATCATGCATGTACTATTGGTGGAGGACAGCGACGAGGTCAGTTGCATCACTGTCGAGTATCTGCATGAACTTGGGCACGAGGTCACCGCGGTCGGCAGTGCGGAGCTGGCCATCCCCAAGATTGCGGAGTCCCGCATCGATGTCGTGATGACCGACGTGCGGCTGCCCGGCATGTCCGGGCTGGAACTTGCGCGGCAGCTGGTGAAGCAGTATCCCGAATTGCCGGTGGTGATCGCTTCCGGCTACGGCAGCATCGACATCGAAATGCTGGTGGGCGAGAAGCTCCGCACCGTACTCAGCCTGCCCAAACCTTATGATCTGAGCGATCTGGACCGGACGTTGAACGCGGCCAAGGCCGGCGCTAATTAGCGCCGGCCGCGCCTGCCAAGGCTGCCTCGTTGAGCGGCGCGATATGCTGCAGGGGAACCGGACACTGCGTACAAAATAGCGCAGCGGTTCCCAGCGTCTCGCTCAAGAGATCGGTAAGCCGGTGTTCGTCGCTCTCGAATGCTTCGACGAATGGCTTTTGTTGACGCACCAACTCTATCGCCAGCGCAAATGCGCTGGCTGGGTCGACGTCGTCATCCAGATAAATTTGATGGTGGATCGGGCAGGTCTTCAACACCTGGGTTTGCAGCGCAATGCCGATGGCGATCACCTTTTTGTTGTCCACAGGGATCTCAGACGTGGCGGCCACCCGGACGACGCACGGTGGTCTTGATGAGATGACTCTTGGCAACGCGCATCTCGCGCGGGGGTGTGTTCCCAATGACTTTGAGCGCTCTTCGCCACGCAGCCGCCTGGGGCGCGGGCTCAGGCGGATCATACGGCGCCAAGGGCGGCTGTTCCGGGCTTGGCTGAGTCGGCTGATTTTCGTTGAGCATGGCGCACCTCTGGAACAATTGATGGGCTGGAGTATGCGATTGCACGGCGTTGGTGCGCGGTCGGTGCAGCGCGAGCGTTGATGTAGGTGTTTTCGGACGCCAATCTCATATATCAGCCAGAGAGCGCCCGAGCATCGGTACCCGCGTGATCAGTCGTCGGCCTGCGTCACTCCTCGGCCTGATTCAGTTCTCGGAACAACCACGCGCGCGCTTTGAGCCAATCTCTTTGCACCGTGCGCAGGGACACGCCCAACGCTCGAGCCGTGTCTTCTTCGCCGTAGCCGCCGAAGAAGCGGCATTCGACCACATCGGCCAGCCGAGGCATCGCGGCGGCCAAGCGTTCCAGGGCCTCGCTCAGCGCGAGCAGTCCTTCATCGCTGTCGACCGACAATTCTCCCAGGTGGGACAGCGTCACATGCTGCCCTCCGCTTCCTCGCTTCACCGCCAAACGAGCCTGCGCGTGATTGATGAGCGCGTGGCGCATCGCCAAAGCCGCGGCCCGCAGAAAATGCGTCTCATCGGCAAAGCTGCGTGCCTGCCCCAGACGCAGATAAGCCTCATGCACCAACGCCGTGGTTTGCATGGTGTGTCCCGCGCCATAGCGGGAGCGCGTGCGCTGCGCGATGCGGCGCAGTTGCTGATAGAAAGCCGGCAACAATTCGCCTGCGAGCCGCCGGACATCGGGTGAGGCACGGCTGGCATCCAGCTTTGCCAGGGCATCCGCCGGCAGTTCCTCTGGGTTCTTCACAGGCTTGATTCTAGACCTCGGTGGCGGGTTCTAGGCCAGAATCCGGTTGTTTGGAGCCAGACGGCTGATCGACGGTGATGCGCAAAGCTGCGAATTCTTGACCGGCGGGTTCCCTGCCATTACGGTGAGCAGAAGGCCCAGGTGAGCCATGCAACATAAGAACAATTTACTCTGCGATGTCGGAGTTCGCGGATGAAAACCATGAACCCAGCGGAGCCCAGGAGATCCGGCCTCTCGCCCGAACAACTCGCGCAGGTCGATCAGTGTCTGGATGAGCTGTTGGACCTGCCGGCGGATCAACAAATGTCCGCGCTGAAGTCACGCAGCATCGGCGACGCCCGCGTTGCAGCGGAAGTCGAGAGCCTGCTGCGCGCGGCGCAATCCTCCAGCAGATTTCTCGCCGCACCGGCGCGCGCCCCTGCCGATGAGCCGCCGGTGGACGGCATGATAGGCTCGCGCTTCGGCGCCTGGCGCATTCAACGCATCATCGGTCATGGAGGCATGGGCGATGTCTACGAAGCGCTGCGGGCCGACGGCGATTTCGAACAGCGCGTCGCCATAAAATTGCTGCAAAGGGATTCGGCGGCACAGATCGAGCGTTTTCAGGCCGAGCGTCGCATCTTGGCGCGTCTGGAACACTCAGGCATCGCGCGGCTCTATGATGGCGGCGTCAGCGACGGCCGCCCTTTCATGGTGATGGAATTCGTCGAAGGTGTGGCGATAACCGAATATTGCGCGCGTCGACAGACACCGTTGCCCGGCCGGCTGCAGTTGCTCATCCAAGTGTGCGAGGCGGTCGCCTTTGCCCACAGTCATCTGATCGTGCACCGCGATCTGAAAGCCTCGAACATTTTGGTGAGCGAAAGCGGCACCGTGAAGCTGTTGGATTTCGGTATTGCCAAGCTGCTCGATGGGCAGCGTGCCAGATTGACGCAGGTGTCGGCTATGCCCCTGACACCGATCTGTGCCGCACCCGAACAGCTCACCGGCGATCCCGTTACGACGGCGACTGATGTCTATGCACTGGGCCTGCTGTTGTTCGAACTGGTGGTGGGCAGGCATCCATGGATCGGGCCCGATACCCCCATGTTGCAGGCAATGCGCGCCGTCTTGCAACGAGAGGCTCCCAAGGCAAGCCGTGCCGCCGCCGACAACCCAGATTCACCGTTTCCGAGCCGCTCGATCGAAGGAGATCTCGACGCCATCATCGCCAAAGCGCTGCGCAAAGAACCGGCCCTGCGCTACAGCACCGTTGCCGCGTTTCAATCCGATCTTGAAAAGGCGCTGCGCGGCGAGCCGGTGGATGCGCGTGCGGGAGCGCGCATGTATGTGCTGGGCCGCCAGTTGCGCCGCCACCGATGGGCGGTGATCGCAGCCGGCGCCGTGTTCATTTCCCTGGCTGTGGGTTTGGGCGCCGCTGCCTGGCAGGCGCAGAAAGCCTCGGTCGAACGGGATGCCGCGCGACGCGACGCCGCGCGCGAGGAAGCGGTTCGCTACAGCTTGACGCGCATGTTTCGCAGCGCCATCGCAGAGAAAAGCGCGGAGCCGCTGACCGCCAAGGACATGATCGACGAGAGCGCGCAGCGCGTTCTGCGCGAGTACCGGGAGCAGCCGCAGTTGGCCGGCCAGATAGTCCTCACACTGGCTGATCTGTACGGCGCCTTGCAGGATGTCACGGGATCCGAAGCCTTGCTGCGCGGCTACATCACACAAGCCGACAAGGATGGCGATCCAGCCGCGCTCGCGGACGCCCGGCAAAAGCTGGCGTCCATCGATTTGATGGGCGGCCATGTGGATTCGGCGGCCCTGCTTCTCGATCAGGCGGAAGGCTTCTGGGCGAGGTTTCCCCACCAATATCAGGAGGAAAAGCTCGAAGGTCTCAACGCGCGCATTCGATTGCAGCGCGCCCGCGGCGACCTGGAAGGTTCCATCGACACCAGCCGCGAGGCCATTGCCCAGCGCATCGCTTGGTCGGGACGCAATCATCGCGAGACCGCCATTCTCTACAACTCGTTGGCGCTTTCCCTGTCTGCCGCCGGCCGCTTTGCCGAAGCGCTGGTTGCGTACCACGAGACCACCTCGATCTATCGCGCCATCGGCTTGGGAGATGCCCTGGACGCGCAAATCATTCTGGCCAACACGGGAACCTTGGAATTGCGGCTGGGACATCTGCGCGAGGCAGAGACCTTGTTGAAGACTGCCGCCGAGCGCGAGCAGTCGTTGGCGGGCGGCTCCGCCGCCTCCGCTGCGGCACTGGGCGGCTACGGCAAGATATTGTTGATCACCAACCGGCTGGCTCCTGCTTTGAGCGCATTGCGCGAAGCCGCCGATGTCGCGGCCAAGTATGCAGGTCCGTCCAGCCCGGTGGCCTTGCAAAACCAGCTGCTGCTGGGCGATGCGCAAATGGCATCGGGAACCCTGCCCGCGGCCGGCGCGACGCTGTCCGCCGCGAGAGACAAAGCAGCCGCCCAGTACGGGCCTGACCACATCATGACCGTGCGCGCTCAACTGGGACTGGCCGAGTTGGCATTGCAGTCGCAGGACACCGCGTTTGCCGAAACTCAACTGGCTGACGCAGCCGCGAAATTTCGCAAGATGGGACCGCAAGCCGAGCTATTCCTGGCGCAGGCTCTCGACAATCTCGGTGATGCGCAGTTGCGCCGCAATGAGACGGCGGCCGCCTTGGGCTCGCTGCGCGAGGCCCTGGCGATTCGTCAGAGAAATCCAACCGATATCTGGGAATCCGCGCTCACCCGGGAGCGACTGGGTGAAGCGCTGGCGAAATCCGGCAGCGCCAGCGCGGTCGGCGTGCTCAAGAGCGCAGCCTCGGACTTGGAATCGCAGCTTGGCGCCGATCACCCGCAGACCTTGCGCGCGAGGGCTGCGCTGGGTGAGTTGCGCATTTAGCTGCGCTCAAATCGCCAGATACGGCCAATCCGTCGGTTCGGTGGATGCTGCGCTTGGCGAAGCCTGGCGAACCGCGATGGGCGCGCCGCCCTCAGCATGAATGCCGGCATTCAAATCCTGCAGCAAGCGAAGCAACTGCCATTGGGCGCGGCCGAGCACATCGCTCAAATCCGCCGAACGCGTCAATGCGCGCACATCGTCCAGCTCACGCGCCAGGATCTGCAGCTGCTGGGCGAAGACGGCGAAACGCCGGCCCTGCTTTCTCGCCACGACGCCGGTAACCGCCGCCAGCGCCCGATCGATGAGCGTCTGCAATGCGCCAGGGCCCTGCTGGCAGCTCAAATTCGGATGCGACCATAGTTTCCCCGTGATGAGACGGGCTATGCCCCAGGCCGCGATGCCGCTGCGCGCCAAGGCGCCGTCTGCCTTATCGCCGCCGGACTGCAGGCTGCGTGCCAGTGCGCGCGTCAGGAGCGCGGCACGCCGCAGGCGTCTTAACCTAATGACTTCACCGTCGATCATAAGTGTCTCGCCTCTCTTGGGCCGAAGGCGTGCATTCTCAAGGTAATCGGGCGGGATATCTGTAGGACAGAGTCCTATGCGCCTGCGGGTTGAGACTCGCATTTGCGATAATGTCAAATGCTCTCCGGCTTATTGTCAATCAGCCCAGATTTATCCAGGCCGACTTGGTCTGCGTGTAGGAAAGCAGGCTCATAGCCACCGAACGGCGGCCAGACCGTCGATCGAATCGTTGGCGGTGCGGAGCGCCTCGGCAATCCCATCCACTTCGATGGCGGCAGCGACCGGATCGAAAATTTCCTGGCGTCTCCCCCTCATTGTGACGATCAACGGGCCAGTATAGGATCGGGCCGATGGCAACTGCCACCGTTTCCCCGCAGCCGCGACTGCTCGGATTTTGGATGAGCTTGGCGCTGGTGATCGGCAACACCATCGGCACCGGCGTGTTCTTGATACCGGCAACTTTGGCGCCCTACGGTTTGAACAGCGTGATCGCCTGGGGCTTCACGGCTTTGGGCTCGATCTTGCTCGCCATCGTGTTCTCGCGCCTGAGCCGCGCCTTCCCCGACGCCGGTGGCCCCTATGCCTACGTGCAGTTGGCCTTCGGTCCCTTGGCAGCTTTCTTGGTGGCCTGGGGTTATTGGATTTCCATCTGGGTGGGCAATGCCGGCATCGCCACCGCCGCGGTCAGCGCGCTCACGCCGCTGCTGCCCTGGATTGCGGTCGTGCCCGGCGCATCGGCGGCCATCACCATCGCGCTGTTGTGGTTGTTGACTCTGGTCAATTGCTTCGGGATCCAAGCGTCCGGCCGCGTGCAGACGGTGACGACGGTGCTGAAAATGCTGCCGCTGCTTGCCGTCGCGGCGGTGGGCATCTGGTCGGTACGCGCAGCCGACGTCGCCGCTGCCGGCAGTGTGCCTCTGTCGCTCGGCGGCGTGACCGCCGCAGCGACCTTGACCCTGTGGGCGTTGCTGGGATTCGAGTCCGCGACGATTCCGGCGGACAAGGTCGCCAATCCACGCCGCACCATTCCGCTGGCCACGCTGGCTGGCACCCTGGTCACAGCCTTGCTATGCACGGCGGCCTGCACCACGGTGCAGTTGTTGGTGCCCCAAGACATCTTGTTGCAATCGAATGCGCCCTTCGTCGATCTCGCCAACCGACTTTGGGGCAGCGGCGTCGGCAAGGCGGTGGCCATCTTTGCCGCCATCAGTGGATTGGGCGCGCTCAACGGCTGGATTCTGATGCAGGGCGAATTGCCGACCGCCATGGCCAAGAACGGGGTCTTCCCCAAGATTTTCGCCCGCCTGTCCTCGCGCGGCACGCCGGGTTTCGCCCTGTGTTTCGGCAGCGGTCTGGTGACCTTGTTGATCGTGGCAAGCTACGGAAATTCGATGGTGCGCGTGTTCCAGTTCATGATCCTGCTGTCCACCACCGCCTGCCTGGTGATGTATGCCTTGTGCGCGTCGGCCTTGCTGCGTCTGCAGTGGACCAGGCGTCTACGCGGCGCGCGCCGCGGCAGCGCGGCGTTGGCCGGGATCGGCATCTTTGCCGCGCTGTATTCCCTATGGGCCATCGCCGGCGCCGGTGCCCATGCCGTGGGCCTCGGCGCGCTGCTGCTCGCGCTCGGGGTACCCCTGTATTATGGTGGCCCGATTTACCGCAGGTTTGCGCTTCGCTCGAGGCTTTCATGATGGGACGATCTTTGGCGGCGGTTGCCGTGGGCGGCGCCCTGGGCTGCCTGCTGCGCTGGTACCTGGCGATTTTCTTGAACCGCTATTTCCCCGCGATTCCCCCAGGCACGCTGGCGGCCAACTTGATCGGCTGCTACATCATCGGCGTGGGCATCGCGTTGTTCGCGCTGTCCCCCGGCATCACGCCGGAGTGGCGTCTGTTCGTGACCACCGGCTTTTGCGGAGGATTGACCACCTTCTCGACATTTTCGTTGGAGGTCGTCACGCTGATGCAGGCAGGCCGTTTGGGTGTGGCGTTCGGCGCGGTGGCGTTGCACTTGGTCGGCTCGCTGCTGATGACCTTTGCCGGCATCGCCACCGTGACTTTGGCCCGCTAGGGCCTGTTCAAAAGCCCTAGGCGGCTGCGCCTTGGCGGCCGCTCAACTGCCGAGTGAGCCGGGCACGAGACGCCAAGCCCCGGACGATGGGGGTGCCGTGCTTCATGTCCGTTTGCACCACCAGCATATGCGTCACGCCGCTCTCCTCGAACATGCGCAGCAACTCGCCGGCGCGCAGGTGCTGTAGTGCGTCCCAATCCACCACGTGCAACTTGTCCCAGGGCGTCATGATGTGCGTCACACGCAGCTCGTTATGGTGGGTATAGTTTGAATGCTGCAGAAACTGCAAGGGCCGCTCGCCTTGGATGTCGTAGGAGGTGATCAACCCCACGACGCTCTTATCTCGCACCACCAAAAGTGCCCGGACACCGACGCGGATCATGTCGGTCAAGGCATCGTCGATCTGACGTTCATCCTCGACGGTCGCCGGATGCTCGCGGGTGAAATCGGTGATGGCTTGGATGGCCGGATCGGTGGATTTGAGCACCTGTTCATCCGACACCGTGCGTCGGGGGAGAACTCCATGTCCGGTGCCGCGAGTCGACATCAATGACGTGTGCTTCATGCCTTGTGGACCTTTTATTGCGCTGCCGGTTCCCAAAAAACCATGCTATCTTGCTTAGATAGCTAATTATCCGCAAGGGCCAGTGTGTCCGTCGAAGAGCGATTCAGCGATGCTTTGCACAGCACATCCCGCTCATGGAAACAGGCTGTCGATCGGCGTTTGAAATATCTGGGCGTCAGCCAGGCCAGTTGGATGACCATTGCCATCGCAGCGAAGGCCACCTCGCCTCTGTCCCAATCCGAATTGGCCGATCGGCTGGGAGTGGAAGGGGCAACCATGGTGGCCATGGTGGATCGGCTGGTCAAAGCAGGCTTGGTGGCGCGCGAGGCCTCGTCAACCGATCGACGCATCAAGCGCGTGGTGCTGACCACGGCAGGGGTCGCCATCTACGAGAAGGTGAAGACCGAAGCCGACACCTTGCGCAAACAACTGCTGGCCAAGATGGACCCCAAGAAATTGCAGGCCGCGACGGAACTGCTCGACAACCTGCGGGCCATCATCGACTCGCAGGGCTAGGGATGGGCCGCGAAGTCCTGAGTCCAGAATACCGCTGATCGAGTCTTCAGATTCTCTGCGTACGCGATGCCGATTTGCGTGAAGCGGCCTTCCATGATGTTTTCGCAGTGCGCCGGACTATCGAGCCAACCCTGTGTCACTTCGGAGGCGTTCATGGCGCCGGCAGCGATGTTCTCCCCCACGATTCGATGCTCGCCATAGCCCGCGCGCTCCACCCGCAGAGCCGGCGTACTGCCATCGTGTCCCCGATGGTCGAAGGCGTCATGCGCTGCCATGTCGCGCGAATGCTCCAGAGCCGCGCGTGTCAGCGCGGCATCCAAGGTCAGCGGTGGCACCGGGGTGAAGTATCGGTTGCCGCAGCGGTGCCCGGAGGCACGCGCCTGATTGACGAGATCGAGAATGCGCCGGGTCACAACGCCCGCATCGCCGATGGCAGGCAAGTCCAGCGGTGCCGCCAGCACCAGCCATAAGTCTCGGCCGCGCCTCTCGGCACCGAGCTGTTTGAAGGCCGGATCCTGCAAGGTGCGGCAATAATGCTGCGCCAGCAGCCGCTGCACGTCGGGGTCGGTGATGGGACCGGTCAGGTGGATCAAAGAGGACGCGGCAGCCGGGTAACCGGCGCCGGCCATGGCGGTTTGCAACGACGCGCCGTCAGCCAGCTTGCGGGCCGCGAGCTGCAGCTGGGGGCTGCTCTGCAACGCCGAGACGGGAGCGCTGCCGCAGGCATGCAGCCGGTCCCAATTGACCGCGCTCAAAGGATCGGCAACCGCAGCGCCGCCCATCAGGCACCCGAGGATCAGAACGTATGCGTATTTCAAATGCTGGGATGCGGCGTCTGGTCCGCGGCAAGCGAAGTCGTAGGGGTCGCTGCCAATACCGGCAGCGAAGCACCCACCTTGCCCGCCAGCAAGCGCGCCGCTTTCGGCCCCACCCAATGCTCGATGTCGTCGAACACCGTGAACACGGCCGGCACGATCACCAGGGTCAACAGCGTCGAGGTGATCAAACCGCCGATGACGGCGATGGCCATCGGGGCGCGAAAGTCCGCATCGCCGCCCCAGCCGGCCGCGACCGGGATCATGCCCGCAACCATGGCGACGGTGGTCATGACGATGGGCCTAGCCCGCTTGTGGCCGGATTCGAGAATGGCCTCGAGTCGCGGTTTGCCGGCCCGCATCTCCTCGATGGCAAAATCGACCAACAGAATGGAGTTCTTCGCCACGATGCCCATCAGCATCAAGATGCCGATCACCACCGGCAGGGAGAAAGGCACGCCGGTGAGCAACAGCGCCAGCACCGCGCCGCCGAGCGACAGCGGCAGGGCCGACAGAATCGTGATCGGCTGAAATACGCGGACGAACAGCAGCACCAACACCGCGAACACCAGCAAGATGCCGGCGGCAATTGCCAGCAAGAAGCCGTTGAACAGCTCACCCATGAACTCGGTGCTGCCGGCCTCCACCAGCTGCACGCCCTGCGGCAGATTCTTCAGCGCCGGCAATGCATGCACCGCCGCCATGGCAGTCCCCAATTCCACGTGCGGGCTCAAATCGGCGTCCATGAAAAGACGTCGATTTTGATCGTGGCGGCGCACCGCCGATGGGCCCTGGCCAAAACTCAGCTCCGCCACGGTTTTCAAGGGCACGCTGCCGCCGGCCGCGGTCGGGACCGGGAGGTTCTCTATGTTGGTCAAATCGCGCCGGGCATTTTCGATCAAGCTCACCCGGATCGGGATCTGCCGATCGGCGAGCGAAAATTTTGCGCCGTTCTGCGGCAAATCGCCCATGGTCGCTATGCGAATGGTCTGGCTGATGGCCTGCACGCTGACGCCGAGCTGCGCCGCGATTTCGAGCCGCGGGTGCACCACGATTTCCGGCCGCGGCAAATCGGAATTTATGCGCGGGTTGCGCAGCTGGCTCATGGCGCGCATCTCGCCGAGCACCTTCTCGGCGGCAATTTGCACCTTGCCGGGGTCATCGCCGACCAGATAAAACCCGACGTCGCGGCCGCCGCCGAAATTCTGGTTGGCGATGGAGACGCGGCCGTCCGGGACTTGAGCCAGCTGCGGGTTGATCCGCTGTTCCCATTCCTTTTGGCTGAGCTTGCGCTGCTTGGGCGGCTTGAGGCTGACGAAAATGGTTGCGGTACGGGTCTGATCGCCGCCGCCGCCGATCAGTTCCACCACATCGGTGACTTCCGGGGTGGCGCGTATCAGCGCGGCCGCGTTCGCCGAGACGCGCTCCGTGTCCTCCAACGTGCCGCCCGGCGGCAGCTCGACGTTCACCACCGACGTCGAGAAATCCTCGGGCGGTGCAAAGGCCTTCGGTATCGCCGCAAGTTCCCACACCGACAGGGCGAAAAACAAAGTGCCCGCCGCGATGGTCTTCCAGCGGTTCGCCACGCACCAGCGCAGCAGCGCCAGATAGCGCGTCATGATGGGACCGTTGTCGTTGTGTACCACCAGTGAATTCGGATGCAGCGAATAGGCGGCCAACACCGGCGTGATGAGGCGCGCGACCAGCAAAGAAATGAAC
>CAZZWM010000126.1:0-12491 GCA_964657945.1 uncultured Steroidobacteraceae bacterium
CTGCGCTACTGGGCCTGGCGCGCCAGTGGTCATGTGAATGAGCCTGAAGACATTCGAGTATTCGTCCTGTATCACGATCCCGCGTTGACCCCGACGGTGCCGCATTCACTGGGGCTCGAGAAGGGGTTGATCGGCGTGGTCTACGCCTTTGCCGCCCCCATCATGAATGGCGAGAACAATGTGGTGATCGCCCACGAAATGCTGCACACCTTGGGCGCCACCGACAAGTACGAACCCGGCAACGATGCGCCGCGCTTTCCCGACGGCTACGGCGATCCGCAGCAGGAACCATTATATCCGCAGCAAACGGCGGAGTTGATGGCAGGCAGGCGCATGATCAGCGCCGACAAATGGACGCAGGCCACCGGCCTGCAAGAGGTCGTGATCGGCCCGGCCACCGCCGCGGAAATCCGCTGGACGCAACGCGCGCATTAACCCAGGGCCCGCAAGACCACATCGTGCATCGGTCCGTTGGTGGCCAGGACCGTGGTCGATTGCAACGTGATGGGTTTTCCATCCAATTGGGTGAAGCGCCCGCCCGCCTCATGCACGATCGCGACGCATGCGGCAATGTCCAGAATATTGACGTCGGTTTCGATGACTACGTCGATCTTGCCGGAGGCCAGCAGGTGGTAGTGGAGGAAATCGCCGTAGCCGCGAATGCGGCTGGCGCGCGCAATCATCTCACCGTAGCGCTTCCACTGCGGACCGGTGGCGAGGCTCTTCATGTTGCCGACTGAAATGAACGCCTCATCGAGGCTCGCTACCCGGCTGACCGCGATGGGCTTTTCGTTCAGGAAGGCGCCTTGGCCTTTTTCCGCGTAGCAAACTTCGCCGTAGACCGGCGCACTCGAAACCCCCAGGAGCATTTGGCCGCCGCGCATCATGGCGATTTGCGTCGAGAACATGGCGTATTCGCGCACGAAGGCCTTCGTCCCATCGATGGGGTCCACCAACCACAGAGAGTCGGCATCCTGATCGCGCAAACCGGTTTCTTCGCCATAAAATCCATGCGCCGGAAACCGCGACTCGATTATCTCGCGGATGGCGATTTCGCAGCGCACGTCCGCCTCGGTCACCGGGGATTTGTCCGCCTTGATGCGCACCTCCACATTGTGCTGGTACAGGGATAGCGCAATCACCGCGGCTCGTTGGGCGGCATCGAGAGCCGCCCGAAGTTCTGCTGAGTGTTCCGTCATGCCTCAACCATAGCAAAAGCTATGGTACCGTTGAAACCATGGGCAACAGACTCAGCAAGATCTATACGCGCACCGGCGACGACGGCAGCACCGGCCTCGGCGACGGCTCGCGCGTAGCGAAGGAAAGTTTGCGCGTCGAGGCTTACGGAACCGTCGACGAGGCAAATTCCGCCATTGGCATGGTGCTGAGCCACGAATCGGTGCCGCCCGAGATCCGCAGCTGTCTCATCGATGTGCAGCATGATCTGTTCGATTTGGGGGGCGAACTGTGCATCCCCGGCCATCGCATCATAACGGACGCGCACGTCGATCGGCTGGAGCGGCAATTGGATCGATTCAACGACGATCTGCCGCCGTTGAAGGAATTCGTCCTGCCGGGGGGAGGCGGCGGCGCCGCCGGCTGTCATCTGGCGCGCGCGATTTGCCGCCGTGCCGAGCGCCGCTGCTGGTCGCTGGCGCGGGCCGAGAGCGTCGCTGCGGAGCTGATGCGTTACTTGAACCGACTATCCGACCTGCTGTTCGTGCTGGCGCGCGTGCTGGCGCGTCGGTCCGCAGGCGGCGAGGTCGTCTGGCGCCGCTCCAAGACCGGCAATTGACCGCTTACGCCGCGCTCACGGACGGCGGCTGATTGTTATGCAGCCATTGCGCGTGCCAGCGCTCCAATTCGTCGACGGCCTGAGGCTGGCAAAAAAGAAAACCTTGCACCTGATCGGCATGCCGCGCCTTCAAGTACTGCCATTGCGCTTCGGTCTCGACTCCCTCGGCGACGGTGGAAAGTCCCAGACTCTTGGCCATGGCGATGATGGCGTCGACCAATGGCGTATTGCCGGCGGACTTCGAGACGATGTCGCGTACGAATGCACGGTCGATCTTGAGGGTGTCGATGGGAAAGTGCCGCAGGTACGACAATGAACTGTAGCCGGTGCCGAAATCGTCCAAGGCGGTGGCGACGCCCAAGGCTTTCAGCGACTTCACCGCCTTGCTGACCACCGCGGAGTATTCGATCAGCGCGCCTTCGGTGAATTCAAGTTCGATCATCCGCGACTCGATGCCCGCCGCGTCGATGGCGCGTGCTACCCGCTCGACCAGGCTGCCGTCGCGAAACTGCACGCCGGATACGTTGACAGCCACCTGCCAGTCCGGACCGCCGGCGTCGCGCCAACGCCGCGCCTGAGCGCATGCCTCGCGCAGCACCCAGTCGCCGATCTCGACGATCAGGCCGCTTTGCTCAGCCAAAGGAATGAACTCGTCGGGCGACACGAAACCGCGTTGCGGGTGCCACCATCGGAGCAGTGCTTCGACCGCCTCCACCCGCATGTTGCTCACCGCCAGCCGCGGCTGGTAAACCAGCTTGAACTCGTCGCGATCCAACGCCTTGCGCAGGTCCGCCTCCATCGACAGGTGTTTGGCGGCACGCGTGCTGATCGATTTCTTGAAGAACTCCAGATCGCCCTTGCCGCTCTTCTTGCCGTGGTGCATGGCTGCATCGGCATTCCTGATCAAAGCCGCCGCCGTGTCTGCATCGGCCGGGTATAGGCTGACGCCCATGGTCGCCGACAGCGGAATCTCCTGTTGCGCGAACACGAAGGGGCGCGCCAGCGCGAGCTGCACCCGGCGCGCCACCACCTGTGCCGTGTCCACGGTCGAAATGCCCGGCAGCGCCAACGCGAATTCGTCGCCGCCCGTACGCGCCACCCAGTCGTTGATGTCGCTCTTGGTTTCGCTGTCGCCCTCGTGGCCACGCTGCGTGTCGCGCAGGCACAGTTGCAGACGATGCGCGATCTCCTTGAGGAGGCTGTCGCCCACGGCTTGTCCCTGGGTATCGTTGATGCGCGAGAAGTTGTCGACGTCCAGCATCAGCACCGCCAGGCCGCGCTGCCGGGGCATTGCCCAGGCAACCTGCTGCTCGAGAATCTGCAACAGGCGCTGCCGGTTCGGCAACGCCGTCAGCGGATCGTAGTAGGCCAGATAGCGGATGCGCGCTTCACTGTCGCGCAGCTGATCCTGGGTCTGCTTGGCCCGCACCAGGAACTTCACACGCTCGGCAAGCAGCATCGGGTTGATACCCTTGGAGCTGAAGTCCGTCGCGCCGGCGTTGTAGGCCTTATGCACCGACTCCATGTCATCGAGACTGGTCTGCATCAGAATCGGCACGTGGCGCGCCGAGGGCTGCGCGCGCAGCGCGCGACAAACGTCGAATCCGTTCATGCCGGGCATCACCACATCCAACACGACGCAGTCTGCAGGCTGCTCCTTGAATGAATTCAGAGCGCTCTGCCCGTCGTCGGCCGTCAACACGCAAAATCCCGCGATCTCCAGCGCGCTGCCCAACAGCAGGCGAGCGCCTGGATCATCGTCCACAACCAGGATGGTTGCGGGGCCTTGGATCTTTGCGTCAGGAGTCATCGTTCCCTCAGTGATCTACGCCGCACTCGGCGAACGTTCGCGCATCAGCGCGGTACAAAACTCGATGTAATCTCTGCGAATCCTCTGCACGAAGGGGGCGACCTTGGCGATGCCGCCATCGCGCACCAGCACCTCGCATTCCTTGGTCAGCGCCGCGAGCCGGACCCCGCCCAAATTGGCGGTGCTGGATTTGAAGGTGTGCAATGCCTGGGACAGCGCCTCCGGCTGCGCCTTCACGGCGGCTGCCTCCAGGGCATCGATCAGCGCCGGGGAGTGTCTCAGGTACAGCTCGATCATGGAATTGAGCAGTGCCGGACGCTGCAAAGCAGCGATGTTGCGCAGCACACCCGCGTCGATCAGCGGCAGACGCGAGGCGTCGCGCCTCTCGTGTTCCGGCAGCACATGCAAGGCCAGCCAGCGTTTGAGCAGGGCGGCCACCTGCTGCTGCGAGAACGGCTTGCTCAGAAAATCGTCCATGCCTGCCGCGAGGCAGCGTTCGCGATCGCCTTCCATCGCGTTGGCGGTCAAGGCAATGATTGGAATACGCGCACCCGCGGAGTTTTGCTCGCGGCGGCGTAATTCGGCGGTCGCGGTCAGGCCGTCCATCACCGGCATCTGGCAATCCATCAACACCGCGTCGTAGCCGGCGTCGTTCATGGCCTCGATCGCCAGCCAGCCGTTCTCCACCGCGATCACCACACATCCCAGGCTTTCCAACATGGCAGCGGCAACTTCGCGGTTAACCGGGTTGTCTTCCACCAGCAAGATCTTGGGCACGAAGGCCCGACCAACCGGACGCGCCGCTTTGGCCCGGGTGGCCGTCGGCCGCAGTGCATCAGCCTGAAACGCGAGGCCTGCGATGGTCTCCGTATGGCTGGTTTCGGGCAGATTCAATCCCAGCCGCACCGCCGTATCCTCCAGCGGCGAGCCGGAGGCCGTGGCCATGGCGCGAGTCACGCAATTCAGCAGCTGCGAACGGCGCATCGGCTTGGTCAGGATGCCGGCAAACAGCTGCACCGTGCTGGGATTGCTTTCATGCCCGTCCCGGGTGGTCAGCATGATGAGCTGCACCGCCGCGAGCCGCGCGTCGTCACGGATTTTCTGCGCCAGTTGAATGCCGTCCATCCCCGGCATCTGATCATCCAACAGTGCAAAGTCGAATCGCACGCCCTCATCCGAAGCGAGCACCCGCAGCGCAGCATCGCTGCCGGCGGCGTTGGTGACTTCCACCCCCCAGGACTCGAGGTGCTGAGCGAGGATTTCGCGGTTGCTGGCGTTGTCATCGACGATCAATGCCCGCAGTCCCGCCAATCTCATACGCGGCAGCGTGGTGAATGTCGGCGTCGCCTCAACCACCGGATCGAGCCGTACCTCGAGCCAGAACTTCGAACCCTTGCCGACCACGCTTTCCACGCCTACGCAGCCGCCCATCAAGGTGGCCAGTTCGCGGCATATGGCCAGGCCCAGCCCGGTGCCGCCGTATTTTCGCGTGGTGAAGGAATCGGCCTGACTGAAGGCGTTGAAGATGTCGGCCTGCGCGTCTGCGGAGATGCCAATGCCTGTATCCACGACTTCGAAGCGCATCAAACCCTCGCTGCCCAGGGAACGCACGCGTACGATGACTTCGCCGGCCTCAGTGAACTTGATGGCGTTTCCGACCAGATTGATCAGGATTTGGCGCAAGCGCATCGGGTCGCTGCGCACTTTGGCCGGCACATCGAGATCCACGGCACAGGCGAGTTCCAAGCCCTTGGCGTGAGCGCGCGCGGCGCAGATCTCGATGGCCTGCTCCACGGTCTCGCGCAGTCCGAATTCGATGCGCTCCAACTCGAGCTTGCCGGCTTCGACCTTGGAGAAATCCAAGATGTCATTGATGATCTGCAGCAGCGATTCCGCAGACTGAGAGATGGTCTTGGACAAATGCCGCTGCCTGGGCGTGAGTTCGGTGGCTTGGAGCAGCTCGGACATGCCCATCACGCCGTTCATGGGGGTTCGAATCTCATGGCTCATGCGCGCCAAAAATTCGCTCTTTGCGCTGCTGGCGCGTTCCGCCGCCTCCTTGGCGCGGGTTGCCTCGTCGATTACCAATTGCAATTCGCGGTTGGCATTGCCCAAGTTCTCGGTACGGTCGGCTACCTGCTGTTCGAGAAATTGTCGATATTTCTCCAGCCTCGAATCGCGATGTCTTATTTGCCCCAGCATCTGATTGAAGCCGTCGATCAATGAGCCGATCTCATCCCCGGAGTTGCGCTCGACGCGCAGGCTGTAGTCTTCTTCAGCGGAAACTCTTTGCATCGCATGGGCCAGATTCACGATGGGCCCCGAGATCTGGCGCTGCAGCCGCGCCGCCAGCCAGTACGACACCGACAAGGCACAGGCGATCGCAACCAAAGTGACCAGCGCATAGTCCCGCCAGTCCGGGTACAGCGCGGACAAGGGCACGGCGATGCGCACGTAACCCAACACGGCACCGTATCGGGTCGCAGGCACCGTGATTTGAATTTTGCGCCCCTGCACGACCAGCTGCCCGACGCCGGGACTGAAACGGGGCTGCCCGACGGAATCCAAAGCGGCTTCACCGGTGGAGCGGTCAAAATATGCAAAGCGCTGGCGATTGGCCAGGTAGACCTCCGCCATATCGACGAGCGGGTCGTCGCGCAAAACCCGCAGCGCCTCGAGCGCCGCTTGTGGCTGGTGTAGTTGAGACGCCTGAATGACGGCAATGCCCGTGGTGCGTGCGATCCCGTCGGCCCGCTCCCGCATGTAATCGTGCAAATGAATCAGGTTGGTCGCAAGCTGCATCAGCATTGCAATGGCGAAGGCCGCCATGGCTGGAACCGTGATGAGGACGCGCAATTTGCGCTCGACGGGGAGGTCGGCAAACCAACGAAACAAAGCCCCTCCCTTTCCTCGCGCTGATTGATCACGGCCTCACTCCAACGTGTCGGCCCGGACCGCGATTTCTGCTGATTTGGAACGTGACGGACTTCACGTTGCGCCCCGAACGGCGCACGGACCCAGGTTCGAATCGGCGTTATTCAGCGAATTTTCGCGGCAATGCAGCGTTGCGCCAGCGGCCAATCGAAAGCCGGACCCGGATCGGTCTTGCGGCCGGGCGCCACGTCGCTATGGCCGGCAATACGCCCAGCCGACAAGGACGGATAAGCCGCGCACAGCGCAGCGACGGTCGACGCCAGCACTTCATATTGCACGGGTTCGTAAGGCAGCGAATCCGTGCCTTCGAGCTCCACGCCCACCGAGTAATCGTTGCATTCGACGCGGCCTTGATAACTGGAACGCCCCGCATGCCACGCCCTGTCGTTGAAACTCACGTACTGGGTCAATGCACCGTCCCGCGCGATGACCAAGTGGGAAGAAACACGCAGGCCCGAGATCTCGGCGAAGTAGGGATGCTGATCGGACGGCAGGCTGTTGGTGAACAGCCGATCGATCCAGGGACCGCCGAATTCTCCGGGGGGCAAGCTGATTCCGTGGACCACGATCAAATCCATCGGTGAGCCTGCGGGCCGCGCATCGAAATTGGGCGACGGCACTTGCCTGGCGCCGCGCATCAATCCGCTATCGAGGTCAATTTGCAACTGGATTTCCCGCGCCCGGCCCTGCGCAAGCATATGCGACAATCGCCGGTATATGAAAGCTACCGTTGATGCGGCCCCGCCATGCGGCTGACGAGAGTTTACGTCGACTCCGTTTTGCAGACTGACAGCATCATCGAACTGGCGCGCGACACTGCGTCGCACCTCGCAAAGGTACTTCGCGCGCGCGGCGGAGACGAGGTGATTCTCTTCAACGGCAGCGGCAATCAATATGCAGGGCGCGTCGAGGCCGTGCGCGGTGCGAAGGTGTCGGTGGCCGTCGGTGCTGCTCAGCCCGTGGACCGCGAGTCGCCACTGCAGATCACCTTGATCCAATGCGTGCCGCGCGGCGATCGGATGGATTTCGTGGTCCAAAAGGCCACCGAACTCGGGGTTGCAGCCATCGCTGCGGTCTTGAGCCAGCGCAGTGTGGTCAGGTTGGACGGTGCGCAGGCGGCATCGAAGCTGCATCACTGGCAGGCGGTTGCCATCAGTGCCTGTGAGCAATGCGGACGCAACCGGCTGCCGCGCATCGATCCTGCGCAGCCTCTGCTCAATTTCCTGGGCGCACTGCGATCCGCGGAGCCCGGCACGTTGCGCTTGGTGCTGGAGCCGGAGATCGATGCGGACGCAAAGCCGATCAGCGCGCCCGATGCGGGGGTGAACAAGGTCGAGTTTGCGATCGGTCCCGAAGGAGGATTCGCGCCCGAGGAGCTCGAGGCATTCGAACTGTCGGGCTTCTCCCGCGTGGTCCTGGGGCCACGGGTTCTGCGCACCGAGACTGCGGCGATCGCGGCCCTCGTTATGTTGCAAACGCGCTTTGGAGACATGTCCACCTTGCGGTGACGTCGGCATTCTCCCACCCAAGTCGCTGGCTGCCGACGCATTGCACGGCTCCCGCAGAGGCGTTTAATGGGGCGTCATGACCAACCGATCTCGTGGCGCACTTGCGTCGCTGTTGCTGGGTATTTTGAGCGCCTGCGGCGGTGGCAGCGCTCCGGGGGTGAGCGCACCCTCGGCGGTGACCGGGCCTTCGATCAGCAGCCAACCGCAGAATCAAACGGTGGCCGTCGGTTCGACCGCCAGCTTTTCGGTGGCTGCCGGGGGTACTGCGCCTTTGCAGTACCAATGGCAGAAGAACGGCACGAATGTCGCCGGCGCTACTTCCTCCACTTACACCACACCGGCGACGGTCGCCGCGGATGACGGCAGCGTTTTTCAGGTGGTCATCACCAACAGCGCCGGATCGGTGACCAGCAGCCAAGCAACGCTGACTGTAAGTGCGACGCCGCCTTCCACGGGCGGGACCACCGACATCACCACCTATAAGTACGACGCCGGTCGAACCGGGTTGAATTCATCGGAAACCGCGCTCACTTTGGCCAACGTCAACAGCACGCAATTTGGCTTGCTGCGCCAGCTGGCTGTGGACGGAAAGGTGGATGCTCAACCCCTGTACCTTGCAGGCCTCACGCTCGCGGGTGCCGCGCACAACGTGGTCTATGTCGCCACCGAGCACGGCTCGGTGTGGGCGTTCGACTCCGATACCGGCACGAAGCTGTGGCAGGTTTCGTTGCTGAAGAGCGGCGAGTCGCCGGCCACCAATGGATGCGGCCAGATTTCCCCGGAGATCGGCGTGACCTCGACGCCCGTCATCGACCGCACGGCCGGGATCATCTACGCCGTTTCGATGTCGGTCGACGGCAGTTCCAATTATCATCAGAGGCTGCATGCACTCGACATCACGTCGGGAGCGGAAATGTTGGGTGGTCCGACCGACATCACGGCGTCCTATACCGGAACGGGCGCGCCAACCAGCTTCAATCCGGCGCAGCATGCGGAGCGCGCCGCCCTGTTGCTGTCCGGGGGCAGCATCTACACTGCATGGACCTCACACTGCGATGAAGCGCCTTATTCGGGATGGGTCATAGCCTTCTCGGCCTCAACGCTGGCCCGTAGCGCGGTGCTGAATGTGGCGGCCGACAGCCAGAATGGGCCGTCCATCTGGATGTCCGGCGGCGGCCCCGCTGCAGATTCGTCGGGGAACGTGTATGTGATCACCGCCAACGGCGACTTCGATACGTCGCTGGACGCCAGCGGCTTTCCCAACCATGGCGATTTCGGAAACTCCTTCTTGAAGATTGCCCCAGCTTCCGGCGGCCTCACGGTTGCCGATTATTTTGCCCAGCGCGACACAGTGGCCCGGTCCAGTCAGGACGCGGATTTGGGATCGGGCGGAGAGCTGCTGCTTCCGGACATGAATGATTCAAGCGGCAAAGCGCGGCATTTGATGGTCGGAGCCGGCAAGGATACCAATATCTACCTGGTCGATCGTGATGCGATGGGAAAATTCAATTCCAGCACCAACAACATCGTGCAAACGTTGAGCGGGGTGCTGCCCGGCGGCGTCTGGTCGACGCCGGCCTACTTCAACAATACCCTGTACTTCGGCGACGTATCGGGCACGTTGAAAGCCTTCGCCATCAGCGCCGCGAAAATCGCGGCCACCCCCACGTCCCAGTCGCCCACCTCGTTCGTTTATCCGGGCACCGCCGCCAGCGTTTCAGCCAACGGCACCGCAAACGGGATTGTCTGGGCGCATGAGAACACCTCTCCAGCGGTGCTGCATGCCTTCGATGCATCGAACCTGTCCCACGAGCTTTACAACAGCAATCAGGCCGCGAATGCCAGGGACCAGTTTGGTGCCGGCAACAAGTACATCACGCCGGTGGTGGCGGACGGCAAGGTGTTCGTCGGAACCACCAACTCTGTGGCGGTATTCGGGCTGCGTTAGCGCGTCAGGTCATCACCGAGGTTTCTTCGGCGATCATCTGCTCGAGGCGCTGCAGATCCGGAATGAGCGGGGTCTCATTGACCATGCGCACCTGACACAACACCGGCGAACGTTCCGGAAAGCTGCGCGACGGATCGGGCCGCACCACATCTGCATTGACCCGCACCAGCTGCGGAAAGCCCTGGGTCAGCATACCGAAGTACCCCGACTGCAGCTGGCCGCCGGCGGCATGGAAAATCACGATGCGGGTGCGCGTCGATACGCTGGGCAGCGGCTGGCCAAACGCGCCTTCGAACGACACTACCGGCACATTTCGTCCGCTCCAACTCACCACACCGGCGTACCAGGGCGGCGCGTTGGTCATTTCCGCAGGCGCTTGATAGCCGATGACCTCGGCGACGCAGGCGCGCGGCACGATCAGGCGCTCGCCAGCCAGCGGCACCAGCAGACTATAGAGTTCGTCGCGAAGGTCGGACACGCTTACCGTGCCGCTGCGCTGCGGCGGTTGACCAGAGGTTCGATGGCATCGAGCAACTGGCTCTCTTGATAAGGCTTGCCCAGATAATCATCGACGCCCAGCTCGATTGCCCGCGCACGATGTTTCTCGCTCACCCGTGAGGTGATCATCACGATGGGAATGTGCTTCAGCCGCGGGTCGTTGCGAACGTGTGCCGCAACTTCGTATCCATCCATGCGCGGCATTTCGATGTCCAGCAATATGATGTCGGGCAGGTTTTCCTGCAGCAGCGATACGGCATCGACGCCGTCCTTTGCCGTCAGCACGCGCATGCCGTTGCGTTCCAGCAGGCGCTGAGTCACGCGGCGCACGGTGATGGAGTCGTCGACCACCAGAGCGAAGGTGCGTCGATCGCGTTGATCGAGCACCACCGTTTCGGTGGGACGTGCGCGCCATTCGGAGCGCACCAGCGAACCCATATCCAGGATGATGACGATGCGGCCGTCTCCCAGAATCGTTGCCCCGGCGATGCCGCGGATGCCCGAGACCTGAGGTCCCAGGGATTTCACCACGATCTCACGGCTGCCGACCAGTTCGTCCGTGACCAACGCGGTCGAATGTTCGCCGGCGCGGATCAGCACCACCGACATGGACACATCCGATTCCGGCATGCGCGTGGCGCCGAGTCCGACGAATGCGCTCAGGTGTTGAAAACGATATTTCTGGCCGCCGTATTCGAACAGCGGCGCATCTTTGCCAAGATGGCGTGCGACGATGTTGCGCGGCAGTCGCACCACTCCCTCGACCGTCGCCAAAGGCAGCGCGTAGGTCTCTTCGGCAACCCGGACGATCAGCGCCTGGCTGATGGCCAGGGTGAACGGCAGTCGGATCGTGAATCGCGTTCCTTTGCCGAAGGTCGAATCGATGAACAAGCCGCCGCCCAGTTTCTTCACCTCGGTGGCGACCACGTCCATGCCCACGCCGCGGCCGGCCGCCTGCGTGACATGCCCGGCGGTGCTGAAGCCGGGTTCCAAAATGAGCTGTACCGCCTCTTCATCGGTCAATTTGGCATGCGCATCGATCAAACCCAGGCCTAAGGCCTTTTCGCGGATCAGGCGCACGTTGATGCCGGCGCCATCGTCCGCCACCACGATCACGATCTCGGCGCCATCGCGCTCCAGGCTGATGGAGATCCGGCCCACATCCGGCTTGCCGAGTGCGGCCCTTCGCTCGGGAGACTCGATGCCGTGAACCACCGAGTTGCGCAGCATGTGCTCGAGCGGTGCCACCATGCGTTCCAGCATCTGCCTGTCCAGCTCGGCAGAAGCGCCCTGCACCACCAGCTCGGCCCGCTTGGCGGTGTCATTGGCCGCCTGGCGCACCAGGCGCGTGAGACGCTGCACATGGCGCTGAAATGGCACCATGCGCGTGCGCATCAAACTGTTCTGCAACTCGGTGATGACGCGCGACTGCTGGGTCAGCAGATTTTGCGCTTCACGCGTCAGGGTCTCGAGCAATCCCTGAATGCTCGCCACGTCCCCGGAGGTTTCCGCCAAAGCGCGCGAATACTGCTGCAGGGAAGAGTATCGATCCAGCTCCAGCGGATCGAAGTCATCGCGTCGCGGCTCGACATCCTGGTGGCGGTTCAAAACCTGCGCCTCGGTCTCGATTTCCAACGAGCGCAGCTGCTCCTTGAGCCGTGTGACGGTGCGCGCCAGTTCCGCCAGATTGAAATCGATTGAATTGACCTGCTGATCGAGGCGCGCCCGGAAGATGCTCACCTCACCGGCATTGTTCAACATGGTGTCCAGCAGGTCCGCATCCACGCGTGCCATCTCGACTCGTTCCACCGGCGCGGCTTCGCGGCCGGGGAGAATCGGCGCGCTGGTCAGCTCCAGGCTGGGTGAGGTTTCATCGACTGCGGCGTCTTCGGCGTCGGATTCCGGCGTCGTCATCGACGGCTGCGGCTCGGGAGATGCCGGCTGGGTCGCTGCGACAAACGGCGTGATGGATGGCGGCAGCGCTTGCGACGGCGCGGG
>CAZZWM010000127.1:0-12238 GCA_964657945.1 uncultured Steroidobacteraceae bacterium
TTGAGGCGCGCCCTGGCCGAAACGTGTCGTGCGGCGGGAGCTATTTTCTGTAAGACTTCCAGCGGGGCCAATCACGCGAGGGACCGATGGACGACACCATGACAGCGCGATCGAGCGAGCTTTGGAACGAGGACCTGGCGCCCACGGACGCCGCGCATCGCACCTGGACGGCGTACCACTACGTCACGCTGTGGATCGGCATGGTGGTATGCATCACCGGCTACATGCTCGGCGGCGGCCTGATCGACCAGGGCTTCTCCGCGTGGCAGGTGGTGGGAATGGTGCTCGCCGGCAATATGATGTGCCTCGTGCCCATGCTGCTCAACGCTCATGCGGGCGCCAAGTACGCGGTCCCGTTCGCCGTGCTGGTGCGCACCTCATTCGGTACGCGGGGCGCGAAGTTACCGGCCTTTCTGCGTGCGGTGGTGGCGTGCGGCTGGTTCGGCATCCAATGCTGGATCGGCGGTAGCGCGATCTATGCCATCGGCAACATCGTGAGCGGCGGCGCGCTGACGGGTGACAAGATCGGCTGGATCGGAATCGACGCCGGGCAGCTGGCGAGCTTCGGTTTGTTCTGGGTGCTGCATCTTTACTTCATCGCGCGCGGTCCCGAGTCCGTGCGATCGATCGAAGTGGTCACGGCGCCGATCAAGATCCTGATCTTGCTTGCGCTCCTGGCGTGGGCTTATGTCCACGCCCACGGCTTCGGCGCGATGCTGCATGCGCCGTCGAAGTTCGTGCCGGGCGGCGCCAAAGCCGGCCAATTTTGGACGCTCTTTTGGCCCACCTTCACCGCGATGTGCGCCTTCTGGTCGACCCTGGCCATGAACATTCCCGACTTCACCCGATTTGCCCGCAGCCAAAAGGACCAGATCATCGGCCAATGCATCGGTCTGCCGATTCCCATGGCGGCGCTGACGTTCGTCGGCGTCGCCGTGACCTCCGCCACCGTCACGATCTACGGCAAGGCAATCTGGAGTCCGGTGGACCTGGCGGGCCGCATGGAAGGCATCGCGGTGGCCATTGGTTTGGGGATCATCATGATCGACACCTTATGCGTGAACCTCGCGGCCAACGTGGTCGGTCCGGCCTACGACTTCGCGGCCATCTTTCCGCGCCACGTAAACTTCGCGCGGGGCGGTTACCTCACCGCGGTACTCGGCGTGGTGATCATGCCGTGGAAGCTGATCGAGTCGAGCGGCGGCTACATCTTTACCTGGCTGGTGGGTTATGGCGCGCTGCTCGGCCCGGTGCTCGGTATCATGATCACCGATTACTGGCTGGTCCGTCGCACACAGATCGAAGTCGCGGATTTGTATCGGTCCGAAGGCTGCTATTCCTACCGCAATGGCTGGAACCCCGCAGCCTGTATCGCATTCATCGTGGCGCTGCTCCCCAACCTTCCCGGCTTTCTGGCCACCGCCTTCCCGCACACCTTCGTCGGCATACCCACGCTCTTCACGGGAATTTACAGCTACGCGTGGTTCGTAGGCGTGCTGATCGCGGCGCTCGCGTACGGCGGCTTGATGACCGCTGCGCGCCACCGAATCGCGCCGACAATGTCACGTCATACCGCATAGCAACCATGTCGCATCACTCCAGGAACCGATCCCGATGCCCCGGGTCGGCCAGGAAACACACTGACTGAGAGCCGAACCAGCGGAGACGATTCTCTCGAGCATGGTCGATTTCAGTTTGCAGCGGATAGGAATTTCAAACGCCCGTCCGGTCGTAAGCGTACGGGGACCGCACCTTGACTACGGGGCAATGCCCATAGCGACGAGCTTCGTCTCCCCGCTTAGCACCTTTTCGGTCACGATCACCCGAGTGCCCGGAGGGAACTCCCAGACCTCATCGGCGATATCGTAGGGCGCCTGGGGGTCGATCACATAGACTGACGATTCAAGGCGAGTAGCAGGAACGGGGCGATAGGCATCTGTTCCTTCTTCGAGCAGCCTGACATGGATCACATCCATGAGTACCAACGCGTAGTCACTCGGTCCGTGCCCGCTCCATCGGTGCGGCGTGAGATCTTTGATTCGGCTGGCCCTAGGAGTGACGCAAGGGGCTACATCTGTTTGAATCGCTCGGCAAAGCCCCGGCTGAGCGGCAGCACATCCCCATGCTGTTTCAAATGCACCTGCGAGCGGCCCAGAACATCCCGCTCAATCCGCTCCACTGCGCCCAAATTGATCACGATGCTGCGGTGGATTTGCGCGAAGCGCTGAGGATTGAGTTGTTCCAACAATTCCTTGAGCGATGTTCGGATGAGGTGCCGGTCGCTCACCGTCACCGCCTCCGTGTACTTATCGGTGGACCGGAAGTACAACACCTCCGCCACGGCGACGATGCGTGTGGTGTCCGCGAGGCGCACGGTCAGCCATTCCAGCCTGGCCGGGCTTGGTGAGGCGGACAGAAGCGTCGTCAACACGGCGCCATCGAGGCCGGGAGTGCCCTGTTGACGAAGGCGCGTCACGCATTGGGCCAACCGTGCATCGCTCACCGGTTTGAGCAGGTAGTCAACGGCCGCTGACTCGAATGCATTGACCGCATACTCATCGTGCGCCGTGACGAACACGATGCGGGTTTGACGCGCAAGTTTGGCGACCTGAACCCCATCCAGGCCCGGCATGCGAACGTCAAGAAATGCGATAGTCGGCTGCAAGTCGGCAATCACGCCGGCAGCGGCAATCCCATTGTCGACGACGGCGAGGATGTCGAGCTGCGGCCACATCAGCCGAAGGCGATCGGCGAGGTCTTCCGCCAGTCGAGGCTCGTCGTCCGCGATGATCGCGGTGCTCATGCCAGCGTCCATTCCAGCGGCAGCCGTAGCTCGGCAATCACGCCGCTCGGGTGATTCGACGACAAGGTGAGTCGTCCGCGATCCCCATACAGGGCCGCCAATCGCGCGCGCACATTGGCGAGTCCGACGCCTTCCGGCCCGGCCGCTGTCATGCCGCCGCCGGTATCGCTGACCCGAATCACCAGGAATTCGCCCAATTCCTCTCCTTGTACGATGATCTGTCCGCCGTCAATTGCCGGCTCGATGCCGTGCTTGATGGCATTCTCAACCAACGGCTGCAGCAACAGCGGTGGCAGGCTCGCACTCGCCAAATGTGCAGGAATCTCTATGGAACCGCGCAAGCGGGGACCCAGGCGTATCGCCGCGATGGTCAGCAGCGACTCGATCAGATCCCGCTCATCCGCCAAGGCGTAGTGAACGCTACGCGTGCGGGTCAAGGTACCCCGTAGATAGCGGATCAGGTGTTCCAGAATCTGTTTACCAAGCGCAGGATCTTGGTCAATGGCGCTTTGCACATGGGCCAGTGTGTTGAACAGAAAGTGCGGTTCTATTTGCGCTTGCAACAAGCCGAGCTCCGCGACTGCCTGGGAACGCCCCGCCTCGGCGCTGCGGCGCTGTTCGATCTCGAGTTGTACGCGAGATCTGATGGCATTCATCAGGACGACTATAAAAATCGAGGCCGAGGCGGCGAATAGCAGCACGGCTCCGATGGATTTCCATTCGTGTGCCGGATCCTGAAAAAAGGCGCCGACAAAATCGTACTGTCCGAAAACTGAACTGGAGATTTTGCCGCCGACCAGGATACCCGCCGGCACGCTGATCACCAGCACGCCTGCCATACCCAGGCGATCGCCCCCGAAGAAGAGCAGCCCTTCGATCATCCCCCAGGTCGAAAAACCAATCGTGTTGCTGACGATCAACAGGCTCAGCAGGCTCACGGAGGGTTCTTCGAGCGCCAAAACGGCGGCAATGACCGAACTGACCGCAACGACCATCAGAGCGCGGGTCCAGGGGCTGATCTGTCGTTCAGCCGCGTGATCGATGGGGTGCAACCACATGGTCATAGATAGTAGTCGAAAAGGAGTTGCCAGACTTTACGCTGCGGGGAGGCGCCGTAATCGCTGGTGATGTCTCCTTGCACAGTTTGCCAACGCAGCGCCAGATCCACGGACGTCCAGTGGCGCCGCAGCTCCCACCAAGGGAGTCGACTTTGATCGATGAGATCGGCTCGCACGAAAGCCGAGAGATCCAGATGTTGCACAAACAGGTCCTGCCAGGACGCATAGAGAAATGCATTCGATCGGGTCGGCAAATCCTGCTGCGCCTGTGCAAACTCCCGATAGCGACCATAGATGGGGAAGCTTCCCGTCCGCAGCTGCGCCCACCGCACGGCACCCGCACCGGCGCCGTTGTACTCGTACTCGAACGTGAGCGAGAGCTTATTGGCCATACTGTAGGTGAACCCGGAGGCGGCCCGTGAACGAAAGGTATCGCGCTCTGGCTGGTCGAGAGCTTGCGCCAGAACGGATTCGGCCTGGCCACCGGATATCTCGACATACCCCACGGTGGATGAGCCGAGCGCGGCGGTGAGATTCATGCCGATCTGGGCCGCCCGCCCCTTCTCCCCAAAGGCCAGCCACTGCGGACTCCAACCGGGGGCGACCTGTTGGCTCACGGCCAGCAACCATAGAGAGTGCGCGTTCGTCGCGGCCCAATCTGGATCCAAGGCGGCGGCGCTCGAGTGGTCGGTGATCTGCGGCGCATAGGCGGCAGTAACCGACCCGCCACCCCACAAGAATTGACCGCGTGCCATGACCGTCCCCAGTCGATTGTCGCGCAGACTGTTGGGATCGAGAGACACCAACGAACGAATCGAATTGGCGCGCAGGAAATCCGTAGGGTTGTAGCCAAAAGCCACGCCTTGTCGTGCGTTGATGCGCCCGAAGTCGAGCAGCAGGTCGGCCCGCGGTTGCCAGCCGATGTAGGCTTCTTTGAGCGTGCCCACCTCATCGCCGCCGCGAAAAGAACCGGGCCAGACCGCGTCGACCCGCTCGGCCGCAACCGCCCTCCAGACACTCGCAAAGCTTGCATCGAGGCGAGCATCGACGGACAAGCGTTGCAGGTCCGACTCATCGCCACCGCGTTGGGCCGCAAAAGTCTGTGCCGCCTCGAACGTGGTCGTCAATTCGCGCGTGCCCGACCCTTGGGCCAGGGGTGCCGAGGAGAGCGCCAATGCGCCTGCATCGTCATCATCCGGCGCGCCCGCCGACGCTGCGAGCGCCCAAAACAGCGCCAAGGAACCAAGGCCACGCATCGCCTACTCGGGTTTGAAATGACTTAAATAGTCGCGCTGCAGCCAACTGTCGGGAATGTCCCGCCAGGCGTAATTCGAATACCGCATGATCGTGACCCATTGGTGGTCCAGACCATCGATGATCACCGTCTCGGTCGGCCGATCCACGTTCAACTGACGCTCGTAGCGGCGGTAATAGGCCGTCTTGAGCAAATCGCCACTCTCGGCGTAGAACTTTGCCTTGACCGGGCGCGAAGTCGCCTTGTCGATCCACATCTCGATGGAATCGTAGGTGACGGTACTTGCCGCCGCGTGTAACGCAAGCTTTTGACAATGCTTGAGCACGCGGTCGCCATCCTCGACGTCTTCCTCGCCGGCCAGCTTGGCGTGATAGTCGTTGGCCAGATTGACCGTGACGACGTCGCCGTTGGCGGCTTGACCCAGCAGCCGCTGACGCGGCGAGATACGCACACTGGCCTGGCTCGACGGATCGTAGAACCAGAGATCGTTGCCGTTTTTCAGCATCAATTTATTGGCATCGCGGGCCGGCGCGACGAAACGAATCAGATTGCGGTACTGACCACTGCCGACTTCCGCCTTGGCATAAATTTGCAGCGTGTTCATGTCGGTCTGATGACCATTGCGATATTCGGTCATGGTGGTCGTCAGCCCAAACGAGCGGCTGGGGTTGCGAATGGCATCGCTCGCGGCAAGGATTGTATGCGCCTCAGCGTCCACATCAGCCTCTGCCGTCGCACCGAACGAATGCGTACTGACCAGTGGGACGAGGCATATTATCCATGTGAACCGCTTAAACATGGCGCAGTGCCTCCACGACCTGAAGACGCGCCGCCCGACGGGCGGGCCACCAAGCCGACAAAGTGGCAACCACGACCATCATCGAGGCGGTGCTCAACAACAATCCCGACTCACCCCACACGCGAAGGTGCAGGCCCACGGGCGTTACCCGCCCGGGTGGGGTCCACGTCAGGCCGCTACGATTGATCAGCGCCGCGACGAGCAACGCTATCGTGATGCCGCACACCGCGCCGAGCACTCCCATCAACAGACCCTCCGAAACGAAGAGCGCGCGAATGCCGCTGCGACGCAGTCCGATGGCGCGCAGGGTGCCGATTTCGACGGTGCGTTCGACCACCGCGGCGTTCATGGTGTTGCCGACGGTGAACAACACGATGCTGCCGATGAGAACGGCGATGAAACCGAAGATGGCGTTGAACAGACCTATTGTTTGTCCGTAATACGGGTTCAGCGTGCGAAAGTCGCTGACGATGAGAGGCCGATCGCTCAAGCTGGTCTTCAGCAGCTCATTGAGCCGCGACTCAGCCAGAGGGATCTGGTCGCTATGGTGCAACTGCAACAGAATGGCCGTCACCTCCGGCTTGCGGGATCCATAGAGCAGTCGCTGCGCCTGCGGCAGATGCAGGGCCACGTACACGTCGTCGAATTCTTTGACCCCTTGGGACTCGGCCTTGATGACCTTGAGTCGGGCAACATTGGGCGCGCCGCTGGCGGTCGCAGCCAGTAATTCGAGTTGCGCGCCGTGGGCGTCATTGCCGGGCGCGGGTGAAACCTCACTCACCGCCAGCAACCCCACATCCTTGGGCAAATCCGCGCCGCTGAGCGCAGTCGGCGGTGGCGTCGGACAATCGGGGACTTTCAACGGCGCGCACAACTGCAGCACGCGTGCGACGCCGGTGCCAACGATCGCCGCATCGGCGCTGCTGCCGGTGAGCGCCAGGATTTCCGGATCACCCGGGAAACCGTAGTCGTTCCAAGTTTGCATCGCGTTTTGGTCTTCGACCAGAACGCCGCTTGCCATGACCGTGCGAGAGGCGCCCACCTCGAAATTCCCCCCGATGCCGCCGAACGAGAGAGTGGGCGTCACGACCGTGATCAGTGGCGCGAGCACGGCGTCCTGCTTGATCACGTCGATGATGCGGCCGTAGTCCTTGATGCCATATGCCGTGGGATCGCCGCTGCCGTACAACGCGTAGTCGCGATTTTGCAGTTGCAGGTGTCCGCCGCCGCGCACATAGCCAGTTTGAAGGCCGTAGACGATGTTTTGGATATAGCCGCCAAAGAGCAGGATGCACACACCGCCAATGGTCATGGCCAGGAGGGTTGCGATGGATCGTCGTTGGTTGCGCAGCAGATTTCGCAGTGCCAGGGTCACGCTGTTCATGCCGCCACCTCTTGCGCGCCGTGGCGCTGGACATCAGTGATACGTCCATCCTTCAAGAAGACCGCGTCGTCCGCTTCAGCGAGCACTCGCGGATCGTGTGAAGAGAAAACAAATGACGCCTTGAACTCGCGCTGCATGGAGCGCATCAAGGCGATGATCGAATCGCCCGTCTGACTATCGAGATTTGCGGTGGGTTCATCCGCCAAGACGAGCAGTGGCGCGGTCGCCAGCGCGCGAGCGATGGCCACCCGTTGTCGCTGACCGCCCGATAATTGGCCCGGGAGGTTCATGGCATGCTGCGTGAGGCCCACGGCCTCCAGCAGATCCTGCACACGGTTCTTGCGCGTTCTTGCCGGTGTTCGGCTCAAGATCAGCGGATATTCGACGTTCTCGTAGGCCGTCAGCACGGGCAACAGATTGAAATTTTGAAAGATGAAGCCGATGTGGCGAAGGCGAAAATCCGAGCAGGCGTCATCCGATAGATCACCCAGCGCTTTCCCGGAAAGGACGATTTGGCCCTCGTCGGGTTTATCCAGGCTGCCAACCAGGTTCAGGAGCGTGGTCTTACCGCTGCCGGATGCACCGGACAGAACGGTAAAGCACTGTGGCCGTATCGTCAGGTTGATGTCAATCAAGGCAGGCACCTTGACCTTGTCCAGTTGATAGGTCTTGTGGACGTGGGTGATCGTCAGTAGGTTCATCGCGAACTCCATGCAGGGCTTGAGATCGCAATCTAGACCCGTGGCGCGATTCCGAGGCGGGAATGCGACGAACGGCAGTGGGGGCGGACGAAACGCCGTACGGCGATATCCGGCTACCCGGACCGCAGCCTGGCGTAAAATACGCCCGATTTTATTTGGCTGGCCATGAGCAGCAGGCGCAATCAACGACCTCTGATTTATCAGACAATTACGCGCGCGAGACGCTTCATGAGTGTCGCCTCCTCACGCGTGGAATTCGGTTCACCCTCGGCCGAATTGCTCAGCGGTGCGAGGTTCCAGCGCATTTCCACCACGCATCGACCCTCTGCCTTACTGACGGACACCCACAATGATCTGCGGTTTCTCGCCGCTGGAAATGGCCGATAGTACGAATGTGTTGCCGTCCGCGCTGATCGCGCCGTTGAGCAGGGAGCCATCGGCCTGCGTAATCGTCAATGAGCCGTCACTCGACACCGTATAGCTTGCGGAGCCCGCATTATTGGTCGTGACGATGGTTCCATTGTCGTTAGCGGTTCCATTGAAGCTCAAGGTTCCATTGCCATACGCAAACACAGTCTGTACCTGACCCGCGGTCGTGGCGACGGCCTTTCCCACGTAGCTCACGACGCTGTAGACACCCTGAAACGTTGCCGCAGTGACTCCGGTCCCTCTAAGCACAGCAACATTGATGTACGGGTCGTCGCCCGAATTGGTGTCGGCCAATACGATCAGATCACCGTCGGCGCTGACCGCGCCTGAGGCAGAACCTACCGAAGTGAGCACGCCGCCGGCTACGGACCACTGCCCACTGGCAGGATTGCCGGTGGTGATCGTTCCGGCGACATTCTGGGTGTACGTGCCCGAAATGGCCCCATTCGTCAGGGTGATGGTCGCTTCGTACCCATACATGTTTCCATTGCTCAGTTGGGCGCTCAGATCAACCAAGGTGTAATCGCCGTTTATGGAGGACGTGGTGGCATTCGCATTCGGCACCACACTGATACCGATGGCAGGAGGCGTTCCGCTCGTCGTACTGAGAGTCACGATCACGTCGCCGTTGACTCCTTCGATGCCGCCGGGTGCGCCGGCGTTGGTCAGCGTCGGAGGGTTGGTGGTATTGGACACCGAGTAGGTTCCCGATTGCTGTATACCGGGATAAATGGAGCCGCCGATGTTCACTGTCCCTGTCGTACTGATGCTCCCCATGCCGTTGTAGGTATCGGTCCCTACGAAATCAAACGGGGTCGCGGTGCCGTTATTCTGATCGCCGAAAAACGCGGCGACCCCCGTATAGACATTGTCCAAAGTGGCCGTTGAAACATTGTAGGTACAGTAGACGACCACATTCGTGACGTTGGCCGAGGCAACGGTCCCCGACCCACTCTGCACGCCGCAGGTCTGGGCGCTGGTAGGAGTTCCAACGGTCACGCTGTAGGTTCCACCACTGACGATGCCGGTCGGCAGGGTGAAAGAACCGTTCGCCGATATCGCTATGGTGTCCGTACCGTTGAGAACGTGCACGGTCGCACTCGCGCCAAGACCAATGAGCGTGCCGCCAACCGTATAAGTGGGCGGGCCGCTGGAAACGACCAACGTCACCGAAGATCCTTTGTTTACGGTGGTTGCGGCGCCCGGATTCTCGCTGATGACATCGCCCGCGGCGACCGTGCTGCTCGATTGCGTGGTCACGGTGCCCACCGTTAAACCGGCGCCGGTGATCGCGGTGCTCGCCGCCGCCTGCGTGTCACCGACTACATTGGGAACCGACACGGATGCCGGACCAGAGGAGACGACGAGGGCGACGGGAGAACCGCTCGCAGCGCTGGTGCCCGCGGCTGGCGTCTCGCTGATCACTTCTCCGCTCGCGACCGAGGCGCTCGATGCGTTGGTGACCGCTACGACAGTCAGCCCCGCCCCGGTGATCGCGGTCGTCGCGGCCGCCTGGGTATCGCCGACGACGTTGGGGACACTGACCTGGGCAGCGCCGCTGCCGTCCGATCCACCGCAGGCGGTCACCGCGGATGCGAGAAGGACCATCAGTGCGGCCCTCGCTGCGATTTGTCTAGATCCTATAAAATTCACTGCTATCCCCTTCGCTGTTCGTTTTTGATCGACGCCGAATCTGCCGGTGGCTTATCACTCATTGGCGCGTCGCAATCCATGTCTGATGGATTAATTATTGATAAATCAAAAATAGACTTGATAAAAATGAGTGAAATCATTGAGTTATCTGCGGCCGGCGCTTCAGATGCACGCCGATTTGAGATTGCTATTGCAATTTCTTTCGGCGAGGATCGCGATTCGACATGGAAGAAAAGGTCTATAAGTTCGGGGAATTCGAGTTAAGCCTTCCCCAAGGTGATCTGCGCGCTGAGACTTCAATAGTCCGGCTTCAGGACAAGCCGCTGCTGTTGCTGTGCGAATTGCTCGATCACCCGCAGCGTTTGGTCACCCGCCAGCAATTGCGGGAGCGGATGTGGGACCGACGCACGGTGGTGAATTTCAAACAGGGCATCAACGTCGCGATCAAAAAAGTCAGGGATGCTCTGGGCGATTCCTCAGAAACGCCCCGCTATATCGAGACCGTCGCGAGAAAGGGCTACCGATTGATGGTTCCCGTGGACGTAGTGGCAGACACCTGCAACGCACGCGAGGTTTCTTCTGAGGCGCGCCCAGTCGAAGTGGGTATTCCAACCATCCCCACAGACCCCGCCATCGTGCGTCCAGGATTCAAAGGCACGATGCGGCGCATCCTGTTTTTTGCATTCGCCGCCGGCATCATTGGCGCGTTTGGATTCCGCCTCTCGGGGCTCCAGACAAGAACGCGACAAGCTCCGCCGATTCGCTCCCTCGCGGTTTTGCCGCTGCGTGATCTATCACCCGATGCCGGCCAGGAATATTTTGCCGATGGGATCACCGACGAGGTCATCACGAATCTGGCGGAGACTTTGCCTTTGCGCGTGATCTCGAGAAGTTCGGTGATGCGTTTCAAGCGCACCGACAAACCGATGGCTGAGATAGCGAGAGAACTTGGAGTCGAAGCCATCGTCGAGGGTTCGGTGGCACGATCCGGCGACCGCGTCAGCGTCACTGTACAGTTGATCGACGCGAGCGAGGATCGTCATCTGTGGGCGCACACGTATGAACGACAGATTGAAGATATATTGACCATCCAAAGCGAATTATCGGGGGCGATTGCATCCCGGATTAGCGGCACGTTGGTTGCGCAGCAAACAAAACCGCCGACTTCCCGTGCGCTCAATCCACAGGTGTACGATCTGTGTCTGATGGGGCGGTATCACTGGAACCGGCGCACTTCGGCGGATTTACTCAAGGCGGAAGAGTATTACCAGCGGGCGATTGCCGCTGATCCCACTTATGCGCCTGCCTTTGCTGGCCTGGCCAGGGTCTACGCGTTGATGCCGCAGGTCGGGACAGCTCCTTATGCGGGCAGCCTGGAAAAATCGAGGGCCTCGGCGCAGCGCGCTCTGGAGTTGGACGAGGGCTTGGCTGAAGCCCATGCCACACTGGGTTTCGTCGCCTTGAGCAGCAGCCCCGAATGGAAACTCAGTGACCTTGAATTCCGGCGCGCGCTGGAGCTGGACCCGAACGATGCCACGACGCACCATTGGCTGGCGTTCTATTTGCTATTCGCCGGTCGTAGTGAGGAGGCCCTAGCCGAAATCGAGTTGGCACGACAACTCGATCCGCTCTCCTCCGCCATCAACGCCTCGGAAGGACACCTGTTGTATGCGACGCGACATTTCGCGGAAGCAAGCGAGAGACTCCGACGGTCGATCGAACTAGCCCCTGACAACGGACACCCGTACGCAACGATGGCACTCCTCGATATGGAGACGGGCCACCCAACGGAGGCGCTCGAGCATGCGCGCACAGCCCTCGCGTTGACGCAGGATGATCCGGCCATTATCGGGGAGGCGGGATATGTGTTCGCCCGTGCAGGGAAGGTGGCGGAAGCGCGAGCGTTGCTGGCGACCTTGAACGATCCGGAACGGCGCGGCGGGAGGGCAGTCGTCTTTGCCGCCATGATCGAAATAGGTCTTGGCGAGCGAGATCGTGCCCTCGATACCATCAAGCAGATGGGTATCAATGGCACCTACGGCCTCGGTCAGTACCTTATCTTTGACGAACTCGATCGCGTCAGCGCACCGCGAACAACGTCGATTTCGCACCCCACTCATTAAAAGCACTACGGCAGCTCGCTGGCTATCTGGGAA
>CAZZWM010000128.1:0-12093 GCA_964657945.1 uncultured Steroidobacteraceae bacterium
TATCATGACCGGCGGCTGGATCGTCGGACTGATGCTGGCGTTTCGCCGGCCTTAGAGCAGCAACACGGCCGTCAGACTGATCTCCGGCACGGCCGCCAGCGCCTTGGACAAGGGGCAATCCTGCTTGGCTTTGGCTGCGATCTTTTGAAATGTGGCCTCATCGATCCCGGGCACGCGGGCCTCGAGGCGCAGGGCGATGCGATCGATCATGAAGCCGTCGCTCTTTTTCATCAGGCGAACCCCGGCCGTGGTGTCCACCGCCGCGGTCGCGAACCCGGCGGCGTCGCAGGCAAAGGAGAACGCCATGGTGAAGCAGGCGGCATGCGCTGCCGCCAGCAACTCCTCGGGATTGGTGCCGCGCTTGTCGTCCTCGAAGCGGCTGGCGAACCCGTAGGGGTAGGATTTCAGGGCCTGAGTCTCGGTGCTGATCTTGCCGACACCCTGCTTGCCTTGGCCTTCCCAATGTACTGTCGCTGTTTTGTCGCTCATGGTGTCCTCGTAGTTTGAACCATCATGCCGATGGCAACGGAATGAATTCGGTTTCGCCCGGAACCTGGGCGAATTCGCCGCGCTGCCAACGTACCTTGGCCCGCTCGATGCGTTCCTGTGAGGATGCCACGAAATTCCACCAGAGGTATCGAGCCGTTGGGAAGCGCTCACCGCCGAGCAACAGGGCGCGGGTGGCGCCACGGGCGCGCAACCGGGGCAGACTGCCCGGCTCCAGCACACCCATTTGACCTTCGTTCAGCAGGGCGTCGCCGACCTCGATCCGGCCTTGTGCCACATAAACCGCGCGCTCGGCGTGCTCGGATGGAATTTCAAGTGACGCGCCGTCCGCAAATTGAGCGTCCACGTACAAGGTCGGCCAAAGGGCCGCCACCGGGGACTTCATGCCGAAAGCTTCACCGGCGATCACCGCCAGCTGCACGCCATCCAGCGCGCGGCGCGGCAGATGTGCGGCAGGATAGTGCACGAAGCTGGGTTCCACATCCTCCTGGCCGTCGGGTAAAGCCACCCAGCTCTGGATGCCGTGCGATGGCTCGCCGGACTCACGCGCTTCCCGCGGCGTGCGTTCAGAGTGGGCAATACCGCGGCCCGCCGTCATCCAATTCACATCGCCGGGCCGGATGACGCGAACGCTGCCCAGGCTGTCGCGGTGCTCCAAGGCGCCCGAGAAGAGATAGGTGACGGTGGCCAGTGCAATGTGCGGATGAGGCCGCACGTCGATGCCCTGGCCCGGCGCGAAATTCGTGGGCCCCATGTGATCGAAAAAAATGAACGGTCCGACCATCTTGCGGGACTCGAACGGCAACACCCGGCGCACGACAAAGCCACCTAGGTCACGTTCTCGGGCTGGGATCACTTGTACGATGCTCATGGATTCCCGGTTGGACTGATTTTCACGGGCAAGTATGGCATTTGAGACGCAGCGCACCATCCTGAATTTTTGCTGCGGCAGTCTGGCCGCGGCGCTGCTGGGCATGTCTGTCCACGCCGACGATGCGGTGCGGGTGTCCTACGACAAAGACCGCTGGAGCAGCGACTTCTCGGTGTTCGACGTCGCCGTGGCCGATCAGTTCGGCACCCTCAGCTCCAGTCTCGCCGCCTCCGACGATCCGCGTCTGCGGCCCCTGACCCGATTGGATTCCTCATGGGGCTTCTCGACGCCCTGGCTGCATGTGCCGGCGCGCGTCGGCGATACCGTCAGCAGTTCCGCTTTCTGGGACCAGCCGGTGCGCATGGGCGGCGTGCAGGTCGGCACGATGCCTTTGACGCCGCCGGCCGTCGTGAAACCCGATCTGATTGCGCAGCCCGACCTGTTCGCCGGCCCTGGTGCCGCCGCATTTACCTCCGTGCACTTCATCGAGCGGGTGCAGAGCGTGGTGCAGTTGCAGCAGCAGCCATTGCAAGGCGCCGGTCAGGCCAATTATTCACTGGAGGCGGGCCGCATCCGCGAGGACTTCGAACTGCGCAGCAGCGACTACGGCTCCTGGCTGACTTCAGGCACCTATCGTTACGGCCTCACTGAGCTGACCACCGTGGACGGTCAGTTCGCGCAACTCGGCGCGCAACAGAGTCTGCTGGGCGTCGGCGTGCTCGAAGGCCTCGGCTCCCTGGGACTGGTGTCGGCGCGCATCGCCAACAGCCGCGATTCGGATTCAACCGGGTGGGTGGCGCGAATGGGCTACGACTACGCGCGGGATAACTTGAGTTTCGCGCTGCGATCGCACGTGCAAACTTCCGGCTACAGCCCGGTGGGCGACATCGCGGCGGTGGAACCGCTGCGCCAGCGAACATTGGCGAGCGCGGGAATGGACTTGGGGTCCATCGGCAAGGTGTCGATAGCCAGCGCCACCCAGACTTTCGCGGATGACACGCGTCGCGACGTGCTGGCGTTGAGCCACGCCATGCATGTTGGCGGCGGCGGCATCCTATCGACGGCCGCTGCCTACTCGCCGGGCCAGGTGTCGAGTTCGGCCCTGCTCGTGTCCTTGACCTATCCGTTCGACTACGTGTCCACGCCGGTGCGCAGCCTCGCCAAGGAAATGGATATCGCCTTGGACAAAACGGTCGGCGATGCGCTGAATCAGACCCGTCTGCTGCCGGTCACGCATTTGTGGCTGGCGGACCGCGGCATCGCGCCCTACTGAATCAGGCCGTTGCGCAGCGCGTAACTGGTCATGTCGGCATTCGAGTTGAAACTCATCTTCTCGAGTATGCGCGAGCGGTAGGTGCTGACCGTCTTGACGCTCAAACTGAGTTCCTCGCCGATGCTTCCCACGGAAGAGCCGGCCGCCAGTTTGCAGAAAATCTGAAATTCGCGCGTCGACAGCGCGGTGTGCAGCGGCTGGTTTTGATCGCGTGGATTCTCCAGGTCGGCAGCCATGGACTCGGCCAGTGCCGCGCTGACATAACGGCGGCCGTTCAACACCAAGCGCACGGCTTTCAGGAATTCTTCCGGCGAACCGCCCTTGGACAGATAGCCGCTGGCGCCGGCGCGCAGCACATTGCGGGCGTACTGCTCCTCCGGCAATCCGCTCATGATCAGAACCCGCACGTCCGGGTAGCCGGAGGTGACGTGCTTCAAGATGTCCAAGCCACTGCGATCCGGCATGTGGATGTCCATCAACAACAAATCCCATTCTTTGGCGCGCAAAGCATCCAGCGCCTCGGTGCCGCTGGCAGCCTCACCGACATCCGTGATGGAAGGATCCGCTTCCAGGAATTGCTTGTAACCCGCCCTGACAACCGCATGATCGTCAGCAATGAGAACTCGTGACATTTGCCATCCCGTTACGTTATTTGGTGGGGCGTGGCGCCCCTTGGCGCAAGTATCCGCCATCCGCCGCCGCAGGCGCAAACTTGCTATGGTATGCGGATGGACACCAAGAAAAGGCCTCCCGTCAGCCGAAAAGCGGCCGAGTCGGCGGTGAGGACTTTGCTGCGCTACGCCGGAGACGACCCCGCCCGTGAGGGATTGCTGGACACGCCGAAACGGGTCGTAAATGCATACAGCGACTGGTTTTCAGGCTACGGTCAGGATCCGGGAGCCTATCTGCGCCGCACCTTCGAGGAAGTCGAGGGCTACGACGAGATGGTGGTTTTGCGGGACATATCGTTCGAATCCTTCTGCGAACACCACATGGCGCCCATCATCGGGCGGGCCCACGTGGGCTATCTGCCGAGCGCCCGCGTGGTCGGCATCAGCAAGCTCGCACGGGTGGTCGAAGGCTTTGCGCGCCGGCTCCAAGTTCAAGAGAAACTCACGGCACAAATCGCCGGCTGCATCAATGACGTGCTGAAGCCGCGCGGAGTGGGCGTGGTGGTCGATGCCGTGCATCAATGCATGACCACGCGCGGTGTGCACAAGCGCGGGGTTTCCATGATCACCAGCAAAATGCTCGGCACATTCCGCGCCGATGCCAGCACCCGCGCCGAATTCCTGCGCTTCATTGCCATCGAAGGAAATACCCAGCGTTGATCAGCCGCGCGGCGCCTTGGGACCGCGCACCGGCATGAGCTCCACCGAGAAGCTGTACTTGTGCTGCTCGCCTGGTTGCAACGCGCCCACGCCGACGACCTGCCGCGTGATCTTCTCGCCTTTCTGATTGTTGATGGAAACCACCACGCAGTACTCGCATTGTTCGTCGCGGGCGGCATGGCGGATCGATCCCTCGATGCGCATGGCCGACAGAGCCGCCATCTGCGGCTCTGAGTTTGCCGCGGTATTGAAACGCAGATGGTGCTGGCAGCCCGGACAGATGTTGGCGCTCTGCAAAACCGTGGCTTTGCAGTGCGGACAAACCCGGGTTGCGCCAAGGTTGCTTTGGCGAACCGGGCTTGCCATCAGCTTCCGGTGTTTGCCAAGCCCGGCTTGATGCTGCCGCTCTTGGCGTCATCCCAGCCGAACTCGACATGACCACGCATGCGCGATCCGGCAGCCACGGTGATGGAGCCCGCCTTGACGTCACCGACGATGACGCCGCCTTCCAGCACATCGACACGCTTGGCGTTCTCGATGTTGCCTTGCAGCTCGCCGCCGACGATGACGATGCCGGCCAATACCTGGCCGGTCAGATGCGCGCCGGGATCCATGGTGAAGTTGCCGTCGATGCGCACATCGCCCTTGAAGCGGCCGGCCATCCGTACGTTGCCGGAGCCTTCGATCTTGCCTTCGATGGAAAGATTGGCGGCGATCATCGACTCGCCGCCCTCCGCGGCCGTCTTCGGCGTCGGACGTCGCGGCGACACCCCTAAACCAGGATCACTGGCGGCGCGATCCGGAGAAATTCTTTCCGGCGGCGCGGCCGCGGCTGGGGCGGCAGCAGGGCCCGGGGAGCCCGCAGGTGCGGACGAAGGTTTTTCATTCCAAAGCGCCATATATCTCTCCCGCTGGTAACTGGGTACAAAGCCTACACGCTAACGCCGGAAAATGGCACCGGATCATTGTCTTCTAAAACAGACGGTGTTGCCCCGACACGCGGTGTTCAACGGCTATAATGGACCTGCTGCAGCGCCCCCACCAAATCTTCAGGACGTCAACTTTTGTTTCAACAACTTAGCCGACTCAGCAGCGACTCCATTCTTGGCTTGATGGCCAAATATCGGACCGATCCCTCCACCCAAAAGGTCGATCTCGGCGTCGGTGTCTACCGGGATCTGAGCGGCAATACGCCGGTGCTCGAGGCGGTGCGCCGGGCGGAAAAGGAGGTCTTGGCGGCGCAGACCACCAAGTCCTATGTGGCGGCGGCCGGCCGCGAAGAGTTCAATGCGTCGGTGCAGGAGCTGGTGCTGGGGGCGCATCACCCGGCCCGTGCCGATGGACGGGTCCGCACCATTCAGACCCCCGGCGGCTGCGGTGCGCTGCGGGTCGGCGCCGAGCTGATCCGGGCGGCCACGCCTGCCGCAACGGTGCACATGAGCGACCCCACCTGGGGCAATCACGGCCCGCTGCTCGGCAGTTCAGGGCTGAAGCTGGCGCGCTACCCCTACTACGATGCCGCCGCGCACGCCGTGCGCTTCGACGCCATGCTGCAGCACCTCGAGCGCGCTGCCGCAGGCGACGTGGTACTGATCCATGCCTGCTGCCATAACCCGACCGGAGCGGATCTGCTGCCGGCCCAATGGGAGTCGCTGGCGGAGTTGCTGCAGCGGCGTGGCCTGTTTCCGTTCCTCGACCTGGCCTACCAGGGTTTCGGCGCCTCATTGGAGGCCGACGCCGCTTCGCTGCGGATGATCGCGCAACGCCTGCCCGAGGCGCTGATTGCGATTTCGTACTCGAAGAACCTGGGGCTCTACCGCGAACGGGTCGGAGCGCTGATATCGGTCAGCGAAAACGCGGAACGCGCGGATGCCGTGCAAAGCCATGTGCTGCAAATTGCACGCAGCATTTACTCCATGCCGCCCGATCACGGCGCCGCGATTGCTGCCAGGATATTCGCCGACGTCAACCTGAAGCGCGATTGGGTGACGGAACTCGATGCCATGCGCGGCCGGCTGCAGGAGATGCGTACGCTGCTGGCCTCGAACCTGCGCGATGCCACGGGCGGCGGCGGGTTCGATTTCATCGGCAGCCAGCGCGGCATGTTCTCGTTGCTAGGGGTCGACCCGCAGATGGTGGAGCGATTGCGCGAGAAACATCATATTTACATGACCAGCGACAGCCGCATGAATCTGGCAGGGATCATGCCGCACAACGCGCGCTATGTCGCCGAGGCAGTGGCGACGGAACTGACGGCGCAGCAAGCCGCTTAGGGCGGGTTCACAGCCTCAGTCGCTCAGTGCCTTGCTGAGGGCGGTGACTTCGGCGGCGGAGTCCTGCATCACGGCCAGGGTGGTGGATTCATTCAAGCCCAGCCGCATGGCTGCGGGCTCTTCTTTGAGCGCCAGGTCGAGTCCGGCGATGTCGGTGCCGTACGCGACCATCATGATGGCCACGCCGATTACATCCGTGAGATCCGGAACCTCTGCATCGGGGCGCGTGAAGTTCTCCTGGCCGACCGCGCGCGACATGGGCTCTGCAAAATCCCAATTCTCGAGAATGGCCTTGCCGATCGAGGCATGCCAATCGGCAATGACGTCGGCGAGCGCTTCTTCGTTCGCGAACAAGGCGGGGTGGCTCGAGGCGCGCGTCAGAATGTACAGTTTACCGATGCCATGCAGCATCCCGGTGAGCATGGCTTCGTCAGGATTGACCCGCGAACAGGTTCTTGCGAGCACGAATGAATAAGCGGCCACATACGTGCTTTCTTCCCACAGGCGGTTCAAGTGCGGCGCAAGGCCGGCCAGCTTGTTGGCGTTGCGCATCTGATTCATGGCGAAGGTCATGGCCGCGCTGCGCACCATGTTGTAGCCCAGACGATTGATGGCCGTGCGTAGATCCGTCACAGCCTTGCCGCTGCGGTTGATCGAAGCCGAATTGGCGATGCGCATCAGGCGGGCTGCCAACGCGGGCTCGGAGCCCACCACCCGCACCACCTGTTCCACCGCCGAGTTCTTTTCGGAGAGAACCTTTCTCACCTTCAGCGCGATATCAGGAAACGACGGCAGATCGATCTGGCCGGCCGAAAGCTCAGCGGCCAGGCTGCGTACGAACTCAAAAGCTACATTTGCGGGGGACTGCACGAGAACCCAATAATCGACCGTCTTCGGGCAATCTTGAGCCGAGTTCTAAGGATCAGATCGGCGGCTTTGCACGGAAAGCCGAGGGCCGGCTGCTGAACCGCTGCTGCACCTCGCCATTGTGGGAGCGCTCCGTATACCGGCCGCCGCAATAAACGGTCACCACGCGCCGCCAGAAGGCTATGGAGCCCGGATGGCGCTGATATTCGACGATTTCCCAATCGCCGGCAAAGCGGTCGAAAATCAGCGTGGCCGCGTCCCGGCCGATTCCGACCCGCTGATGGGGCGTGCGGATGAAGAACTCCGACATGCGGTAATTGGCCGACTGGCCGCCAATCGAGGGAATCCGCGGACGTGTGACCAAGGCGAAGCCGACGGATTCGCGGCCTTTCAGAATCACCAGCGGGTGGGACTGGTCGTTGGAGAACCAATTGGCGAATATTTCCTCTTCATGAGGATTGTCTGCGCCCAACACCGGAAACATTCCGGTATTGAGATCAGCCAACGACTCGATGTATTCGCCATATACACCCTGGATCCACTGGCGATCCTGTTTGGAGTGCCTGACATCGCGAATACTGACGAGCAACGCGTTCCCTCAAAATGCGACACAGCCCGGACGAACATGCCTGCTGGCAGCCCGCCCGGGCTTGTGTGATCAGCAATACGAAGTTTGTTACTTCGCAGCAGATGCGGCGCTGGCGGCATCGGCAGCAGCGCTGGCGGCGGCAGCCGAATCAGCGGCGGCAGACGCGGCGGAGTCCGCAGCGGCAGGAGCGGGAGCAGGAGTCGCGGCCGGGGCAGGAGCCTCGGTCTTGCTGCCGCAGGCACTCAGCACGAATGCAGCGACAAGGACGCTTAGAGCTAGTTTGGTCTTCATCTATCGATACCCCAGAAATTTTAAGGACAAAAATTTGGCCGAGCGAGCTATTTTGGGCCTAAACCCAAAAGTCAGCGCCGATTTTAGACAGTTTCGCCACACTTTCATATCTCTTTCGCCCAGCTTTACACGCCTTTAACATTTCAGCGGATGCGGCCTGGAGGCGCATAATTCGCGTTTTGGAAGCAGTTTGGAGCCGTTGTGCGCGATTCGAGCCTGGATGAGATGTATGCCTCGCACCTGCAGGCGCTGATGCAGCGCACCGATCGGTCGCTTGCCGACAGCGGTTTCGACGCGCTGGTGATTCAGGCCGGGCGACCGCCGGTGCAGTTCTTGGACGATCAGGATTACCCCTACAAGGTCAATCCGCAGTTCAAAGCCTGGGTGCCCATCATCGACAACCCGCGTTGCATTTTGGTGTACGCGCCGGGCTCGACGCCCAAACTGCTGTTCTACCGACCCAACGATTTTTGGCACAAGCCCGCGCCGTTGCCTGAAGCCGGCTGGACCTCCGCAGTCGATGTGATTGCCATGGACGATGATTCCAAGGCATCAGCATACTGGGCGAAACTCGGTCGAGTGGCCATCCTCGGGCCCGACGGCCCTGCAGCCGAGGCTGCCACGCTGAACCCGCCCGAGTTGCTCAAGCGGCTGGAATACGATCGGGCCGTGAAGAGCCCGTATGAGTTGGAGTGCATGCGCCAGGCCAGCCTGCTCGGAGCGCGCGGACATGCAGCCGCCTTGGCCGTGTTCAAGCGCGGTGGCTCTGAATATGCGGCGCACATGAGTTACCTGCAGGCGTGCACCCAGCGCGAAGAAGAGATGCCCTACAACAACATCGTGGCCTTCAACGAAAACGCCGCTGTGCTGCATTACCAGCATCTGGAGCGCCACCCGCCCAAGGACCTGCGCTCGTTCCTGATCGATGCCGGCGCCCAATACCGCGGCTACGCGGCGGACATCACCCGCACCTACGCCAAGACCCCGGGCCGCTTCGCCGAACTGATTGCGGCCATGGACGAGGCGCAACTGCAACTATGCGATGAAATCGTCGCCGGCCGGGATTACCGCGAGGTGCATCTCTCGGCACACCGCGTGCTCGGCGATGTCATGCAGCGTTCAGGCATCACCAAGATCCCAGGTTTGGCGGCTCTGGAAGCGGGCGTGACCAGCGTGTTCTTCCCGCATGGGATCGGCCATTTGCTGGGATTGCAGGTGCATGATGTGGGCGGTGTGATGGCAGATTTGCACGGACATGAGCGCAAGCGCCCCGCCGGACATCCGTACCTGCGCCTGACTCGAATGCTGGAGCCCGGAGTGGTGGTGACCGTCGAGCCCGGCATCTACTTCATCGACTCCTTGCTGGCAGCGGCCCACGCGGACGAACGCCGCGCGCACATCGACTGGGACGTGGTCGAGGAGCTCAAGCCCTACGGCGGCATTCGCATCGAAGACAACGTCGTGGCAACGGCTTCGATACCTGAGAACATGACGCGCGATGCATTTTCGGTGGTCAAGATCCGGCCATGACCCACTGTCTCAGTCACGCCGCATCCCATGTCAACGGCCGCCGGGCTGCTTAGGGCCTGTTCACAGGCCCTAGGCGGCGGCTTTCTTGCGGCGCTTCGGCGCAGCCTTTTCGGTGTCCGCCTCATCCGCCTTGGGAGCGGCTTTTTTCGACTTCTTCGGTGACTTGGCTGCCTTGGCGTCCTCCTTCTTCTCGGTCGCGACGACCGCGGAGTCCACCAGCTGCATCAGCGCCATGTCGGCGTTATCGCCCGGGCGCGGCTCCATCTTCAGGATCCGCGTATAGCCGCCGGCGCGCGCTTTGAAGCGCGGTCCCAGATCTTCGAACAGCTTGACCACGATGGCCTCGTCGCGCAGACGCGAATAAGCCAAGCGGCGCGACCCGATGGAATCGGTCTTCGCCATGGTGATCAAAGGCTCGACCACGCGGCGCAGTTCCTTGGCCTTCGGCACCGTGGTGCGTATGGTTTCGTGCTGCAGCAGCGAGGTGGCCATGTTGCGCAGCATCGCGTGGCGATGCGAGGCATTTCGGGACAGCTGGCGGCCGCTATTTCTGTGACGCATTTTCTTTAAACCCTATTCGTCAAATGCCGTCGCGCTCATCGTCGCGCTTCAATCCGGGGGGCGGCCAATTGTCGATGCGCATACCCAGAGTCAGACCATGGCTCTCGAGAACTTCCTTGATTTCGGTCAGGGACTTCTTGCCAAGGTTCGGCGTACGCAGCAGCTCGACTTCGGTGCGCTGCACCAGGTCGCCGATGTAGTGGATGTTCTCCGCCTTCAAGCAATTGGCAGAGCGCACCGTGAGCTCGAGCTCGTCCACCGGACGCAGAAGGATGGGGTCGAACTGGGTCTCAGTCGCCTTCGTGGTCGACTCGTCCTGGCCTTGCAGATCGACGAACACCGACAGTTGATCCTTGAGGATGCCGCCAGCGCGGCGAATGGCCTCTTCCGGATCGATGGTGCCGTTGGTCTCGATGTCCAGAATCAGCTTGTCCAGGTCGGTGCGCTGCTCGACGCGGGCGCTCTCGACGTTGTAGGTCACCTTGCGGACCGGGCTGAACGAGGCATCCAGTTGCAGCCGGCCGATGGCACGGGTTTGCTCCTCGAAGGCCATGCGCTGGGCAGCGGGACGGTAACCGCGGCCGCGCTCGACCTTCAAGGACATGGACAGCTCGCCGGCTTTCGTCAGGTTGGCGATCACCAGGTCCGGATTCAAGATCTCGATGTCGTGGTCGCCGGCAATGTCGCCGGCCGTGACGGGCCCCGGACCCTTCTTGTGCAGGCGCACTTCGGCGACGTCGCGGGTGTGCATGCGGATGGCCACGGCCTTCAGGTTCAGCAGGATGTCGACGACGTCTTCCTGCACCCCCTCGATGGCGGTGTATTCATGCAATACGCCTTCGATTTCGATTTCGGTGATCGCCGCTCCGGGCAGGGAAGACAGCAATACCCGGCGCAGGGCATTTCCCAGCGTGTGACCGAACCCGCGTTCGAACGGTTCGATCACGATACGCGCATGACGCGGCGACACTGGCTGTACCTTGACGACCCGTGGCTTCAAGAATTCATTGATCGATCCCTGCATGGATATCACCTACGTTAACTAATCCGGGGAAACCACCACACCCTTCAAGATGCGGTGCGTTACTTGGAATACAACTCGACGACCAGGCTCTCGTTGATATCCGGCAGAATTTCCTGCCGATCCGGAACCGACTTCAGGATTCCCGAAAACTTCTTGTCGTCGACTTCGACCCAGTCCGGAAACCCGACCTGGGTGGCAATGGTCAGCGCGGCGGTGATGCGCGTCTGCTTCTTGGCCTTCTCACTCAAGCTGACCACATCGCCCGCCTTACATTGGTAAGAAGCGATGTTCACCAACTTGGCATTCACGAACACCGCTTTGTGGCTCACCAATTGCCGGGCCTCGGCGCGAGTCGCCGCAAATCCCATGCGATACACCACATTGTCCAAACGGCATTCCAAAAATTGCAGCAAGGTCTCGCCGGTCGCGCCAGGGCGGCCCGCGGCTTTCTGATAGTAATTGCGGAACTGACGTTCCAACACGCCGTACATGCGGCGCAGCTTCTGCTTCTCGCGCAGCTGCAGGCCGTATTCCGACAGGCGCTGCTTGCGCTCGCTCTTCACGCCGCCCGGCGGCACTTCCAGCTTGCACTTCGACTCGAGCGGCTTCACGCCGCTCTTCAGGAACAGATCGGTTCCTTCGCGACGGGAGAGCTTGCACTTCGGACCGGTATATTTAGCCATGGTTAAACGCGACGCTTCTTGGGAGGACGGCAGCCGTTATGCGGAATCGGCGTGACGTCTTCGATATTGGTGATCTTCAGTCCGCAACCGTTCAACGCGCGCACCGCTGATTCCCGGCCGGGGCCGGGTCCCATGACGCGCACTTCGACATTCTTCACGCCATGCTCCTGCGCGGCAGTGCCGGCACGCTCGGCGGCGACCTGCGCTGCAAACGGGGTGGACTTGCGCGAACCGCGGTAGCCGCAGCCGCCCGAGGTCGCCCAGGACAGCGTATTGCCCTGACGGTCGGTGAT
>CAZZWM010000129.1:0-11718 GCA_964657945.1 uncultured Steroidobacteraceae bacterium
GCAGCACCCAGCCGTGATGTGCCTCGGTGACGCCCTGACCACAACCGGCCAGGCCCGCGACCGCAAAAAGAACACATAGCAGTCGTATCAGGCCGTGCCCCTCACGAGGAAACGATCTTGGCCTTGATGGACTCGAACTCAGAGTCGCTGATCAATTTGGCCTCGAGCATTTCACGCGCCTGACGCAGGCGCCTTGCGGGTTCGGATTCCGCGCCCGCGCCCGCGCCGCCCACCGCATCGCCGCCATAACCGCCCTGACTGCCGATCTGCACCCCGCCGGACTTGGCGCGAAGTTCCTCCAACTCGCGCACCCGGCGATTTTCGCGCCAGACCTGATCGTGCTGCTGGCAGATCCGATACATCGCCTGCGCCTGATCCTTGCGCAAACCGCTGAAGGTCCAGATACGATTGACCTCGGCGCCGATGTTCAGATCGGAACTGCTTTGCGCCACCAGAGTGAGCTCTGCGGAAAGGATGCCGGCACTGATGCGGGTCTCCTTCAAGTCCTGCCAACGGATGTCGGCCGACTCATAGCCGCCGAGCAGGCGGCGTTGCAATGAAATAAACCGCCCGCTGGTTGCGGCGATGCAGGTGCGTCGATGCGTCAATGCGAACAAACGGTGTTGGGCCGCGAAGGCTTCTAGCGTTTCGCCCTCCGTCAGCAGCCCGCGCATGGTCGCCAGCGCGGCGCCGAGTCCCGGATCATCCAGGCCCGGAGAGCCCTCGGTGCTCACGCCTTATCCTGCAAATGCGCTTCGATGAACCACAGGTATTTGTCCAGGTCGCGCGAAACGCCGGTGAAAAGATCGGCCGTATCCTTGTCGCCCAGTTTATCGGTGTCATCGATGGCGGCGCGGGCCGCCTTGCCGAACACCGAGAGCTGAGTCGACAGATAGAACAAATGGTCCTTGCCGGCGGTGATGGACAGCGGATAGTTCTTCAGCTTGCTGCGCTTGGCGGCGACCGCCACGGTGCCTTCGGCGGTGCCCCCCAGACTGGTGATCCGTTCCGCGATTTCGTCGATCTGTTCCAGAACCACGTCGGACAGCTTGTCGAACAGCTCGTGCAGCGCGATGAAATGCGGACCTTTGACGTTCCAATGTGCCTGCTTGACCTGGCTCTGCAGATCGATGGCGTCGGCCAGGCGATCGTTGAGAATGACGATTACGTTACGGCGGGTTTTCTCCGGGAGATCGATCTTGGTCTTGTACATGAGAGCCTCTGAAACATTGCGAAACTTGTTGACCTGCTATTTTGCACCGCTTTAGTTGCGAACCCCAACAAAGAAAGTGATGTCGGGAGCGGTGTTGACCGCGGCGTCCTCGATGAAGCCGAAATCCACATGCCACCTACCCTTCAAACGCCGCGCCAGCCCCGTGCTCAATTGCAGGCTGCGTCCCAGAAATCGCGATTCGCTGTCCTCGACGCGGCCGGTCTGCGCGTCCAATTGAACCCGCAGCGACCAAGCGCCGCCCACCGAGCGCGTAAGGGCTGCGCGGGCGAACGCGGATGTGCGATGTCCGGCGCCCGCAAATAATTCATCGCCGAAGGGTTGAGACACGCCCACCTCCGCGGCCAGCTGCCAGTGAGTCCAGCGCCACGCGCCGTGCGCCCAGAGCGCGCCGTCCCAGGCGCCGTCGCTGGTCAGAGCCGATACCGATCCGGTCGGTGCCTCGAGGCCTCCCCACAGTGACACGGTCCTGTGCGCATCGTCGGCAGCAAACCAGCCGACCTCGGTGGCGAGATCGCCGATGTGGGTCCCCGCATGTTGCAGGTTGATGACGGACTGTCCGGTATATGAGTAATCGAGTTTGTCGTTCGGAAAAAAGGGGCGGCTGCCGCTGTCGAAACCGAACCAGCGGTGCCAGGTGTTGATGACCGGGTCCAAGAATCCGCCGCTGTCATGGATGATGGGCAGCGTCAGGCGATAGCGCAAGGTGGACGAGAGCGAATTCTCGTACGTGAGATTGAGGGTATCGCTTTCACCATCGACCAGCAGCGTTTCGTGGGGATCGCTCTCCACGTTCAGCGTATTGGCGATCAACAGGGTGGCGGACCAGGCCGCACCCGCGTCGGCGCGGCTGTCGGCCGGCAGAGGCAGGTAGAAGCCGCGCGTCAGCGGATTCTCGTCGCGCACCAGAAAGAATTCATCCGCCATGCCCCGGCACGGGAGCAGGGCGGCGGCGATGCAAGGCAACAATGCTCGCCGCGGCCCCACTCCTCTACGTACCGGACTGCGTCAGATATCGGAGCGGCGCATTCTCAGCTGTATGGTGCCCACGATCAGTGCGATGCCCACCGCCGCTCCGATCCAGACGTCGAGGCTCGACAAGAAGCCGCCGGGGTTGACGAAGCGCCAAACGGAAACCGGTACGGTCGCCGTGTCGGATATGTTGTCGTTTATCCATTGCTCGTTGCCATGATATGCGACTGCAGCGTATCCGGCCAACCGATCGCGCAGCACGTCGTAAACGATGTGCGTATTGAGAAACCACCTCTCGATCAGATACAGCACCAGCGGCGGCAACAGCGACCAGAGCATCACCGCCCGCTTGGCCCAGGCAGATATCAGCATCAGCCATCCGACGATGGGCAGGTACCAGATCGCCGTGGTCGCGATCACATACAGCCACAGCACCTGCACTTGGAACCAGGTGCCCGGATGCCACAGCACGCCATTGAATGAACGTGCCCGGACGGAGATGACGAAGGCCATCAGAAGCGAGGTCAGATCCGCGGCGATCATGAACACCAGCGGGATCACGACCACTCCCATGAGCAGTTTGCTCAATACGGTCTGGGTATCGGAGACCGGCAGCGACTTCCAGAAAAGAATGCTGCGATCGCGCCGGTCGTTGTAGAGGCAGTCCGTCAAGTACCAGCTCGAATAAATCCCCATCACCGTATAGAACAACGCGGCCAGGGCAACCAGGTAAATGGTTCCAAGGTTCATCGCCGCCAGATGAGAATCGAAGGCCGTCATGTCGATGCGGCCGAACAGGGCTGCGACGATCAGCACCGCACCCACAGCCGCGGGAATCAGCCAGGTTGCACGGAACTCCCAGAATTCGCGGCGTATCAGCCAGGAGTAAGTTTTCATGCCGCACCGCCGGATAACTTCGCGACAAACAGATCGGACACGCTGGGCGTATGCAATTCGCCGAATGCAGACAGCCTGGCGGAGTCGGCGTTTTCGAAATACAGCACGCTCTTGCCGAGTATGTGCCGCTCATAAAACGGCTTCTCGGCGCGTGCGGCGGCCACTTTATCGGGCGACACCGTCACCGCCACGAAGCGCACCGCGACATCCTCCAAGGAAGAATCCAACACGATGCGCCCCTTGTCGATGAAGATGATGTCGGTCAGCAGGTTCTCGACTTCCTCCACCTGATGCGTGGTGATCAGAATGGTTCGCGTTTCATCCATGTAGTCCGTGACCAGCGCGTCATAAAATGCGCGCCGTGCCAGAATATCCAGGCCCAGGGTCGGCTCGTCCAGCACCAGCAGCTTGGCATCGATGGCCATGGCCAGAGCCAGATGCACCTGGGTCTTCATGCCCTTGGAGAGTTCGCGCATCTTGCGCTTGCCGGTGATTTGCGTCCTGGCCAAAAGGCCTGCCGCGCGATCGCGGCGGAATTTAGGGTGCACGCCGGCGACGAAGTCGATGGCTTGATCGACTCGCAGCCAGCCCGGCAGGACCGCCACGTCGGCGATGAAGCAGGCGTCTCCCATCAGCGCCGTGCGGTCGCGGAACGGCTCGCGGTCGAGCACCCTCAACCGACCTTCGTAGTCGGTCAATCCGAGGATTGCACGCAGCGCGCTGGTCTTGCCGGCGCCGTTGGGGCCGATGAGTCCGACGATTCTGCCGGCTTCGATGGAGAAGTTGGCATGATCCAGCGCAATGTGGGAACCGTAGCGCTTGGTGAGATCTTTCGATTCGATGAGAGCGGGCATGGGATTCTCTATTGTTACTTGGGATCGCCGCCGCGAGGCGGGGGAGCCGGATGGGTGAGCGCCGGGGTTTGAGAGAACAGTTCCTCGGACGAAAACCCGAGGCGATTGATCACGGCGAGAATCTGTGGCCATTCCTCGTTCAGAAACCGCTGCCGCTCCCCGGCGAGCAGCAGGCGGCGGGCGCCGTCGCTGACGTACATGCCTCGTCCGCGGCGCTTCTCCACCAGATTCTCATCGACCAGCTGCTGGTAGCCCTTGAGCACGGTCAGAGGGTTGAGGCGGTAGTCGGCCGCCACGGCCCTCACCGAGGGCAGTGGATCGCCTTCCTTCAGGGCGCCCTCCAGTATCAAGGCCACCATGCGATCGCGCAGCTGGCGATAGATCGGTTGGTTGTCGTTCCAGTTCGGGTCCATGTCTCGCTCGATGTCGACCCCGCGTGTGGGGGCCATATAGCACGCTAATCTACCAGAGCGCCGACGTCGGTCTTTTTAGACCGACGCGTGGCCGACCCTGTGGACGTCGCTAGCAACCGAGGCGACTGAGGTGGGTTCACCCAAGCGGGCGTTGAACAAGTACGCGACGCCGCCCATGATCAAGCTGTTGGCCATCAGGGCTAAGGCGATGGCGGCTAATTTTGTGGGGATTGAGGTGTTCATAAGTAATGTCCTGTTGCGTTTCGTTTCTGACCTTGTCATCGAGGTGTTTCGGTGACTTGGTGATATAGTAAGATACAACACCACAACAATCAAGCGCTTTTTGAATTTTTTTAGATTCTACTAACCCTCTGTTTTAACTAGATTTTCATACATTCCTGGCATTCTGCGATCCCAATCCTCTAATACCCGAGTGACCCGATGACAAAAATTTTGTGGCTGCTGAGGGCGGTACTGTGGGTGGCGGCACTGCCCGCGGCACAGGCGGCGCCTGTCTTGATGATTTCGGTCGACGGCATGAAGCCAGAGTACGTTCTCGATGCCGACGCTCACGGCCTGAAGATTCCCTATCTGCGCAGCATGCAGCGCGACGGCGCCTTCGCGCGCGGTGTGACCGGCGTGTTCCCCACCGTGACCTATCCAAGCCATACCACTCTGATCACCGGCGTGTGGCCGCAGGAACATGGCATCTACAGCAACTTGGAATTCGATCCACTGCATCAACACGCCGACAGCTGGTACTGGTACGCGAATCAAGTACGCGCACCGACTCTGTGGCATGCAGCGCGCGCGGCGGGCATGATCACCGCCAGCATCGGTTGGCCCGTCAGCGTGGGCGCCACCGATGTCGACTTTTTGATCCCTGAGTATTGGCGCATCTCCCGGCCCACCAACGAACTCAATCCGTCCGATCGTGAGCTCATCGCAGCGCTGTCGCGTCCCGAGGGCCTGCTGCACGACGTGGAGTTGCATGCCGGTCCTTACATCATGGGCAACGACACCAGCATCGGCGCCGACGAGATCAAGACCCGCTACGCGCTGGAGATTCTCCGGGCTCACAAGCCCAGGTTCATGACCATTCATCTGAGCGCGCTGGATCATGCCGAGCACGAGCATGGCGTGTTCAGCGAGGCTGCCAATCAGGTGCTGGAAACCATCGACGGTCAGCTGGCGCGGCTGTTCGCGGCCGCCCGAGCCAATGACCCGCAGGCGATCGGCGTGGTGGTATCGGATCATGGTTTCGCTCCGATCACTCACCGGGTCAATTTGTATCGGCCTTTCATCCAGGCCAACTTGATGCAGGCGAGCGGCGACGCGCGCGGCAGGACGCGGGTGACGGGATGGAAAGCCGAGCCGTGGCCGGCCGGCGGCATGGCCGCCATCATGTTGAACCGGGAAGATCCGCCCAACGAAGAAGAAGTGTTGCGCCTGTTGCAATCCCTGCAAGCCGACGGTACCAACGGCATCGCAGAGATTCTCGGGCGTGAGGCCGTTCAGGCGCGCGGCGGTTTCCCGGACGCTGCCTTCCTGGTGCTGATGAAACCCGGCTACTATCTCAGCGATGAGCCGCTCGACGATTTGCTGACCGAGCTCACCGGTACGCGTGGCACTCACGGCTATTCGCCCGAGCTGCCGGAGATGCGAGCTTCCTTCTTCATTGCCGGCGCGGGCATCGCACACCACCGCGATTTGGGTCTCATCGACATGCGTCAAATCGCGCCCACCGTGGCGCAGCTGTTGAAGGTGTCGCTGCCCTCCGCAAAGGCCGCCGTGTTGCCGATTCATCCATGACGCCGCACGGCGATTTCAGCTACCATTCCTGGTTTTTGCGCCGGAGTTAGTCATGAAAAAGCCTCTGACAGTTACCATCACGGGTGCCGCCGGCAATATCGGCTATGCATTGGCGTTTCGCGTCGCCTCAGGTCAGATGCTCGGGTCCGATCAGCCCATCAATCTGAACCTGTTGGAGATTCCCGCCGCCGCCGCCGCGGTGGGCGGCGTGGTGATGGAACTGAATGATTGTGCCTTCTCCACACTCAACAAGGTCACGGCCACCTCCGACGCCAATGTGGGATTCAAGGACTGCGATTTCGCCATGCTGGTGGGTGCGCGGCCGCGCGGGCCCGGCATGGAGCGCAAGGACCTGTTGCTGGAGAACGCCAAGATTTTTTCGGCCCAGGGCAAGGCGCTCGACGCCGTCGCCAACCGCGATGTGCGGGTGCTGGTGGTGGGCAATCCGGCAAATACCAATGCGCTGATCGCGCAAAGGAACGCCAAATCGCTCAATCCGCGGCATTTCACCGCGATGACGCGCCTGGATCACAATCGCGGCCTGGCGCAGCTGACCGAAAAGACCGGCGCCTCGCTCGCCGACGTAAAAAAAGTCATCATCTGGGGCAATCACTCGGCCACGCAATATCCCGATCTGCACCACGCCACCGTCGGCGGCAAGCCGGCGCTGTCGTTGGTGGAGGAGAGCTGGTTCAAGGAGCACTTCATCCCCACGGTGCAGCAGCGCGGCGCGGCGGTGATCAAGGCGCGCGGAACGTCTTCTGCGGCCTCGGCCGCCGCCGCCGCGCTCGATCACGTGCACGACTGGATGCTGGGCTCGGCTGCCGGCAACTGGGTCAGCATGGGTGTTGCCTCGGACGGCAGCTATGGAATTCCGGAAGGCGTCATTTACTCGTATCCGGTGACGTGCAAGGACGGTGAATACAGCATCGTGCAGGGATTGGATCTGAATGCGTTCAGCAAGGAAAAAATGCAGTTGACCCACCGCGAACTGCTGGAAGAGCGGGACGGCGTCAAAGACTTGATCTAGCCAGGTGCTCGCGGAGCGGTCTGATGAGCGCGATCGACGAACACGAAGCGAAGCATACCGCCGGCGCTGTGACGCCCACCGCAGCCGAAGTGCAGGCAATCGGCGGCACGCTCGTCACGGCGCGCTGCAAGAATTGCGGTGCGGCGCTGCTCGGCCGGTATTGCGTCGAATGCAGTCAGGCCGCAGACGTGCATGTGCCCACCACCGGTGAGCTGATCCACGAGGCGATGGAGGGATTGACCCATGCCGACTCGCGTCTGTGGCGCACGCTGGTTCCACTGTGGTTCAAACCGGGAATGCTCACCAACGAATTCGTTGCCGGCCGGCGGGTCGCTTATGTGCCGCCGTTTCGGCTGTATCTGATCCTGAGCATCATCTTTTTTCTGCTGATCTCCTTCCACACGCCGCACGGCGCCGTCCTTCAGTTCGATCCCACGGACTCGGCGCAAAAGGACGGGGTGGACAATTGCGCCGCCATGAATTTCAACCTGTCTGCGGCTTGGAATGCACGCATCATCCATGCCTGCGAGGAGATTCAACGCGACAATGGCAGCAATTGGCTGCACGTCGCCCTGGCAACGGGCCCCAAGGCGATGTTCATCTTCCTGCCCCTCATCGCATTCCTCAACATGCTGATGTATTGGCGCCCTCGACATCGCTACGCGGAGCATCTGTTGTTCTTTTTGCATCTGCACGCGTTTTTCTTTTCGGTCGCCATCGTCCTGGCGCTGGTGATCAGCGCCGGCGAGGCGTGGCCGGTTTTGGATCCCGTCGGCAGCGTGCTGTCGACACTGCTGGGCTGGTCCTTGGCGGTGTACACTTTCATGGCCATGCGGCGGGTGTACAGGCGCGGCTGGATCCGGACCTTTTTCCAGGCCTTCGTGCTGTTCATCGTTTATTCGGTGGTGGCCGGCCTCGGCATCGCCGGCGTGGTCGTCTATGCGGCAATGACTTTGTAAAGCAATTCGATTCACAGGAGAATCATGATGCGTGCGCTAGCTGCAATTGGATTGAGCCTTCTCGCAACGCTGGCATTGGCCGCGGACCGCACCGCCGCACCGGCGGGCGCGGAGGTGTACTTCATATCGCCGCACAATGGCGACAAGATCACCGGGCCGGTAACCGTGCGCTTCGGTTTGAAAGGGATGGGCATCGCGCCCGCGGGCGTCAAATTCGACAACACCGGACATCATCATTTGCTGGTCGATACCGACGTCGGCGAATTGACACTGGATGCGCCCGTGCCGGCCACCGATAAGATCCTGCATTTCGGCAAGGGGCAGACGGAGACCACGCTGACGCTGGCCCCGGGAAAGCACACCCTGCAGCTGGTGTTCGCGGACTATCTGCACCAAGCCTTCGATCCGGTGCTCAAATCCGAAAAGATCACCATCACGGTGAAGTAAGGGATGCGATGCACACCCGCGCCATATTGCACATCGACATGGACGCGTTCTATGCGTCGGTCGAGGAGCGGGATAACCCGGAGCTGAAGGGCAGGCCGCTGATCGTCGGCGGTACCGGCGGCCGCGGGGTCGTGGCGGCGGCGAGCTATGCGGTGCGGAAATTCGGCGTGCACTCGGCCATGCCGATGCGCGAGGCCTTGAGGCGCTGTCCCGATGCCGTCGTCGTGCGACCGCGCATGAGCCGCTACCAGGAGGTCTCCGGCGTCGTGTTCGCAATCTTTCAGCGGTTCACGCCGCTGATCGAGGGATTATCCTTGGATGAGGCGTTCCTCGATGTGACCGCGAGCCAGCGGTTGTTGGGTGCGCCGCAAGAGATCGCGGTCGACATTCGCGCGCGCATTGCCGCACAAACCGCTCTGACCGCCTCGGTCGGCATCGCGCCGAACAAGCTGTTGGCGAAGATTGCCTCGGATTTGAACAAGCCCGATGGCATATGCTGCATCGACTCCGCCAATATGCGCGAGGTGCTGGATCCCCTGCCCATCCAGAAATTGTTCGGCGTGGGGGCTAAGACCCTTCCCGCCTTGAACGCCGCCGGGCTCTACACCTTCGGCGACGTCCGCAACGCCGACGATGACGTGTTGTGGCGTGTGTTCGGCAGGCATGGCAAATTGATCCGCGACCGAGCCTGCGGCATCGATGATCGGCCGGTGGTGGCGGATCGCGAAGAAAAATCGATCAGCGCCGAGGAGACTTACGACATCGATATTCGCTCGCCCGCGGACCTGTCGGCGCAGTTGGCGCATCTTGCCGATCGCACGGCGTCGCGGCTGCGGTCCCAGGGACTGATCGCCGGCGTGGTCAACGTCAAGATCAGGCGCGCCGATTTCACCACCTACACCCGCCGCAAGGCGCTGGGCACGGCCACCCAGGACACCGCCACCATATCCGGGGTCGCTCAAGGTCTGTTGGAGGAGTGGATCAAGGCCCAGCCGCGCGCCGCCGTGCGGCTGCTGGGCGTCGGAGTGGCGGACCTCCAGGAACAGGTGCAAAGCGATTTGTTCGCGGGCGTGAAAACCGCCCCCTCCCGCTTGGATAGCGCGGTCGATGGCATCCGCCACCGATTTGGGGCGGCCGTGTTGACCCGGGCCAGCCGGTTGCCGAGAACCCCCGGCGGTTCGGACAGTCAAAGCTGAGGGTATTATCCTGGAACCGCCATGTACACCAGCTTCTTCGGCCTAGCCGAAAAACCTTTCGCCATCACGCCGGATCCGCGCTATCTCTACTTGAGCGAGCGCCACGCCGAAGCCTTGGCGCATCTGTTGTACGGCATCAATGAATCGGGCGGATTCATCCAATTGACGGGTGAAGTCGGCACGGGCAAGACCACGGTGGTGCGCACCTTGTTGTCGCGGGTTCCGCACCACGCCGACGTCGCGGTGATCTTGAATCCACGCGTGACGCCGGTGGAGTTCTTGCTGACGATATGCGAAGAGCTGGGATTGGAGATTGCCGACACCGATCGCGACAGTGTCAAGCAGATGGTCGACGCATTGAATCGACGGCTGCTGCAGGCTCATGCCGAGGGCCGCCGCATCATCGTCCTGGTGGACGAGGCGCAGAACTTGTCATTCGATGTTCTCGAGCAGGTGCGCCTGTTGACCAATCTGGAGACGCCGACCCAGAAGCTGCTGCAGATCATCTTGATCGGTCAGCCTGAACTGCGCGAATTGCTCGACCGTAACGATCTGAGGCAGTTGGCACAGCGCATTACCGGCCGCTACCACTTGATGCCCTTGTCGCGCGAAGAGACCAAGGGTTATGTGCGGCACCGCCTGCGGGTAGCCGGCGCTCAAGATGAGATCTTCACGCCGGGGGCATTGAGTGAAGTACACCGGCTGTCGTCAGGCATTCCACGGGTGATCAATGTCGCTTGCGATCGCGCCTTGCTGGGCGCGTACACGCAGGAGACGCGACGGATCACCGCCGCGCTGGTCCGGCAGGCGGCGGGCGAGGTGTACGGCCGCCGCTTCCTGCCCACCTGGTTGGCATGGGTCGGGGGCGGCGTGGGCAGTGTGGTGCTGGCGGCCGGAGGGTTCGCTGCCTGGCAGTTTTGGCATCCGGGCCGCGCGCTCGACCGCGCCGCCGCGGTCCGGCATCCGGTACCCAGCGCGGCTGCCTCGCCCGTTGCCGCTTTACCCAGTGGCGCCGCTACGGCAATTCCCTCGGCAACGCTCAACGTTGCGCCGGAGACGGCGCTGCCGCCGGTGGCCTCGATTCGCGATTTGCTCGCCGATAATTCGGCCAACACCAGTGATACGGCGGCGTTCCGGCGGCTGCTGTCGCTTTGGGGCACGGCGATGGCCGATGACAAAGATCCTTGCGGTCAGGCACACAAGGCCGGGCTGTCCTGCCTCGAACAGCGCGGTTCGTGGGCGCAGGTGCGCGCTCTGAACCGGCCCGCCATCCTCACCCTGACCGACGATGCCGGGCAAAGGCATCGCGTGGTGCTGTCTGCATTGGATGACAAGTACGCCACGGTCGATCTCGGAGAACACAACCATCGGGTCGCGCTGGATGATCTGTCGCGCGATTGGTTCGGCGACTTCACCGTCATCTGGAAGCCGAAAACCCTGCGCACGCGGTCGCTGACCGTCGGGATGCAGGGCGATGAGGTCCGCTGGCTGCGCCGCAGCTTGAACGCCTTGCACGGCGGCGCCTCCGATCCCGAGCAGGCCGACATCTTCGACGAGCAACTGGCGATTGCGGTGCAGAACTTCCAGCGTGAACATCGGCTCAATGTGGACGGAATTGCCGGGCTGCAAACCCAGGTGGTGCTCGACACCGCGCTGGCCGAACCGGGTTCGCCCATGCTGGCGTCCAATGTGCTGCGCGGCGGCTAGGAATATCCGATGTCCTTCATTCTCGACGCATTGAAGAAATCCGAAACCGAACGTCAGCGGCAGTCGGTGCCGGGCCTGATGGACACGCGCGTCACGAGCCGGCGCAACCGCTTGCCCCTGTGGGCGGTGGCATTGGGCATTTTGCTGATGGCCAACGTCATCGTGCTGGCAGTGATGTTGATACGCAGCAACCCGGCAGC
>CAZZWM010000130.1:0-11047 GCA_964657945.1 uncultured Steroidobacteraceae bacterium
CGAACGTCGCAAGCGTTGGTACAACCTATCGACCCACATGCCCTGGATAGGCATGCGCACTGCCGACATCGACGGTGCGCACGTCGAATATTTTCGCGGCATCGCCAATCCCATCGGCGTCAAGGTCGGCGCGGCGATGAGCGCCGAGTGGCTGCAGGAACTGATTCAAATCCTCAACCCGCAGAATCAGCCCGGCAGGCTGACCTTCATCCATCGCTTCGGCATCAAGGACGTGGAGAAGAGGTTGCCTGACATGATCCGCGCGGTGCGGCGAACCGGTACGCAGGTGCTGTGGGTCTGCGATCCCATGCATGGCAATACCGAGACCACGGCGGGCGGCATAAAGACCAGACGCTTCGACAATATTCTCGCCGAGGTCGATGCCTCGTTTCGCATTCACGAAGAAGAGGGCTCGATGCTCGGCGGCGTGCACATCGAGTTGACGGGAGAAGATGTCACCGAATGCATCGGCGGCGCGCGCGGTTTGACGGAAGCGGATCTGGCGCGAGCGTATCGGTCCCAGGTCGATCCACGCCTCAATGCCGAACAGGCTTTGGAACTCGCGATGTTGATCGCGCGGCGGGCCGGCGGCGCGCAACGCCCCAAGAAAGCCCTGAGGACGCCTGGATGAGGCGGCGGCCGCGGAGAAATGTTTATGCAATAAAACTCAATTAAATTAACAAAAACAATACTCTACAGAGTTTATTAAATACTATTCTAGGATAGCGGCGGCAGTTTTGGAAAAGCCGGCTTGCCTCGAAGCAACTAGGTGCTATTCTCTTTTTCAGAGCCTTCCCCGCGGCAAAAATAATTGCCGCTTTTCAGGAATTTTCCCTCAACCGCGGGGTCAGACAGGTTCCACGCCCAGACTGGGCCAGGTTCAGTTGCGCTCGGGTTAGTCCAAGTCCAAGCGCGATCGATGGCGGGCTACGTGGGATGACCACGTAGCCCGTTTTTTATGAACTCTAGTATGAACCCCGTATTCGACCCAGCCTGCAGACGCTGTCCGCGGCTTGCTGCATTTCTCGATACGGTCAAAACCCAACATCCTTCCTATTACTGTTTGCCGGTGGCTCCCTTCGGCGATCCGCAGGCGCGCCTCATCATCGTCGGCTTGGCGCCCGGCAAGCACGGCGCGAATCGCACCGGCCGGCCCTTCACCGGCGATCACGCTGGAATTTTGCTGTACGAAACCTTATTCAAGTACGGGCTGGCCTCTGCGCCCGTATCCCGCGCCGCGGACGATGGGTTGCGTTTGCTGGATGCACGCATCACCAATGCCGTGAAATGTCTGCCGCCGGAAAACAAGCCTTTGCCCGCCGAGATCAAAACCTGCAATCGATACCTGAGCGCCGAGTTGGCTCAAAGCGGCGTTGCGCGAGTGATGCTGGCATTGGGAGCGATTGCGCACCTGTCGGTGCTGCGGGCTCATGGCCTCGCGCCGGGCAGGTACAAGTTCGCGCACGCCGCTGAGCATCACATCGGCGAGGGCAGGGTATTGATCGATTCCTACCATTGCAGTCGCTACAACACCCAGACCCGGCGGCTGACCGCGCCGATGTTCGAAGCCGTGGTGGAGCGCGCGCGCGATCTCTCCGGCTCATGAGTTTCGACGCCAAGAGCTTCGTCGACAGTCTGCCGGGACGTCCCGGGGTGTACCGCATGCTGGGGGCCGAGGGAGAAATTCTCTACGTCGGCAAGGCGCGCAACCTGAAAAACCGCGTCGGCTCCTACTTCCAGGCGAGCAACGTTCAGCCCAAGGTGCAGGCGCTGGTCGCCAAGACCGTGAACATGGAAGTCACGATCACCAATTCGGAAATCGAGGCGCTGTTGCTCGAGTACAACCTCATCAAGAAGCATCGGCCACGTTTCAACGTGGTGTTGCGGGATGACAAGAGCTTTCCTTATCTGCACGTCGAAACCGCCCACGAGTTTCCGCGCTTGAGCTTCTATCGGGGTTCGCGCAAGGAACCGGGACGTTATTTCGGGCCGTATCCATCGGCCGGCGCGGTGCGCGATACGCTGCAGCAAATCCAGAAATTGTTTCGCCTGCGAAATTGCGAAGACAGTTATTTCGCCAATCGCTCCAGACCCTGCCTCCAGTATCAAATCCAGCGCTGCACCGGACCTTGCGTGGGACTGATTTCCAAGCAGAGCTATGCCGGCGATGTCGGTGCCGCCATCAAGGTGCTGGAAGGGCGCAACGATGAAGTCCGCGAGGACTTGACCCGGCGGATGGAGAGCGCGGCGGCAGGTCTGCACTTCGAAGACGCCGCGCAATTGCGGGATCAGCTTGCCAAGCTGCAGACCGTGCAGTCGCAGCAGATCGTCACGGCCGACATCGATCAAGATGCCGATGTCATTGCGGTGGCTGCCGCCAACGGCGAGTACTGCGTGGCTTTGATGTTCGTGCGTGCCGGCCGCAGCCTGGGCAGTACTACTTTCTTCCCCAAGGCTCCCTACGCCGAACGGCCCGAGGTGCTGTCGGCGTTCCTGGCGCAGTACTACATGGAGCGGGACGCGCCGCCGGAGATCATCGTCGAACAGGAGATCGAGGAAATGGCCTTGCTCGAATCCACCTTCGCGCAGCGCTCGGGTCACAAGGTTCGGCTCACGGCCTCGGTGCGCGGCATCCGCGCGCGCTGGTTGGAGATGATGCACAACAACGCCGAACAGGCGCTGAACATGCGGCGTTTGGCGCGCGCAGGGATCGAATCCAGCCTCGAGGACGTGCGCGAGGCTTTCGACTTGGAAGACACGCCGCAGCGGCTCGAATGCTTCGACATCAGCCATACCAGCGGCACCGACACGGTGGCTTCCTGCGTGGTGTTCGGCTTGGAAGGTCCGCTGAAGAGCGACTATCGCCGCTTCAATATCAGCGGCATTGCGCCGGGGGATGACTACGCCGCCATGCACCAGGCGTTGACCCGGCGCTATAAACGGGTGCGCGATGGCGAGATCGTCAAACCCGATGTGCTGCTCATCGACGGCGGCAAGGGACAATTGGCGGAGGCGGCCGGCGTGCTGGAAGAGATGGGCGTCACGGGCATCACGTTGATCGGCGTGGCGAAAGGTGCGGACCGGCGCGCCGGCCAGGAGCAACTGTTCTTGTTGGGCCAGGACACCCCCACTATACTGGCTCCAGACTCTCGTGCCTTGCATCTGATTCAGCGCGTGCGCGACGAAGCGCACCGTTTCGCGATCGCCGGGCACCGCCGCAAGCGGGCCAAGCGTCACAGCCAATCGATACTCGAGACCATACCGGGGCTGGGGCCGGTCAAACGCCGCGAACTTCTCAAGCAGTTCGGCGGCCTACAAGGGATTCTGCGTGCCGGCATCGATGATTTCGTACAAATCCGCGGGCTGGGGCGCGACCTCGCCGAAGTGATCTATGAGCACCTCCATCCCGGACGCTAGCCGCAAGTCGCATTGGAATCTGCCGAACACGTTGACGTGGCTGCGGATACTGATGATTCCGGGCATCGTGGTGCTGTTCTACCTGCCGTATTGGTGGGCGCATCCGGCCGCCGGCGTGGGTTTCGCGCTGGCGGGCATCACTGATACGTTGGATGGTTACTTCGCGCGCAAGCTCGGCCAGACCTCGCGTCTGGGGGCTTTCCTGGATCCCGTCGCCGACAAGCTGATCGTCGCCGCCGCCCTGGTGCTGATCGTGAGCCGCGATCCGCAGTGGTACCTCGTGATTGCGGCCATCGTCATCATCGGCCGCGAAATTGCAGTTTCGGCCCTGCGCGAATGGATGGCGGAGATAGGCGCCCGCAGCCGCATCAAGGTTTCCGTTCTGGGCAAGTACAAGACCATCATGCAGATCATCGGTCTGTCGCTGCTGCTGTTTCGACGCGACCTGTTCGGCATTCCGATCTATGCCTTGGGGCTGATGCTCACCGCCGTGGCCGCGGTGCTGACCCTGTGGTCGATGATTTCGTACCTGCGGCTGGCGTGGCCCGAGCTTCGCAACAGCTCGCAGCTATAGGCCGGTGATTCGCCGAATTGCCGTCCAGTTCAATGATTTAGGCGGCATTTTGCGCCGCTTCATCTTGACTCCAGGCGTTCCGGCCCTACAATTGCGCCTCGGTTGACGGCGCGTTGCATCGCGGGAATAGCTCAGTTGGTAGAGCGCAACCTTGCCAAGGTTGAGGTCGGGAGTTCGAGCCTCCTTTCCCGCTCCAAAAGTCCGTTAGGTCAAGCGGTTGCGCTCGCTAGACCGTCGCACCAGGTCTGGTCTGGGTTTTCACCAACTCTTCCCGGTCATCGACCAAAGACTGGTGTACCAGACCGCAGATGCCATACTGCGACAGCTGATCACTGTGCTCGGACCGTCGGCAGTTCTTCCAGCCATGAACCAAGCGGCAGAATCTTGATGCCGGATTTCTCTTGAGGTCGGTCAAGATTGCGCACGAGCTGCAAGGACTCGGTCGGTCGCAATCGTTGAGTGTAGTACTTCAAGCTGGAGCCGGGATTGACGTCTGAGGCCTTTACTTCGATTAGCCAGTGTACCCGGCGGTTTGCGGTGACGACGAAATCCACTTCGCGGCTCTCTTTGTCGCGCAAGTAGAAAAGTTCCCAGTTCTCGCCGGCTGTGTCCCGCCTGAACTGCGCGAACTTGAGCAAGCTGCAAGCGACCAGATTTTCGAGTTGCGCGCCGCCGGTTTCGTCGTAGGCCGCTGCACAGTCGAAAAAAAAGACTCGCCGATCTTTGCGGATACTCCGGGACAGTCGGTTCGAATACGGTGGCAACAGAAAAATCACGTACAATTTTTCAAGCAGTTCGACCCAGGCTTTGGACGTGGGCGGCGAGATGCCGAGAGATTGGGCGAGGTTGTCGAAATTGACGGGCTTACCGACCCGCTCTCGCAGCAATTCGATGAGATCCGTGGGTCCGCGCCATGAACTGACGTGGGACAGGTCGCGCAAGTCCTCGCGCGTGACGAGTTCCATCCGATCATTGCGCAGTCGAGGGGCGTCCGTCGGGTTGAGAAAGGCTTCCGGAAATCCGCCGGCTGTCAGAAGGCGTGTAATGCGGCCGTCGAGTGCCATCTCAGGCAGGAATAGTTTCGACTCGGCGGGATCGATCGGGTGCAAGCGGTAGAAGTAGTGGCGCCCGGTCAGCGCGTCTCCGCCCCTGCGAAATGCGTCGAGGCGTGCGCTACCCGTGACCAGCAAGGGCGGCTCGTTGCCGAACTCGTCGACCACCCCCTTGAGCAGGTTCTTCCATTTCGGTGCCTTGTGCAATTCGTCCAAGACAACTAGCGAAGCGTCCTTGGGCCAGGCGAGCTCGCGAATGACCTTGCGGTCTTTGGTGATGTCCCAGTTGAGGTATTGGCCGCGGCTGTCGAGCAGGGATCGGGCGAGAGTGGTCTTGCCGCATTGCCGGGGACCGGCCAGCAGAATCATTTTTCTCTTCAAATCTTCGCGCAAGAGGGCGGCCAGATACCTCATATGACTATTCTAAAGCCATTATTATTTTAGTCAAGACTAAAATAAAATAGGATTCAGATTGGCCCGATTACCTGTAGCAACACGGAATGTCGCGCTTCCCGCCGAGTCGCTGCTGGACGGCAGACCGCTCGCAATCATGCCGCAGGTGAAATCCTGAGATCGAGCGTCCTCATGGGAGCACTCTTAACGTGTGCACCCGAGAAAAGTCTCGATCGTGCGTGACGAGTGCGCCGGCATTGATCGAGATGGCGCTCGCCGCTTGCACGGCATCGGCAAGCTTCAGACGCAGCGACGCCCGCAGCCGCGCTGCATTGGCGGCGATGTCAGCGGTCAATTCGACGACTTGCCAGCTTTCCAGGATCGCTCGATAGCGCTCGGCCAGGGCTTCGTCGCCTGCTTGTAAGGGGCCTGTCAGAACTTCGGCCAGACTGATCGTCGTCACTGCGAACTGAACACGTCCGGCATCGTGGGCGACGAAAACCGGTTTGAAAATCGGCGAGAACTTCGGGTTCGCCTCGAGGAAGTAGATGATCGGGGCGGAATCCATGAGGAGAAGGGCGTCCTCGGCAAGCTCGGCAACGTTTATGGGCCCCATTCGTCGCGCAACTTTCCGATTATGCGGGCGCTGTTCTTGCCCCACTGGCTTCGGCCCGAGCCTTCGAGGGCTAGAAGTGATTGCTGGCGATGACTACGCCGATAATTATCGACTGGGACCAATGCGGCCACCGGGCGCCCCCGACGAGTGATGATCGTCGCGTGGCCGCCTTCGGCGGCTTCGATCAAGCTCGGGAGTTCATTCCGAGCGTCTTCCGACCCTCGATGCGATATTTTTGACATGATTTACTGTACAGACTGTACGGTAGCAGGTCAACTCGATGGTCGGCACTCTTTGATGGAAGCCTGGATCCAAGATGCACGGTTTTGGCGGTAGCTTAAGCCTCTATCACCGTGATCTGCTGGCGGCGCTCTTTATTCACCTGAATCAGGTCGGCAATACCCTTGTCGAAGGTGGCGAGTTTGCCTTTGGGGTGTTGAGCCAGCGATAAGAGATATGCATCCGTCACCTGCCGGTGGCCTACGAACGCGGCACTCGCAAAAGCCTTGGCGTCAGTCGGTGCAAGCGTGTCGGGCCAAAAATGATGGCCAGCCACATCCACGATCTTCTTGAGCACGTGCAGCGCCTCACGGGGAGTGACTGCATCGGCGATTATCTTCGGGTTGGATGAAATGCGAATGAATGCAATTTGGGTCAACGGACACGTTGCCCATGCCGTGCGTCCAGTGCCATGGAACCATTCATGCGCTTTGGCGTGGTGCACGTGGTGGAGCCTCCTTTTCCGCTCCAATAATTTGACGGATTTTCTTACGGCTTGGGCGTAAGCGGCGGACAGGCCCTTCGCGCGCGTCTTGCGCGGTTGCGCAGCGTCGCGTCGGTACCCAATGTGTGATGGCCGTCCCATCCCCGGGCCGGTCGAAACACGATCCCACCGGGGCGTCGTACCACGATCTCTTATAGTGTTCGAGGATGCCGTTCGCCTGGGTCCGACCCGCCAAGACGATTTTCGCTTTCACCGCGATCTACATGATCGCAGTGATCGCAATAAACCGCTTCGGGTTCAGCGACGGGTGGAACATTGTCTGGCCTTTGAACGGCGTGACCATTGCCCTGTTGTTGATGCGGCCGCGGTCGACCTGGATTTGGATGCTGCTCGGCATTGAGTTGGGAACGGGTATTGGCGATAGTTTTGAAATCGACCCCGTCTTTTGGATGAAGCTTTTCGAGCGTCTTTGTTCGACCTTGGAAGTGGTCTGCTGCGCCACGCTCTTGCCGCGGTTTGTCACGTTGGATCAATGGCTGCGAACTCCACACCTTTTCGTGCGCTTCCTCGCTGCACTGATCCTGGGACCCGGGGTCTCCGGCTTGCTGAACGCAGAGGTTTATTTCGTCGTCCTGGACTACCCGTTCGGTGCCACCTTCAACGGCTGGGCTGTCGCCGACATGCTGGGCATTGCCGCAACCATGCCGTTGACCCTGGCGATCCGATCGCCGCAGATGCGCAGCCTGCTGCGACCCGATGCGCTGTTCAAAACCGTCGGGATCCTGACCCTGGCGTTCGTTGCCGCCACCGGCATTTTTTCGGTGAGTCGTGTTCCGACATCTTTTCTGTTGTTTCCCTTGCTGCTGCTGGTGGACTCCCTGCTCGGATTTGCCGGCTCCGCCATCGCGGTCGTCGGCGCCTTGTTCATCGTCATCTATTGCACCATCCATGGAATTGGCATGTTCGCGGCCGAACACCCGGGGGACGAAAGCGGCCGGAACCTGGAGCTTCAAATCTATTTCGGTTTTCACATGATGGCATTGTTCCCGGCATCGATCATGTTCATGGAACGCCGCCAAATGGCGCAGCAACTGCTCGCTTCGAATCTTGAAATCGCGGAGCGGGCCCGTGTCCTCGAAGCGCTCAGCATCAAGGCCGATGCGGCGAATCGCGCGAAAAGCGAGTTTCTCGCCAACATGAGTCACGAGATCCGCACGCCTCTCAACGGCGTGATTGGCATGACGAACCTGCTGCTGGAGACATCGCTGGCAGCTGAACAGCGCGAGTTCGCAGAGATCGCGCGCTCCAGCGGTCAATCTCTGCTCGGCTTGATCAACGATATTCTCGATATCTCCAAAATCGAGGCCGGCCGTCTCGAGCTCGAATTCATCGACTTCGACATCCGCAACGTGATCGACGAAACGGTGAACACCGTAGCGCTGCATGCGGCGGCAAAAGGGCTCGAATTCGTTGTCGACATCGATCCTCAAACCCCGTGGCACTATCGTTCCGACCCGACACGTTTGCGGCAAATTCTGCTGAATTTGTTGAGCAATGCCGTCAAGTTCACCGCACAGGGGGAGATTGGCCTGTCCCTGAGCGCGATCCGCCGCTCCGATCGGACCGCCGAATTGCGATTTTCGGTGTGGGACAGCGGCATCGGCATTCAACCGGACCGAATGAGTGCTCTGTTCAAGCCATTCACCCAGGCCGATACCTCCACGTCACGCCGGTTCGGCGGCTCCGGTTTGGGGCTGAGCATCGCCAAGCAATTGGCGCAAGCCATGGGCGGCAGCATCGAGGCAGAAAGCACATTTGGGGCAGGCACGACATTTCGCGTGGCGTTGGTATTGCCTTGCATCGATGCGCCTCTCGCGGCGGTGCCTCCCGAGTGCCCCCCGGGTCTAAAGGTGCTGCTGGCGGTTGGCCACACTCGCATCCGCGAGATCATCGCGCGGGAAATGCTGGCCGCCGAATGCAAATTGATCGTGGTGGCGTCCGCCCAGCATGCACTCGACGAATACCGCACTCAGCTCACCATGGGCGTACCACCGGCTGTCGCGATCATTGACCAGCAATTGTCCGATCACGACGCTGCTTGGTTCGCCGCGCAAATTCACCGCTTGGAAGCGCCGCCGCCCGGACTGATTTTGTTGCGTCCCTTGGCGAAGGCCAACCCCGGTCCCGATCAAGCTTGGTTCGATCTTGTCGTCAGCAAGCCGGTCAAACCCAGCCAGTTGTTACGCGCCGTGGCGCAGCTCACGCAGACTGCGCAGGTCGCGGCGTCCGGAATACGGGGCCAGTCCAGCGACAGTCCGCTTCGACCGGGTTTGCGCGTGCTGCTCGCCGACGACAACCTGGTCAACCAGAAGGTGGCTGTCCACTTGCTGAAAAGATACGGCGTGCAGGTGCAGTGTGTCGGTAACGGCATTGAGGCGCTGCAAGCGCTTCGCGAAGCGGATTTCGACCTCGTGCTGATGGACTGCCAAATGCCGGAAATGGACGGCTTCGAAGCCACGCGGCTGCTGCGCACGCCGGCCGGCGCAGTTAGAAATCCCAACGTGACCGTGATCGCGCTGACGGCGAACGCGCTTGCCCGCGATCGCGAGCAATGCCTCGCGGCGGGTATGAATGACTTCTTGGCCAAGCCCATCGATCGCCAGCGGCTCGAAGAGGCGCTGCTGCGGGCTACCCAGCCCACTGAGCCGGTGGCGGAAACCGAACGCTTGGCAGAACCGGTTGGTCGGGCATCGCAAATACAATGACTTAGGTTTGGTTCAAGCGGCTCGGCAGCGATCCGAGAATTTCGGCTGTGGTTAATGGATGAGACAATCTGTGGCACAATCGCGCCTCAATTCAGGCCTGAGGCTGCGGCTAGGTGGCAGAGTGGTCATGCAGCGGCCTGCAAAGCCGCGTACAGCGGTTCGATTCCGCTCCTAGCCTCCATGTAGAATGCAGCCGCTAATGCGCTCGGAGGGGAAATGTCTGAGGAAAGCTCAAATCTACTCACTCTGCGGCCGGCGGCTCCGCAAAACAGCGTCGATTTGCGCCAGATCGGCGCCCACCCGGACCAGTGGTATCCGCTGGCGTGGTCCGATGAACTGAAGCCCGGCAAGACCCTGGGCCGGCGCTTCGCGGGCGAGCCCATCGTTTTGTATCGCGGCACCAGCGGCAAAGTATTCGCGCTGGAAGATCGCTGCGCCCACCGCCAGGTCCCGCTGCACCTGGGCGTGGTCAGCGGCGATGAATTGAAATGCCACTATCACGGCTGGGCCTACAACTGCACCGGCAAGTGCGTCAACGTGCCTTACCTTGGCCCCGATCGGGCGCCCGCCTTTGTGAAGAGTTACCCCGCCCGGGAGATCGACGATCTGATTTTCGTGTTCCCCGGTGATGCCACGCTGGCCGATGGCCGGGCGCCCGCGACCCTGGGTTCCTCACAGAACAAGGAATACAAGACGCGGCGCTTGAATCGCGAAGTCGCCTGCCACTACACCTTCATGCACGAAAATCTTTTCGACATGAACCACCAATTCATGCACCGCAAGCAGATGGGTTCGATTCGCGCGCGCTGCCTGGGCCGCAATCACGGCGATAACTGGGCGGAAGTCGAATACAGTTTCAGCCGCACCGAAGGCAAGTCGTCGGTGGGCGAGCAAGTCATCGTCGATTTGATGCGCAAACGGGGCGAAGCCAAGAAGGACTTCTCCGATCACATGCGTATCCGCACCGACTATCCGACGCAGAGTCTGAAAGTCTGGGTGGGACGCGACATCCAGCAATCGGATGACCCGGTGTTGGATGTGTGGCTGGGATACACGCCGCTGGATGCGCAGCAGCGCACCAACCGCACGTATGGGTATCTATCGGTGAAGAAGCCGAGCTTCCCGGGAATCATTCACCTGGTATGGCCCTTCGTCACGTGGTTCACGGAAAATATTTTCCGCGAGGACAAGGACATCGTGGAGCACGAGCAGCGTGCCTATGATGCGCAGGGCAGCGACTGGAACAACGAAGTGTTTCCGCCGATTCGCGATCTGCGCGGCGTGCTGGCGCGTTGCGGAGTGCCGATCAAGGTGGGCTAACGCTCGCCGGGGTACCAGTTCCAACGTCCGGCAAGCGTCATGACCGCCGGAACCACTAAGGCGCGGATCACGGTGGCATCCACCAGGACCGATACACAAAGGCCCACGCCCATCATCTTCAACACCGGCAGGTCGGCACCGATGAAGGCGCCGAACACCACCGCCATGATCAGGCCCGCCCCGGTG
>CAZZWM010000130.1:11057-11686 GCA_964657945.1 uncultured Steroidobacteraceae bacterium
CCGGGGCCACGGCCGCCAGCCCGTCGACGGTGGCGCGGTTGTTGTCGCGGTGGATCAGGTATTCCCGCCGGATTCGAAACAGCAAGAACAACTCATAGTCCATCGACAAGCCGAAGCTGAGGCAAAAAACCATCATCGGCACTTCCAGTGGAATGGCCGTGAAGGGCTTTTCCAAGCCGACCAGACCATTCAGCCACCCCAATTGAAACACCGCCACCACCGCGCCGATGCCGGCGGCCACGGCGAGCAGGTTGGTGATCACCGCCTTGATGGGCAGCAAAATCGAACGGAAGGCAATGAACAAGAACAGCAGCGTCGCGCCCACCACGAAGGTAAAGATGCGCGGCAGGCTCTTGAACATGTAGCGGTTGAAGTCGTTGTGCTCGGCGGGGCTGCCGCCGATGGTCACTTCGAAGGGACCGTCCGGGTGAATGGTTGCGATATCGCGGGTCAATCGCTCGATTGCCTTCACGGTCAGGCCGTTCGCCGGTGTGATCTGGTAGAGGGCCGCGCGGCGATCCTTGCTCACATACAGTTCGCCGATCGAGGGGTTATCCTGCAGCGCCTTGTCCGGATCTTGGTACAGCATCGAATAATCCAATTCGCCCAGCTCCTTGCGCAGCGAAAAC
>CAZZWM010000131.1:0-11528 GCA_964657945.1 uncultured Steroidobacteraceae bacterium
CTTGATCGGCGGACTCGCTGTATTATACAGTTATAGTTATCTAGAACAGTAAATTTAGTAGGGATTTCAACATGCTGCAGCTTCGGAAGCTTTCCAAAACCTACGGCAACGGTGTCAAAGCCCTGAAGGATGTCTCACTGGACATTCCCAATGGCATGTTCGGTTTGCTGGGTCCGAATGGAGCGGGGAAGTCCACCTTGATGCGCACGATCGCGACGCTGCAAGATCCCGACACCGGCACCATCCGTCTCAACAATCTCGACGTGCTGGGCGACAAGCAGAGCGCGCGGCGGCAACTCGGTTATCTGCCTCAAGAGTTCGGGGTCTATCCCAAGATCACAGCCGAGACGATGTTGGATCACTTCGCGGTGCTCAAAGGCGTGACGGCGCGCGGCGAGCGCAAGAATCTGGTCGAAGCTTTGCTGCAGCAGGTCAACTTGTGGGAGGTACGCAAGCGCAAACTCGGTACCTTCTCGGGCGGCATGCGTCAGCGCTTTGGCATCGCACAGGCCTTGATCGGCGCGCCCAAGCTCATCATCGTGGATGAGCCGACCGCCGGACTCGATCCCGAAGAGCGCAATCGCTTTCTGAATCTGCTGGCGGAAATCGGCGAGAACGTCGTGGTTATTCTTTCCACGCACATCGTCGAGGATGTGACCGACCTGTGTCCGCGCATGGCCATCATCGCCTTGGGCCAGGTGCTGTTGAGCGGCGAACCGGGCGAGGCGATGCGCGCTCTGGATGGGCGGGTCTGGCGCCGCGCCGTGCCAACCGCGGCCATCGACGACTACAAGCAGCGCTTTACGGTGTTGTCGACCCGTTTGGTTGCGGGCAAATCCATCGTCCACGTCTTGGGCGACGGTAAACCCGAGGAAGGCTTCGAAGGCGTTGCGCCCGATCTCGAGGATGTCTACTTCGGCCAACTGCGGCATCAAGCCGCGAACGCGGCGACGCCTGCAAGCGCTTCCGCCGGCCCGTCCGCCACGGCGGCCTGATCGGAGCGGGGCATGTTCAGGGAAATATTTGGATTCGAACTTCGCCAGCAGTTGAAGAGCCCGCTGTTCTGGATGATTGCAGTTGCTTTCGGCGCCATGGCCTTCACCGCCGCCACGTCGGACAGCGTGCAGATCGGCGGCGGGGTGGGCAATACGCACCGCAATGCGCCGCTCGTTGTCTTGAACTGGCTCAGCGGTTTCACGGTGATCGGCATGTTTCTGATCACAGTGTTCGTCGCCGGGGCGGCACTTCGCGATTTCGAAGCGGGGACGGCGGACATGTTCTTTGCCACGCCGCTGTCTCGACGGGCATACCTCGGCGGCCGCTTCGTGGCCGGCTATGTGACCGCCGCCCTGGTCATGGCTTTCGTCGCGCTGGGCTTGACCCTGGGCGCGCATATGCCATGGATCGATCCCGCGCGTTTGGGGCCGACCGAGATGCACACCTATGTGTACAGCTTCGGCGTCTTCGTGCTGCCGAATTTATTCTTCGTCGCGGCGCTGCTGTTCTTGCTGGCGACCCTGACCCGCTCGTTGTTGGGCACCTACATCGGCGTCATTGCCTTCTTCGTGCTGTGGCAGGTCGCAGGCATCAGCTTGAGCAACCTGCAGCATTTCACCTTGGGCGCGCTGATCGATCCGTTCGGTTTCGGCGCCATCCAATTGGCATCCCGCTATTGGTCGATCGAGGATCGGAATACGCGGCTGCCCGAACTCAGCGGCCTGCTGCTGGCGAATCGCGCCATCTGGGTCGGCGTCGGCGCCGTGATGATCGCCGCCACCATGGCCTTGTTTCGCCCTGATCGCGAGGGATTGAAACTCCGGCGGCGGCGCCCCCAGCCCGCTGCCCCGGCCGGGGTCGTCGCGGTCGTGACGCGCACGCCCGCGGTGAATCTGCGGACGGACGCCCGCGCCCGCTGGGCGCAATTCGTTAAACAGGCACGCTTCGACACCCGGGCAGTGCTGACCGGCGTGGCCTTCATCGTGATCGTGGGCTTCGGTTTGATGAATCTCGGCTTCTCATTGGCATTCGGCAATCAGATTGCGGACACCAAGCCGTACCCGGTCACGCATTTGATGATCACCTCGCTGCAAAGCAGCTACAACTTTCTGCTCATCATCATCGTCGGTTTTTATGCCGGAGAGTTGGTGTGGCGGGAGCGCACGGCGCATGTCAGTGAGATCACCGACGCTTACTCTCTGCCCGATTGGATCCCGTTATTGTCCAAGCTGACGGCGGCTGCAGCCGTGATCGTGACTTTCCTCGCGGCCGGCGTGATCGAATCCATGGGCTATCAGTTGATCCGCGGCTACACGCATCTCGAGCCGGGCTTGTATCTATCGTCGCTGGCATTGACCGGTGTGGCCTTCATGCTGATCGCGGCGCTGGCGATTTTCCTGCAGGTGATCGCCAACAACAAGTTCCTGGGTTATTTGCTCATCGTGATTTTCCTGGTGAGCCGGATTGCCTTGTCGCAGCTCCATTTCGACCATCATCTGTACAACTTCGGCAGCGCTCCCACTACGCCGTATTCCGACATGAATGGCTATGGCCATTTCCTGGCAGGGCATCTGTGGTTCCGCGCCTACTGGACGTGTTTCGCGGTATTTCTCATGGTGTTGGCCTCCCTGTACTGGCCCAGGGGCACCGCGTTGGACTGGAAGGAACGTACGCGAACGGCGGCCCAGCGGTTTGCGGGTCCGGCACGCACCTTGGCGGCCGTCTCGCTGCTCGGCTTCGCCGGTATCGGCGCCTGGATCTTCTACAACACCAACGTGATCAACCGGTATGTGGCCACCGATGTCGGCAAGCGCGAAAGGGCCGACTATGAGAAACACTACCGGCAGTACAAGGATCTGCCGCAGCCGCGAATCACCGAGGTCAAAGTCGATGTCGACATGTATCCCTCGATGCGCAAGGTCGATGTGCGCGGACATTATGTATTGACCAACAAGACCGATGGCCCCATCGGCGATATTCACATGCGGTTGCCCATTGAACTCAAGTTGATCTCCCTGCAATTCGCACCGCATGACCTCGTCAGCGAGGACAAGATTGCGGGCTATACCATCTATCGGTTGAAGCAAGCGCTGGCGCCGGGCGCGTCGATGGATTTCGATTTCGTGCTGCAATACTGGAGCAGGGGTTTCCGCAACGAGCCGACCGACACCACCGTGGTCGCGAACGGTACATTCATCAACAACCTCGTATTCCCGCATTTCGGATACAGCGAGGACAACCAATTGGTCGATCGCAACGACCGGCGCAAGTACGGCCTGGGGCCGGTGCCGCGTATGGCGAAGATCGACGATCAGGCGGCCCGCAGGAACAGCTTGTTTTGCTGCGACGCCGACTGGGTCGGTTTCGAAACGACGGTATCGACCGAGGCCGATCAAGTCGCGCTGGCGCCCGGCTATCTGGAGCGGGAATGGCGTGAAAACGGCAGGCGCTATTTTCACTACAAGATGGACAAGCCCATCCAGGACTTCTTCTCGTTTCAATCGGCGCGCTACCAGGTGAAGCGCGACAAATGGAACGATGTGTCCGTCGAGGTCTATTACGACCCCCAGCATCCCTACAACGTCGATCGCATGATCGATTCGGTGAAAAAATCGCTGGCGCACTTCTCGGAGGCTTATGCGCCGTTTCAATTCAAGCAGATGCGCATCCTGGAATTTCCAAACTACGCAACTTTCGCGCAAAGTTTCGCCAACACCGTGCCGTACTCGGAATCGATCGGCTTCATTGCCGATCTGCGCAATCAGGACGACATCGACTATGTGTTTTATATCACCGCGCATGAAGTCGCCCACCAATGGTGGGCTCATCAGGTCATCGGCGCGAACGTACAAGGCGTCACCATGCTGGATGAAACCTTTGCGCAGTACTCGTCGCTGATGCTGCAGGAAAAAGAATACAGCCGGCCGAAGATGCGAAAATTCCTGAAGTATGAGCTGGACAGCTACCTGCGCGGCCGCGGCGGCGAGTTGGTGGAGGAGTTGCCGCTGGCGTTGAACGAGAACCAGCCGTACATCCATTATGGCAAGGGGTCGGTCGCGATGTACGCGCTCAAGGATTATGTGGGCGAGGATGTGGTCGATCGGGCGCTGGCTCGCTATGACCGCGAGAAGGCGTTCCAGCAACCGCCCTATACCATCACCACCGAGTTTCTCGACGATCTGCGCCAGGAAGCGGATCCTCGATGGGGGCCGCTGATCGAGGATCTGTTCAGCAAGATCACGGTGTTCGACAATCGGGTGACCGAGGCGAGTGCCAAGAAGCGCGCGGACGGAAAGTACGATGTCACCCTCAAAGTCCATGCGCAAAAGACCTATGCCGACGGCCAAGGCAGGACCACCGAGGCGAAGATAGACACGCCGATCGAAATCGGCGTCTTTGCGCGCGCATCCGACGGCAAGGAAGAGAACCAGAAAATCCTGTTGCTGGAGAAGCGCGCCATCGCGGATGGCGACAGCACGATTACTTTGACGGTGAACGAACTGCCTTATGAGGCTGGAATCGACCCCTACAACAAGCTGATCGACCGGGTGTCCGACGACAACCGCATGAAGGTCACGTTGAATTGAGCATGAAATTCGCGAAGCGCCGGCTGGATTCATCCTCGGCGGCGTGATGCCGGTCTTTCACGACCCAGCGGCCGGCCACCATGACGTGACGAATGGCGGCGTGAGCGCCGGCAAAAACCAGGTGATCCAGTGCGGATTCGTTTCCGCTGCCGGCGAGGCTTGGATGCGCGGGATCGAGAACCAGCCAATCGGCGCGCGCACCCACGGCAATACGTCCGGCGTCGATGCCGAGCGCCTGTGCACCGCTGAGCGCAGCTTCGCTCCACAAGCGCGTGCCCACATGGGCCAGCGCCTTGGTGGCGAGCACTCCGCGGCGTCTTTTCTTCAGCCGCTGTTGATATTCGAGCCAGCGCAGTTCCTCGGCCGGATTGACCGTGGCCTGGCTGTCGGAGCCGATGCACAGTCGGCCGCCGGCATGAAGAAAACGCGGGCTGTCGAAAAAACCGTCGCCGAGGTTGGCTTCGGTGGAGATCGACACGCACACGGCTGCGCCGCTGCCGGCAACGGCTTTCAGTTCCGCAGCAGTGGCGTGGGTGGCGTGCACCAAGCACCAGCGCGAGTTGATCAAACCCTGGTCCAGCAGCAATTCGATCGGTCGCCGTCCGGTTGACTCGAGGCAGGACCGTACCTCGAGCATCTGCTCCGCAACATGAATGTGCACCGGCATGCTCTCATCGATGGAGCGCAGCGCATGAGCAGCCCTGTTGAGAGTCTCGAGCGGCACCGCGCGCAGACTGTGAAAAGCTGCGCCCATGCGGTGACGGCCTGAATAGTCTTGGATGCTGCGCAGGAATTCGTCGACATCCATGGCAAAACGCGCCTGTTCGGCGCGCAATGGCAGCGCCCCAAAATTGCTGCTTTGATACAAGGTCGGCAGCAGCGTCAAACCGATGCCGGCCTCATCGGCGGCCGCCTCGATGGCCTGCCACATGCCAACGGGATGATGCAGGTAGTGGAATTCCGCCACCGACGTATAGCCCGCCTTCAGCATTTCGATGAACAGCTGTGTGGCGATGATCTTCAAGTCCTCGGGTTCGATCCGATTGGCAAGCGAGTACATCGCTTCACGCCAGGTCCAAAAGCTGTCGCGGCCCGATGCGCTGTATTCGGCAGCGCCGGCCATGGCGCGCTGGAAAGCATGACTGTGTGCATTGGGCATCCCGGGAACCACAACGCCATCGATCAACTCGATGTCGGCCGCGCCGAACGGAAGAGACGGACCGCGCTCGATGCCGCCGATCAAACCCGCGTCCGACACCGAGATCACGACATCGCGCGTCCATCCTTGCGGCAGATACGCGGACTTCAAACGATAGACAGGCATCTTGAGTATCATACTGAAATGCAGAAACCTTCGGACGGCGGGTGGGATCAGGTCTGGGTCGGCGCGAACCTTGCGACCATGATCGAAGGCGATTCCCGTGGAGCCCGTTTCGATGCGGCGCTCGCGGTTCGCGGAGAGCGCATTGCATGGATTGGCGCCGCTGCGGAAGGGCGGCGTTTGGCGGATGCTCATGGCATCGCGGCGCAGGAACTCGGCGGCGCGTGGATCACACCCGGTCTCATCGACTGCCACACGCACCTGGTGTATGGCGGAAATCGTGTGGCTGAGTTCGAGCAGCGGCTTTGCGGCGCATCCTATGAGGAAATCGCGCGCGCCGGCGGCGGCATTCAGTCGACGGTAAACGCGACGCGGAGCGCGAGCCGCGAGCAGTTGTATCGTTCGGCGGCCACGCGTCTCACACGCCTGATGTCGGAAGGCGTCACCACCATCGAAATAAAATCCGGCTACGGGTTGGAGCTGGCTGCGGAACGGCGTTTGCTCGAAGTGGCACGCGAGCTGGGCGAGAAACTGCCGGTATCGGTGAAGACGACCTTTCTCGGCCTGCATTCCCTGCCGCCGGAATTCTCGCAGCGGCGCCAGGAATTCGTGGCGGCCGTTTGCGGCTCCTGGCTGCACGAGCTCGCGCGCGACGGTCTGGTCGACGCGGTGGACGGCTTCTGCGAGGGCATCGCCTTCTCCACCCGCGAGCTGACGCAACTATTGCAGGCGGCACACGAGCTGCGGCTCCCCGCCCACGTGCATGCCGGACAATTGAGCGACATGGGTGCGGTCGAGCTGGCGGCGGAATGGCGCGCGCTGTCGGCGGACCATCTGGAATTCGTCAGTGCCCAAGGGGCTCGCGCAATGGCCGAGGCGGGCACGGTCGGCGTATTGCTGCCGACGGCGTATTTCACATTGCGTCAAACCACTCCGCCGCCGATCGAGTTGCTGCGCGACCACGGCGTTCGCATGGCCGTCGCTACCGATTGCAATCCCGGCACCTCGCCGTGTACCTCGATTCTTCTGGCGTTGAACATGGCATGCACGGTGTTCGGCCTGACCCCGCAGGAGGCGCTGGCCGGAGCCACGCGTCACGCCGCCGCGGCTCTCGGGCAACTCGATGAAATCGGCACGCTCGAGGTCGGCAAACGCGCGGACCTGGCCTTTTGGGCCATCGATCGTCCGGCGGAACTGTGCTATGCCTTGGGCGCCAATCCGCTGCAGCACTCCATGTACCGCGGCGCGCTGCGCGCTGCGTCTCATTGAAAGGCCGAGCATGCGAAGTGCAGCTTTGCTGATCGCCGTTTTTTGCCTGTGCCCGCGCGCGTTGCCGCAGGCCATGGAGGAAGTGGTCGTCACCGGCGAACGGCCGGGCCCCGGCATGTGGCATGTGCATCGCGGCGCAGCGAACGTCTGGATATTGGGCAGCATCTCGCCGCTGCCGCGCGACATCACCTGGCGCGCATCACAGGTCGAGACCGTCCTGCAAAGCACCAGTCAGGTGCTGGTGCAGAAGCCGCTGGAACTCAGCATTCCACGGATATTGTGGATGTTGATCGCCGACCGAAAATATCTCATGGTGGTCGGCGGTAAGCGGCTCAAGGATGTGATGCCCGCCGATCTGCACGCGCGCTTCGTCGTGCAGAGGAACAAGGTCACGGACGATGCGGAGAAATGGGAACACTACCGGCCCATCATCGCGACCGCATTTCTTCAACAGGCGGCGTTTCATAAAGTCAATTTATCCATGCGTCTCGATCTTGGGGCGGCCCTGCGCCAACTTGCCACGAAGCATGGTGTGCGCATCGAGGAAGTGAAGGTGGCGGGCGCCAGCGACATGCTGGAAGCGTTGAAGACCATGCCTCCCGCCACCGAGCTGATCTGCGTCGAAGCATCCCTGCATACCGTAGAAAGCGGTTTGCCGCGCTTGATGGAGCGCGCGCAAGCCTGGTCGGATGGCAACGTCGATCGCATCGAGAATCTGCCGGAACTCAAAGAAGTGGACGCCTGCCGCAATGCCTTGGATGCCGGCAAAGGCGCGTCCGATGTCATCGGCCGTATCCGGCAAACCTGGTTGGACACCATCGAGAGGCATCTGCGCTCGGATGGGACCACGATTGCAGTCATCAATTTGGATCTTCTGCTGGAGCGCGGAGGACTACTCGATGAATTGCGCGCCGAAGGTTACGAAGTGGATGCGCCCAAATAGGCGCACCGTTGGCTGCTTCGTGATCATCATCGATCGGGCCGGTATCGTTCGCTACGCCAAGGCGGCGATGTTTTGCTGCATGGCAGCATTCACCTTGACACCCGCCCGCATGGTTCCTACAATCGCCGGCCTTTGTCTCCGGGCATAGGCGAAAGGCTTGCCCGAAAAATTTACGTGACAGCATCCGGGCCGCCTTCCCCCGTGGGGGACGGTCCCTAAAGGTATTTATGGCGACGACGACGCAATTGATTCGCACTGGCCGCAATGAGCCGGCTTGGAAGTCCAAGGTCCCGGCGCTGGCCGCCTCCCCGCAGAAGCGCGGTGTGTGTACCCGCGTGTACACGACCACGCCGAAGAAGCCGAATTCGGCTTTGCGAAAGGTGTGCCGCGTACGCCTGACCAATGGCTACGAAGTGTCGAGCTACATTGGCGGCGAGGGCCACAACCTGCAGGAGCACTCTGTGGTTCTGATCCGCGGCGGCCGCGTCAAGGATCTGCCCGGTGTGCGCTATCACACGGTTCGCGGCGCCCTCGACTGCGCCGGCGTCACCGATCGTCGCCAGGGCCGATCCAAGTACGGCGCCAAGCGTCCCAAGAAATAAGCCTCATTAGGCCGGAAGGTTTTCCATGTCCCGTAGAGCAGCAGCCCCCCATCGCACGATTCTTCCCGATCCCAAGTTCGGGAACGACATGTTGGCCAAATTCATCAATATGGTGATGGAGCGCGGCAAGAAGTCGGCAGCCGAAAAGATCGTTTACGGCGCTATTGACCGTATTGGTGAAAAGGGCGGCCGCGTGGGCACCGACGCCATTGCTGTACTGCAGCAGGCGTTGGACAACGTCAAGCCGGTGGTCGAGGTCAAATCCCGCCGCGTCGGTGGCGCCACCTACCAGGTTCCCGTCGAAGTTCGCGCCAACCGCCGCCAGACCTTGGCGATGCGGTGGGTCATCGAGGCCGCCACCGCCCGCAGCGAAAAATCCATGGCCCATCGCCTGGCCGCGGAGTTGATGGAGGCTGCCGAAAATCGAGGTGCCGCCGTGCGCAAGCGCGAGGACACGCATCGCATGGCCGACGCCAACAAGGCCTTCGCGCACTATCGCTGGTAGCCGGCGCGGCCGCGCCGCCTGCTGGTAATCCTTTGACTCGGCCTCATATAAATCTGTCTGGCGGGATCGCTTCGACCCCGTTGAACATTGCGCGGAGCGCATAAACATGGCACGCACTACGCCCATCGAGCGCTACCGGAATATCGGTATTTCCGCTCACATCGACGCGGGGAAGACCACCGCGACGGAGCGTATTTTGTTCTACACCGGCGTGTCGCACAAAATCGGCGAGGTGCATGACGGCGCCGCCGTCATGGATTACATGGAGCAAGAGCAGGAGCGCGGCATCACGATCACGGCTGCCGCCACCACCTGTTTCTGGAAGGGGATGGACAAGAGCTTCCCCGAGCATCGCATCAATATCATCGACACCCCGGGTCACGTCGATTTCACCATCGAAGTCGAACGCAGCCTGCGCGTGCTCGACTCCGCCATCGCCGTGTACTGCGCGGTGTCGGGCGTGCAGCCGCAGTCCGAGACGGTGTGGCGGCAGATGAACAAGTACGGCGTGCCGCGCATCGCCTTCGTCAACAAAATGGACCGTTCCGGTGCCGATTTCCTGCGTTGCGTGGAGCAGATCCGCAGCCGCCTGCGCGGCAATCCCGTGCCGATCCAACTGCCGATTGGCGCCGAAGACGGCTTCGTCGGCGTGGTCGATCTGGTGAAAATGAAGGCGATCCACTGGGATGAAGAGACTCAGGGCATGAAATTCGAATACCGCGACATTCCGGCCGAGATGCTGGCGGAATGCGAGGAGTGGCGCGGCAAAATGATGGAAGCCGCGGCCGAGGGCGATGAGACCCTGCTCAATAAATACCTCGAGAGCGGCAATCTCACCGACGAGGAAATCAAGAAGGGCCTGCGCGAGCGCGCCTTGAAGAACGAGGTCTGTCTGGTGACCTGCGGTTCCGCGTTCAAGAACAAGGGCGTGCAGGCGGTGCTCGATGCCATCGTCGAGTACATGCCCTCGCCGGTGGAAGTGCCGGAGGTTGTAGGGTTGAGCGAAACCGGCGAGCCCATGACGCGGCCCGCCGATGACGGCGCGCCTTTCTCGGCGCTGGCGTTCAAGATTTTGAACGACTCCTTCGTCGGCAATCTGACCTTTTTTCGCGTGTATTCCGGCACCTTGAAATCGGGCGATCAGGTCTATGTACCGAGCAAGAATCGCAACGAGCGCATCGGCCGCCTGCTGCAGATGCATGCCAGCGAGCGCTCTGAAATCAAGGAAGTCCGGGCCGGCGACATCGCGGCCGCGGTGGGCCTGAAGGATGTCACCACCGGCGATACGCTGTCGGATGTCGACAAGATCATCATCCTGGAGAAGATGGATTTTCCGGAACCCGTGATATCGGTCGCGGTCGAGCCGAAAACGACCGTCGATCAGGAGAAGATGGGCATCGCTCTGCAGCGCCTGGCCAAGGAAGACCCCTCGTTCCGCGTGCACACAGACGCCGAATCCGGTCAGACCATCATCGAGGGCATGGGTGAATTGCACCTCGAGATCATCGTCGACCGCATGAAGCGTGAGTTCAAGGTCGAGGCCAATGTGGGTAAGCCGCAGGTGGCCTATCGTGAAACCTTGCGCGGCACGGTGGAGTCGGAGGGGAAATTCATCCGTCAGTCCGGCGGCCGTGGACAGTATGGTCACGTGTGGTTGAAGCTCGAGCCTCTGGAAGCGGGCAAGGGCTATGAGTTCGTCAACGGCATCGTCGGCGGTTCGGTGCCGCGCGAGTTCATTCCGGCCGTGGACAAGGGCATTCAAGAAGCCGTGCAGACCGGCGTGATCGCCGGCTACCCCATCGTCGACGTGAAGGTCACGCTGTTCGATGGTTCGTATCATGACGTCGATTCCAACGAAATGGCGTTCAAGATCGCGGGCTCGATGGGTTTCAAAGAGGGCTTTCGCAAGGCAAAGCCGGTGCTGCTCGAGCCCATCATGAAGGTTGAAGTGGTTACGCCGGAGGACTACTACGGCGACATCGTCGGCGACCTGAGCCGCCGGCGCGGACAGATTGTCGGCATGGAAGAATCCCCATCCGGCAAGGTGGTCACGGCCGATGTACCGCTCGCGGAAATGTTCCAGTACTCGACCTCGATGCGCTCGATGAGCCAGGGTCGCGCGAACTACACCATGGAGTTCGCCAAGTACCAGGAAGTGCCGGGCAACGTCGCCGACGTTTTGATGAAAAAAGATTACTGAAGTCAAGGTTGTCGCAAGTCCGACGGTTTTCATTCATCTGGGAGAGGAATCGTGTCGAAGGGGAAGTTTGAGCGAACGAAGCCGCACGTTAACGTGGGCACGATT
>CAZZWM010000132.1:0-11254 GCA_964657945.1 uncultured Steroidobacteraceae bacterium
GTGCCGGACGATGTGGCAAAAGGGATTTCCGACTTGATGCCCGCACGCGGCCTGATTTATCACGAGTGGACGGCGCACGGTTCATGCAGCGGACTGGATCCGGCACAGTTCTTCGGCCTGGTGCGCCGCGCTTACAACGGGATCACCATCCCGGCGGAGTTCACCCAGCCCGCTCAGCCCATCGAGCAATCCCCCGCCGCCGTGTTGAGCGCGTTTCAGCATGCCAATTCCAAGCTGCCTCCATTGTCGGTGGTGGTCACCTGCAGCGCCCAGGGTGTCCCGCGTTTGCGTGAAGTTCATGTCTGCTTGGATCGTGACCTGATTCCCAGGGCTTGCTCGGCCGACGCGGCACGCGGCGCATGCCGAGCTCCGACCTTGATCATTCCGCCCGTCCGCTGACCCACCAAGCATGAAATTCCGGAAAACGACGATACTCGGATGGATTGGGCTCGGCGTTCTGGCGGTGGCGGTGTGCGCTGCGGTGCGGGCGGAAGGTGTGACCGCTTACCTGCCCTTGAATCTGGAACCGGAGATGGAGCGCCAAATCGAGCGCGTTCTGATTCTGGCCGACGAACCCATTTTGAAGCGGCCCTTCTCCGTGCAGCTGGTGCAGCTGGCGCTGCCGCAGGCTTGCGAAGTCGATAAAGTGCTGTGCACCAAGGTAAGCCGTTACTTGGAGCGCTACTCGCATGACTACGCTTTGACTCACGCCAGTCTCACCGGCGCAGCCACGCATGGTTCGAACCCTGCGTTGCCCAACCAACATGGCATGACGGCAGACAGCAAGTACGAGGTCTCCGTCGCCGGTTATGTGCAGCCGACCGACTATCTCCTTGCCAGTGTGGGCGGCATCGCCTACGACGGCAGAGTCGTTCCCACCGGATCCATGCTGAGCGTGGGGACCCATTGGGCGCAACTCGACTTCGGCTACCGCGATCACTGGTGGTCTCCCATGACTGACAGCAGCGCGCTGATCAGCACTGAAGCGCCGACCATGCCCTCGGTGACGTTGTCGAATTACGAGCCACTGACACGGCTGGGGTTCCAGTACGAGGTGTTTCTGGCCCGGATGTCCACCAACAACATACTTTTCAACGGGGTCGAGGCACTGGGCAACCCCAAATTATTCGGCGCACAATTCTCGATCGAGCCGTTCAGCGGCTGGTCGCTGGGCGTTAATCGCGTCTTGGAATACGGCGGCGGAAACGGTCTGCCTGACAGTGCCGGATTCTTGGCGCGCGATTTCTTCAAGCCGAGCGGTCTTTCGCAAAACCAGGGTAATCAGCAGGCGTCCTACATCAGCCGCTTCATCTTCCCGTCAAAGACACCGTTTGCGGTTTATTTCCAATACGCCGGCGAGGACAACTCGGACGGGGGCAGTTATTTGTTGGGCAGCCCATCTACTTCCGCGGGCATCGATTTCCCGCGCATCTTGCGCTACTTCGATGCGACGTACGAGATTTCCGAGTGGTCCAATATCTGGTACGTGCACAATATTTATCTTGACGGCACGAGCAACGATCACCTCGTGCTCGGCAACTGGGGCGCGGATCAACGTGTGTTCGGCGATGGCGTCGGCGCCAGAAGCCAGATGATTCGGGTAGGTTGGACGCCGCCGTTCGGCGGCTACCTCGAGGAGCGCATCAGAACCGTCGCCAATCAAAGCTATTTCGGCGGCGATTTGCGCAGCTTCAACGGCACGCCGGCCTTTCCCTATCACCATTACTACGACGCCTCGGTCACCTACTCGCGGCCGTGGAACGATGTAACCGTGGGCGGCGAAATACTTGCCGGCCGCGACATCTTCGGCAAATCATTCACGAGGCTGTCCGGGTTCGTTCGTTACGGCGGGGAGAAGCGGACCCGCGAGGATGCGGCCGACGATGATGACGACAATGGCACGCATCAGAGCGATTCCCGGGGCGCCGAAGTGTTCGTCGATGTGGGCGCGAATGCCAACAAAGTGCGCACAGATTTGCAGAAGGGCATTCCGATTACCACGAGCAACCTCAACGTCGGCCCCCACTTCGGTCTGGGCGCGCGCCGCGCGGTAACCGACTATGGCGATCTCGGTGTGCGCCTGGAAGTGGATCAGGTCGATGATCACCTGCTCATCGGCCTGCGGGCGCTCGACTGGCGCTACCGTTTCGACGGTCCCTTCGCGGTGAGCGCTTTTGCCGGAGTCGCACGTTACAACGTGCAGACACCCGCAACATCGTTGTACGGGGGTCTCGGCGCGCAGTGGCGCGATGTCGTTCCCAAATGGGATTTGAACCTGGATTTCCGCTACGGGCAAAATCTCGCGCGGGATCACGTGCTGGCGAGCGATCCTCAGGGACCGCGACCGGAGACTTTCTACAAAATCGAAAGCCTCACGTTGTATATTTCCCGGCACTTCTGAGTGTTTGATCGAGGATTTCCGCATGGATCGTCCGCCTTTACCGCCCTTCACGCGGGAAACCGCCATGCAGAAGGCACGCATGGCGGAAGACGCCTGGAATTCCCGGGATCCGGTGCGCGTGTCAGGCGCATACACCACGGACAGCCGCTGGAGAAATCGCGCCGAGTTCATCGAGGGCACCCGCGCGATTCAAGAATTCCTGACTCGCAAGTGGGCGCGCGAGTTGGACTATCGCCTGATCAAGGAAGTATGGGCATGTGCAGACAACCGCATCGCGGTGCGGTTTGCATACGAATGGCACGACGACAGCGGACAATGGTTTCGAAGCTACGGCAATGAAAATTGGGAATTCGATGCGCACGGCTTGATGCGCGTCCGCATCGCCAGCATCAACGATCTGCCCATTGCACCGGCCGATCGGCATTATCACTGGGTGCTCGGGCGACGGCCGGACGACCATCCGTCTTTGAGTGATCTAGGGCTCTGAAGGATTGAATTCCGCGCATCCGACCGGAGGATTCGCGGTTCTGCGCAGCCGCGACTTCACTCTGTATCTTGCCTCTCGGTTCTTCGGATCGATCGCAACGCAAATGATCGTCATGGCGGTCGGATGGCAGGTGTATCACATCACCGGCCGCGTGTTGGATCTCGGGCTGATCGGCCTGTCGCAGTTTCTGCCATTTCTGTGCTTGGTGTTGTTTTCGGGACATGTGGCCGATCAATTCGATCGCCGCATCATCATTCTGATCTGCCATTGCGCTTATGGCCTGTGCGCGGCGATATTGCTCGGCTTCGCGCATGCCGAAATTGCCGGCACGCTGCCGATATTCGGCGTGTTGGCCGTTTTCGGCGTCACCCGCGCGTTTCAAGTGCCGGCTGCTCAGTCGTTCGTGCCCACCATCGTGCCCAGGGGACTTTTGCGCAATGCCTTGGCGATCAACTCGTCCGCCAATCAGGTTGCTGCCATCGCCGGCCCGAGTCTCGGCGGCATCATCTACGCGGTTGCAGAGACCCGGTTGGGACGCAACAGCGGCGCTGGCGTGGTTTATGGCGCGGCCGCAGTCCTGCTGATAGGCGCAATTGTCATGATCGCGCTGGTGCGAAAGCGGCGCCCTCCCTCGGCACGCTCGGCATTGTCCTGGGCCACCCTGTTGGAGGGGGTGAGGTTCGTGTGGCATCGCAAAACGGTACTGGGTGCCATTTCATTGGACCTGTTTGCGGTATTGTTCGGCGGAGCCACGGCCCTGTTGCCCGCTTACACCCGGGACGTGCTGCACGCGGGCCCCGAGGTTTTCGGTTACCTGCGTGCCGCGCCTGGCATCGGAGCGGGGCTGACCGCGGTATTTCTGGCATTTCGGCCGGTGACCCGCCGGGTCGGCCGGGTTATGTTCTGCGGCGTTGCTGCCTTTGGCACCGCGACCGTCGTGCTGGGATTGACCCATTGGTTCTGGCTGGCGATCGGTGCGTTGGTGATCCTGGGTGTCGGGGATATGATCAGTGTGTTCGTGCGCTCCCTGCTGGTGCAGCTGGAGACCCCGGACGTGATTCGAGGCAGAGTGAGCGCGGTGAACTCTGTGTTCATTGGGGCCTCCAATGAATTGGGTGAATTTGAATCAGGCACCACGGCAGCCTGGTTCGGGCTGGTGCCGGCGATCGTGGTAGGCGGCGTGGCGACATTGGTTATTACGGTGCTGTGGGCACGGATTTTTTTCCCCGTGCTGTGGCGTTTGCAGACCTTCGAGCAACTCAAGGATTTGAAGGCGAATGGAACATAAAGATCACGATCACCACGACCATTCGCACGGCGGGCATTCCCATGGTGACGGGCATTCCCATGGCCATGATACGCTTGGGGACTCTCATCATGGCCACCATCACTCGCACGCCATTCCGCAAGACGGTATCAAGCTGCGCATGGCCATTGCCATAGGCCTCAACGTGCTGTTCGTGCTGGTCGAGGGGGGCTTCGGCTTCGTGTCCAACTCGGTGGCATTGATCGCCGATGCCGGTCACAACTTGAGCGACGTGCTCGGCCTGCTATGCGCTTGGGCGGCCATGTATCTGGGCCGCAGGCCACCGGGAGCGCGATTCACCTACGGCCTGGGCCGATCGTCGGTGCTCGCGGCGCTCGCCAATGCCGTCCTTTTGCTGCTGGCGTGCGGCGCGATCGCATGGGAGGCCGGTATACGCGTGGTTTCACCTCCGGCCGTCGCGGGCGAGACCGTGATGATCGTGGCAGCAATCGGGATTGTGCTGAACGGTCTGTGCGCGTGGCTGCTCCACGCGGGCAGTCATGGCGACCTCAATCGCCGTAGCGCCTACATCCATATGCTCGGAGACGCTGCCGTGTCCGCCGGTGTTTTGGTGTCTGGACTGTTGATCATGGCAACGGGCTGGAATCGGCTCGATCCCATCATCAGCCTGATCGTCGTCGCGGTGATTTTAGTCAGTACCTGGCGGCTGCTGCGGGATTCGCTGCATTTGTCTTTGGACGGCGTGCCTGCGAATGTCAACTCGTCCGCGGTGTTGTCTTTCCTATCAGGCCAGCGCGGCGTCACCGACGTACACGATCTGCATATCTGGGCGCTGAGCACCACCAATGTGGCGTTGACGGCGCACTTGGTGGTGCCGGACCGAGACGCAGAGGACACCTTGATCGAATCGCTCACGCCAAAATTGAAGAATCGCTTCCAGATCCACCACGCCACGCTGCAAATCGAAAGAGACCGGTGTTCGCATGGCTGCGACGACGAAACCGCACACGCAGCTGCGTGAGATCGACCCCCCTGCTACCCAACCTCGGCGCGCTTGTTGAACAGGTAATGGGACACCAGCCACTCCTGCCCTCCGGCATAGCCCCAGAGTTCGGCGCAGGACATGAAAAATACCCGCCAGTAGACCCACCAGCGGCGTACCTGATCGGGCCCGTAGGTCTGCGCGAAAATCGGTTCGATCTCCGCCCGGTGCCTGTCCATGTTCTGCAGCCAGTGCTCGCTGGTCTTGTTGTAGTGCCGCCCGTCGACCTGCCAATGGTCGGTCAGCGTCAAATCCCTCTGAAAATAGAGGAGTAGATCGTCGCTGGGCATGATGCCGCCGGTGAAGAAATACTTCGCCATCCAATCCGAGTCGTCGCGGACCTCGAAAGGGTAGGCATAGGTCTTGTGCGTGAAGATGTGGACGAACAGAGTTCCCTGGGGTTTCAGCCAGCTGCTGATCCGTTGCATCAACGTTTCGTAGTTGCGCATGTGCTCGAACATCTCGACCGACACCACGCGGTCGAACCGCGTGTCCGGCGCGAAGTTGAGTTTGTTGACGTCGCAGGTGATCACTTCGAGATTCTTCAAGCCGCGCGCCGCGGCTCGCTCGTCGATGAAGCGCTTTTGAGTGCGGGAATTGGATACCACCGTGATTTGCGAACGGGGGAATTTTCCGGCCATCCACAATGACAGCGAGCCCCAGCCGCAACCCAGCTCCAAAATGCGATCTCCGTCCTTCAGCTGCGCGCGCTCGGCGGTCAGCTGCAGCATATTGGCTTCGGCTTGCTCGAGCGTCTCATTGCCATCGCGGTAGTAGCAGCTGGAGTACTTCAAATGCGGCCCCAATACACGCTCGAAGAAACCACTCGGCAGTTCATAGTGCTGTTGGTTGGCGTCCCCGGTGTTGATGGCGACCGGGCTCTGCCGCAGGCGGCCGATCAGCTTCATCAGATGCTGCTGCTGGGCCTCGACGTTTCCTTGATTCTCCTCCGCGAGCCGCGCTTTCAATAGTCGTCTTATGCCGAGCCTCACCAGCGCGTCGGGCAACAAACCGCGTTCCAAAAGTCGCATGGACAGGGACATCGGCATGTGCAGGGTGGCGGTCGTCATGTGGGCTGCCTCAGGGATTTTGTGTGGTGAGTATGACAGAAGCATCTTGATCCGCCTTGAGCCGCCATAGCTGCAACAGCACATACGCGGACATGGCCATGTTGCCGAGAAGCACGATGGCGATGAACCATGCGACGCGGCGCGTCCAACGGCGTTCCTTGTAAAACACCCAGACGTAGAAAGTCAGAAAGCCAAAGTACGCATCGATGAAGGTCGCAATGGTCCAGTAGCGATCTTGGCCCGTCGTGAGACCTCCCCATTGCAGTATCGGCTGCCGGGTGCTGGCCCAGGTGGTGTAGACCAGCAGAGTCAGGAAAATACATACAAAAAGGGCTTTGAGGCTGGATTTGGTGGACATGGTGGCACTCACGGAGATATTCGCCGTTGGCGGAGGAATGGATTCATGGAAATGAGGACATTGAACGGATCTTTGTTACAGTCCGTTGAGGAGACCATAAATGTCCAATGAAAATTCGATTCGCCGCGACGTCGGCGCAATCGCCCTGATGTTCACCGGTTTGGGCTCGATCATTGGTTCTGGATGGTTGTTCGGGGCGTGGCGCGCCGCGCAGCTGGCCGGCCCCGGCGCCGTGTACGCGTGGATCATAGGCGCTGTCGTGATCATGTTCGTGGCTTTTACTTATGCCGAACTCGGTGCCATGTTTCCGGAGTCAGGGGGCGCCGTACGTTATGGGCACTACTCCCACGGCTCGTTGGTGGGATTTGTCGCCGGCTGGGCAGCCTGGATCGCCATAGTCTCGGTGATCCCGGTCGAGGCCGAGGCGTCGGTTCAATACATGAGCTCGTGGCCGTGGGATTGGTCCCATTCGTTATACACCCATGCAGCCAATGGCCAGGGTGTGCTGACGCCCCCGGGACTGTGGATTTCCGCAGCATTGGTGGTGGTGTATTTCCTGCTCAACTTTTGGAGCGTCAAGGTATTCGCTCATACCAATAGCGCCATCACATTTTTCAAGCTCATCGTGCCCGCGGCCACCGCGATTACCCTGGTACTGACGGGCTTTCATCGCGAGAATTTTCAGGTCGGGATCCATGGGGGTCAGCACGTCGGAAATCTTGCCGCCATTCTCACCGCCGTTGCGACCAGCGGCATTGTGTTCAGTTACAACGGATTTCAGAGCCCCGTGAATCTGGCGGGTGAAGCCCGAAACCCCGGCCGCAGCGTCCCATTTGCCATCTTTGGTTCAATTGCTTTGAGCACCGTGGTGTACTTGATGCTGCAGGTGGCCTTCCTGGGATCCGTTTCTCCGGAACACCTGGGTGAGGGATGGGCAGCACTCGAGTACAGCTCGCCCTTTGCGCAATTGGCGCTCGCGCTGAATTTGAATTGGCTGGCGATATTGTTGTACTCAGACGCCTTCATCAGTCCCAGCGGCACGGGGAGTACCTACACCGCAACCACGGCACGCATGATCTACGCCATGGAGCGGAGTGGAACCGTGCCGGAGGTCTTGGGCCGGGTTCATCCGCGCTACGGTATCCCGCGGCCCGCCATGTGGTTCAACCTGCTGGTGTCCTTCATCTTCCTGTTTTTCTTTCGCGGCTGGGGCAAGCTGGCGGCGGTCATATCCGTGGCGACCATCATCACTTATCTGGTCGTCCCGATTAGCGTGATCGTGTTGCGCAGGACTGCGCCCGATCTGCACCGTCCGCTGCGCGTGCCCGGACTCGAGATTCTCGCGCCGATCGCCTTCGTGTTGGCAACCCTGATGTTGTTTTGGGCTCGTTGGCCGCACACGGGACAAATCATGCTGCTGTTGATACTGCCCTTGCCGGTGTACCTGTATTACCAGGCGCGAGGAAATTGGCTCGACTTTGGGCGGCAATTGCGCGGTGCCTGGTGGCTGTTCGCCTATCTCATCGCCATTACCGTGTTGTCTTGGGCCGGCAGCAAGGAATTCGAAGGCAATGACTTGATCGGCTACGGCTGGGACCAACTTTGCGTGGCCATCACGGCCTTGGTGTTCTACTTCTGGGGCGTGCGCAGCGGCTGGCGTACGCCGTCGGTCATCGCGGCGCAAAGCGCTGCGCATCCGGCTTCTACGCAGTGATCTGTGTCGAACGGCGGATCAACTCGGGCGCCGCCGCCTTGTGGCCTGGGCCGTGTATGGATCATCCGGCCAGTAATGTTTCGGATAGCGCCCTTTGAGATCCTTTTTGACCTCGTGATACCCGCGATTCCAAAAACTGATCAGATCGCGGGTGATTTGCACCGGTCGGCCCGCGGGCGACAACATCTTGAGCAACAAGGGCTGGCGTCCGGCGGCGACCGCCGGCGTCTGGGTTAGTCCGAACAATTCTTGCAAGCGCACCGACAGCGTGGGGGCATCGCCGTCCAGGTAATCGAGGGCGATCTTCGAACCGCTGGGAACCGTGAAATGAGTCGGTGCTTCGCGTTCCAAGATGGTTGACTGCGCATGGCTGAGGAAGGAGCGCAGTGCGTTGCTCAAATCCATTCGAGCAAAATGCTCGCGCCGCGTGAAACCCGCAATCCACGGCGGCGCCCAGTCCGCGAGCGTTCGTTGGAGCGCTGCGTCGCTCAAGTCAGGCCATGGTCGTGGAGCCGGCACTTCGAATTGGCGCAGCAGCATGACGCGCGCCCGCCACCGCTGCAGCTCTTTGGTCCAAGGCAATCCGGCGATGCCGATTTGGCGCATGCCATCCAATGCCGCTTGCTGAATCAGCTCGGGATCGGCATCGCGAAGCTCCGAGGTTTTCAGAACCAAGGCGCCAAGCCGACGTTCGCGCTGCGCACGTATCGCACCTTCGCGTTCGTCCCAGCGGATTTCCGTGGTGTCATTGATCTGAGAGCTGAAGTATTTCTCCAGGTCCTGAATCCCTATCGGCGCCGCCAGAAAAATACGCGCCTCGCGCTCTGCGCCATCCAGCTCCGCCGCCACGATGAAGTCCGACTTCGAAAGTGTCTGCGCTTCGGCAAAGCGAGCGCCGCTGCCGTTGGACATGAGATAGCGGCCGCCGTCTCCTCGGGCTCGCGCGATGCGATCGGGATAAGCCCACGCCAACAGGATGCCGGCCGCATCATGCGGATCGGCGCTGTCGCGGGTGCGCTCAGCAAGGTCCCGCTGCCATTGCTTGGAACTGCGCAGCGCCTGACTCTTGGCGCGATCGTCCACAGTGATTCCGGAGGGCAGATCGCGTTCATCTCCGCGCAGCACGGCGACACGCAGCCGTAAGTCGGCGTCACGGGCGCCGGGGCCCGATCGAATGATGTCGCGCTCGCTCAAGACGGCGGCAAGATCGCATGCGAGATGCGTGGCGCCGATATCGCGGGACTTGATGAGCATGTGCGCCAGACGCGGATGCATGCCGATTTTTTCCAGCTGGCGGCCGTGCGGGGTTATTCGACCTTGGCTGTCGAGAGCTTCCAAGCGCAACAGCAGATCCCGGGCCTGCGCGAGCGGAGCGGGCGGCGGCGGATCGAGCCACGCAAGACCGTTCGCATCGATCGCTCCCCAACAGGCGAGTTCCAAAGCCAGAGGGGCAAGGTCGGCGTGCAATATTTCGGGTGGAGTCTGCGGATTCAAGGAGGCCTGCGTGCCCTCGGACCAAAGCCGGTAGCAGTCTCCGGGGCTCAATCGACCGGCGCGGCCACGCCTTTGATCCGCCGCCGCCTGCGAGACTTTGCCGGTTTGCAACCGGCTCATACCCGTGCTGGGATCGAACTCAGAATAGCGGCGCATTCCAGAGTCAACGACTACGCGGACTCCTTCAATCGTAAGGCTGGTTTCAGCGATGCTGGTGGCGAGCACGACTTTTCGATGTCCCGCTGCCGCGGGAGCCAGTGCGGCATCTTGTGCCGCGCCTTCCAAATCGCCATACAACGGCAACACGCGAGTGTCTCGTTCCAGTCCCGCGTCTTGCAGATTGCGCTGCACGCGCCGGATCTCGGCTGCGCCGGGAAGAAAGCACAGCACATCACCGGCATGTTGCTGCAAGGCAGATCGAACCACCTGCGCGACTTGCAGCTCTGCCGGCATGTCGTTGCGGCGCGCGACGTAATGAGTGGTTACGGGAAACGATCTGCCGTGCGCTGTGATAATGGGCGCGTCCTTGAGCAGACGCGCCAGAGGTTCGAGGTCCAGCGTGGCCGACATCACCAGAATGCGCAGGTCTTCGCGCAGCGTCTGCTGACATTCGATGCACAACGCCAAGCCCAGATCGGCGTTCAAACTGCGTTCGTGGAACTCATCGAAGATGACGCAACCAATCCCGGCCAGGGATGGATCGTCCTGGAGCATGCGGGTGAGAATTCCCTCGGTGACCACTTCGATCCGAGTCTCGCGGCTGACGCGCGTTTCGAGACGGGTCCGAAATCCCACGGTACCGCCGACCGGATCACCCAAAAGACCGGCCATGCGGTTGGCCACCGCTCGAGCGGCGATTCGCCGCGGCTCCAGCATCAAAATCTTTTGAGCTTTCAGCCAGCTGGACTCGAGCAGCACCAGCGGAACAATGGTGCTCTTGCCTGCACCGGGCGGCGCTTCGAGCAGCGCTGCAGTTCTGCTTGCCATCGCGCTGGTGAGGGCCGGCAAAGCCTCTTGTATGGGGAATTCGGGTAGGAGGGGGGCTTTCACAAGCGCCGTACGATAACCCATGGGCGCGACGTTCGTGGCCCGTGGTAACATCCGCGCCGTCGGGCCTGTAGCTCAGTTGGTTAGAGCAGGGGACTCATCAATTCGATGGTGCCTTCGCATCGCAAGGTGCGAAGTGGACGGGATGAATTCAGGGAAACCTCAACAGCCCCTTGGCTGCTGGCAATCCTGAGCCAAGCCGGCGGTGCACCGCCGGAAGGTGCAGAGACTACCTGAGCGCGTATCAGTCGCGCTTAATAACAGGCTAGAGCGTCCCGCACCCCACCGGGGTGAAGAGATAGTCCACTCCCTCCGGAAACGGTGGGGCAGAGTGAATCCCTTGGTCCTCGGTTCGAGTCCGAGCGGGCCCACCA
>CAZZWM010000133.1:0-11077 GCA_964657945.1 uncultured Steroidobacteraceae bacterium
CTAGCGGCTGAGCAAGGTTTTCAGCGTATCGCGCGGCTCGCGGCACCAGCAATACGAGTACATGTTGCGGGGATCGTTGAGCTTGGCGACGCCCAATGCTTGGTCGAGCAAGGGATCGAGTATTTTCTCCACTCGGCTGGGCGGTTGGATCAACCCCAATATCCCCCCGAGACGAATCCCCTGCGAACGGATTTGATTCAGCAGCGCTTCACGAAAACTCTGCTCGGGTTCGATGTAGTCGGCGTTGTAGTCGGCGCCGAGCTGCGCCAATTTAGCCGCTGCATCGATGGCGTCCTTCAAGCCGCCCAAATGATCGACCAAACCGATGCGCTGCGCATCGAGACCCGCCCACACCCTGCCCTGCGCAATCTTGTCGATCTCTTCCACCGATTTCTTGCGGCCATCCGCCACGCGCTTCAAGAAGGTGGCGTAGGCGTGTTCCACCGATAACTGCTGCACCTGCTTGCTGACCGGGCCCAGTGCGCGATCTTCCCGCATATCGCCGGCCAGCGGTGTCGTGCCGATGCCATCGACCTTGATGCCGAGTTTCTCCAGGCTGCGTTGAAATGTCGGGATCACCGAGAACACGCCGATCGAGCCGGTCAACGTGGTGGGGCTGGCAAAAATCTGATTCGCACCCGACGCGATGTAGTAGCCGCCGGACGCGGCGTAGCTGCTCATCGAGACCACCACCGGTTTGCCCGCCTTGCGCAGGGCCTGGACTTCACGGGTGATTTTCTCGGCGGCGAATTCGCTGCCGCCGGGACTGTCGACGCGCAGCACCACCGCCTTGACCGTGTCGTCGTAGCGCGCCTCGCGCAGCAGCTCAGAAGTGCTGTCGCCGCCGATGGAACCTGGCGGCTGGCGACCGTCGTACATGTCGCCGGCCGCCACGATGATGCCGACCTTTGAATCGGTTTTGGGCTTGAGAACGCGCTTGGCGCGCACCGAGCTCAGATACTGCCGCATGGAGACCGAACTGAAGGAGTGCGAATCCTCATCCTCGCCGACGATGCCTTTGAGATCATCGGCAACCTGCCGGCGGCTTTTCAGCGCCGTCACCAAGCCGCGCTGCAGGGCCATCTTGGCCATGTCGCCGTTCACGGCTTGCAAGGATGCGGGCTGGCTGGCGATGTAGTCGGCGATGGCATTGGCGGGAAGCGAGCGGGCCCGCGTCACATCCTGCGTATAGGCATTCCACATGACCTGCAGCCACACCGAACTTTCTTCGCGGTCGCTCGGCGCCATGTCGCTGCGTGAGTATTCGTCCGTATAGGACTTGAAGGTGCCGGCCCGAAAGATGTTGAAATCGATGCCCAGCTTGTCGATGCCTTCCTTGTAGTACATGCGGTAGTACGCAAAACCATCCAGATAGACTTCGCCCATCGGATCGAGGAACACTTCGCCGGCTTGCGCCGCGAGGTAGTACTGCGCCTGGTCAAGAGAATCCGCGGCTGCGATGACGCGCTTGCCGGAGGCGCGGAAGTCGCGCAACGCGGCGCCCACCTCCTGCAGTTTCGACAGGCCCGCGCCGCCCATGGAGTCCAGATCGAGCACGATGAGCTTGATGCGCGAATCGGTCTTGGCCGCCGCGATGGCATCGATGATGTCTTTCAACAGGGTTTCGGAGGCGGTGGTGCCGGATGCCTCGCCGACGGCGCGGCGCACCGGATCGAGGGCCAGCTGTTCGACGATTTCGCCCTCCGGCGCGATCACCAGCGCCGCGGAGCGTGGAATCACCGGATTGGAGGTGTGCAGCGCCGCCAGCAGAAAGCCGAATATCACCAGCAACAGCGCCAGGTGAAGGACTTTGCGGATCCCCTCGAGGATGCGCCAGACCAGCGAGAAGAATCCCCTAAGAGCGGATCCGAGGGTCACTTAACGCTCAGATCTTCTCGTCGATTCGCGCAGCCTTGCCCGACAAGTCCCGCAGGTAGTACAGCTTGGCGCGGCGCACGGCACCACGGCGCTTGACGCTGACCTCGCTGATGGACGGGCTGAATGTCTGGAATACGCGTTCCACGCCTTCGCCGTGCGAAATCTTGCGCACCGTGAACGAGGAGTTCAGGCCGCGATTCTTCTTGGCGATCACCACGCCTTCATAGGCCTGGACGCGCTCGCGATCACCTTCGACCACCTTGACCTGCACCACGATGGTATCGCCGGGATTGAAGTCCGGAAATTTGCGCGTTGCGCGTTCGCCGTTCAATGCCTGGATGATCTTGTTCATGTTCCTTGCCTCGCAAATTCGATCTTGAATTCTTCCAACAACAATCGTTCTTCGTCGCTCATGCCGCGCCGCTCGAGCAACTCGGGGCGTCGCAGCCAGGTCCTTCCCAGCGCTTCCCGCAACCGCCAGCGCTGGATCGCCGCATGATCGCCGGAGGCCAGCACTGCCGGCACGTCCTTGCCGTCCAAACTCGGCGGCCGCGTGTAATGCGGCCAATCGACCAAGCCGTCGCTGAACGACTCGTGCAGCGCGGACTCAGCGCTGCCCAAAGTCCCCGGCAGCAAGCGCGCAATCGCATCGATCACCACCAGTGCCGGCAGTTCGCCGCCGGACAATACGTAGTCGCCGATCGACCAACATTCGTCGACATTCTGCTCGATGAAGCGCTCATCGACGCCTTCATAACGTCCCGCGATCAGCACCAGGCCCGGCCAACGGCACGCTTCGCGTGCCATGCTCTGCTCGAACCTGCGCCCATCCGCGCCCAGATAAATCTTCCTGCTGCCCGGCGGCATGGTCCGCATGGCCGCGTTCACCGCGGCGCGCATCGGCTCGACCTTCAGCACCATGCCGGGACCGCCGCCGTAAGGCCGGTCATCCACGGTGCGATGCAGGTCGCCGGTGAAGTCGCGCGGATCGCTGTACTCGATTCCGAAAACGCCGTTCTGCAGCGCGCGCCCGACCACCCCGACCTTCAGCGCCTCGCGAACCATCTGCGGAAACAGCGAGATGACCGCAATACGCATCGACCTATGCTTCCCAATCCACCAACACCCGGCGCGCCGTGAGGTCCACGCGGCGCAAGTGCTGCGGCACGGCCGGCACCCAGTATTCCTTCTCGCCGCGCACCACCATCAAAGCCTGCGCCGGCGTTTCCACGAAATGCTGCACCACCCCGAGGGGTGTGCCCGCCAGATTGACCACATCGCAGCCGATCAAATCGGCGCGGTAGAAATCCCTGTCACTGCGCTGCGGCAACTCCGCGCGCGGTACGCAAACCTGGGCGCCGCGCAATGCGGCCGCCTGATCCCGATCCTCGATCCCCGCCAGCTTGACCGTCAGCGAACCTCCGCTCCGGCCCGAAGCCTCGATGCGAAACGTACGCCACGCGCCCTCAGAACCGATCTGCAGACTGCGGTGTTCCAGCAGACGTTCGGGAGGATCGGTGTGTGAGCGTAGTTTTATCCAACCTCGCACGCCGTAGGGCGCGCCGACAAACCCCAATTGGATGAGCGCCGATGAATCACCGCCGCTCATCGTGCGGGCCTTGGTTTTAGGCAGCCTGTTTCTTGAAGCTGGTGAGCAGAAACTTGACGCGATCCGACATGTGCGCGCCCTTGCTGACCCAGTGTTCGATACGGTCGACGTTCAAGCGCAGCTTCACTTCGGCGCCGCGAGCCACCGGGTTGAACAAACCGACACTTTCGAGGCTGGTGCCGCCCTGGCGCTTGCGGCTGTCGGTCACCACAACGTGATAAAAGGGCGCCTTCTTGCCACCGCGCCGAGTCAGTCGGATCGTCACCATCGTTAATTCACCTTGCAGAGCCTAGCCGCTAATTGTAATGACAATCAGGGGTTAAGGGCAACCTTTTAGCGCGGGAAACCGCCGGGAGGCAGCCTGCCGGCCATGCCCCGCATCATGTTCTTCAGCATCCCGCCTTTGACCATCTTTTTCATGGTTTTCTGCATCTGGTCGAACTGCTTCAGCAGGCGGTTGACCTCCGGGAGGGGCACGCCCGCCCCGGCTGCTATGCGGCGTTTGCGCGAGTTATCGATCATGTCGGGGCGCCGCCGCTCCCGGGGGGTCATGGAATCGATGATGCCCATCTGGCGCTTCAGGGTCTTCGGATTGACGGCGCCCGCAGCGGCCGCCGCGTTGGCTTGCATTTGGGCCGGGAGCTTGTCGAGCACCGCCGCCATGCCGCCCATGTTCTGCAGCTGGCTGAGCTGGTCGCGCAGGTCCATGAGATCGAAGGACTTGCCCTTGGAAATCTTCTTGGCGAGCTTTTCGGCCTTCTCCTGGTCAACCTGTTCCTGGACCTGCTCGACCAGCGAAAGCACGTCGCCCATCCCTAGGATCCGGGAGGCAATGCGCTCGGGTTGGAACAGCTCCAAGGCTTCGGATTTCTCGCCCGTGCCCACGAACAAAATCGGCTTGCCGGTGACGTGGCGAACCGACAGAGCCGCGCCGCCGCGCGCATCGCCATCCGCCTTGGTCAGAATCACGCCGGTCAGACTCAAGGCGTCGTTGAAGGCCTTGGCGGCATTGACCGCGTCCTGACCGGCCATGGCATCGACCACGAAAAGCCGCTCATGCGGCTGGATTGCCGCCTCCAGCTGCTTCACCTCGGCCATCATTTCATCATCGATGTGCAGGCGCCCGGCCGTGTCCAGCAACATAACGTCATAGGCCTGCAGACTGGCTTCGGTGAGCGCGCGTTTGGCGATCAACAAAGGCGATTCAGTGGCCAGCGCCGGAGCGAATCCGGCGCCCACCTGGGATGCGAGAGTTTGCAGTTGCAGAATGGCGGCCGGGCGGTACACATCGGTGCTGACCATGAGCACTTTCTTGTGCTGCTTCTCGATCAGCCAACGAGCCAGCTTGCCCGCGCTCGTGGTTTTGCCGGCGCCTTGGAGGCCCGCCAACATGACGACCACAGGGCGCTGCGCGCGCAGGTTCAACCCCGTGCTGGGCTCGCCCATGAGGCTGGTCAATTCCTCGTGCACTACTTTGATGAAGGCCTGGCCCGGGGTAAGGCTCTTGCTGACTTCAACCCCGACGGCGCGCGCGCGCACCGCATCGGTGAAGATCTTCACCACGGGCAAGGCGACGTCGGCATCGAGCAGCGCCAGGCGGACCTCGCGCACGGTCTCTGCGATGTTGTCGTCCGTGAGACGGCCGCGGCCGGAAAGCGACTTCAGCGCCGCCGCAAGACTTGATGAAAGGCGGTCAAACATAGTGCGGTATTATAGTCGAACCGTGATTTTCGCCATCAATTTGTTCTTGCTCGTCCTCTATAGCGCCGGTGCGTGGCTGATGCTGCGCAGTGCCGCCAGGCCGCGGCTCGAACCCTTCGCCTGGGCGGTGATTCTGGGTGCCATCATCGGCCATAGCGATTCCATCATGCGCATGATGCGCATGCACGGCGCCTTCTCGATCGGACTGCTGGAAGCCATGTCCTTGCTGGGCTGGTTCCTTGCGGTGCTCGCATGCCTGGTGTCGATCGACCGGCAAAACCGCGTGCTCGGCGCGATACTTCTGGTCAGTGCCGCCATCGGCGGCGCCGTCACCGGCTTCGGCCGTAATTATGCCGAGGCCAGCGGGTCGGGCTGGGAGCTGACGGCACACATTCTGTTGTCGATGGCCGCGGCCGCCTTGCTGTTCGGAGCCGCGGTGACTGCGCTGCTGCTGATCTTCCTCGAGCGCCGCCTGCGCAAGCGCCGGCTCGCGGATCTGCCCAGCGCATTGCCGCCGCTCGACGCGCTCGAGAAAGTCATGTTCCGGCTGATCGGCGCGGGCTTCGGATTCCTGACCCTGGCGCTGTTCACCGGCTTTGTGTTCGTCACCAATCTGTTCACGCAGAATCTGGTGCAGAAGACCGTGCTGTCGCTGATCGCCTGGCTGCTGTTCGGCGTGCTGCTCATCGGCCGCATGCGTTTCGGCTGGCGCGGCCGGTCCGCGGTGCAGTGGACCTTGAGCGGCTTCGCCATCTTGGCGGTGGCGTACTTCGGGGTGAAATTCGTGCTCGAATATCTCTATGGTCGACACTGGGGCTAGGTGACGGAACCCTCACTCGGAATGCTGTGCGGCGCGTTGGCGGGTTTGTTGATACTCGCCGCATTTTTTGCCGGCAGCGAAACCGCGTTGATGAGCTTGAATCGCTACCGGCTGCGGCATGCCGCCAGCGAAGGCAGCCGCGGCGCGCGCTTGGCGGAGGCGCTGCTGGCGCATCCGGACCGGCTGATCGGACTCATCCTGCTGCTCAGCACCCTGGTGAACGTGGCGGCGCCGATGCTGGCCGGTTTCATCGCGCTGCGACTGGGCGGCGAATTCCTGGTGGCCTTCGGCGCGGCCATCCTCGCCTTCGTGCTGCTGATCTTTTGCGAAGTGGCGCCGAAGACCTTCGGCGCCTTGTATCCGGAACGCCTGGCGTTGCCGGCCGCCTACATCTATACGCCGCTGCTTTTGTTGTTGTACCCGTTCGTTTGGGCCACCAATCTGCTGGCCAACGGCGTACTGCGGCTGTTCGGCGTGTCGCGCACGCAGGCAGCCAATTCCTTGAGCAGCGAAGAACTTCGCACCGTGGTCGCGGAAGCCGGCGCGATGATCCCCCGGCGCCACCAACAGATGCTGGTGAGCATCCTCGATCTGGAAAACGCCACGGTGGAAGACATCATGGTACCGCGCAATGAAATCGTCGGCATCGACGTGGACGATGACTGGGACCGCATCGTCGAACAGCTGCGCGGCGTGCAGCACACGCGACTGCCGGTGTACCAGGGCGAGATCGACCGCATCATCGGGGTGCTGCACATGAAGCAGGTGGTGCATGAACTCGCGCGCGGCTTGTTGGACGTGGAGACGGTGACCCAGGCTGCGCGCGCTCGAGACGCTTATTTCATCCCGTCGGGGACCACGCTCAACACGCAGTTGCTGAACTTTCAACGCAACAAGCGTCGCATGGCCTTCGTGGTGGACGAATACGGCGACATCCAGGGCTTGGTGACCATCGAGGACATTCTCGAAGAAATCGTCGGCGAGTTCACCACCGATCCGGCCACGATGATGCACAAGGATGTGCACGCCGAAACCGACGGCAGCTTCGTCGCCAACGCCTCGGCCACCATTCGCGCGCTCAACCGTTCGATGCGCTGGAATTTGCCGACCGATGGACCGAAAACTTTGAACGGCCTGATCGTGGAGTTCCTCGAGACCATTCCGGAACCGGGCACGACCTTGAAGCTTGCCGACTACATGCTCGAGGTCCTGCAAACCGGCGACAACGCCATCAAGACGGTGCGCATCCGCCCGCCTGCGCCCACCCCGCCGTAACCCGTTCAGCTGTGCAGGTTGTCGCGCGCGTCATCCAGAGCCTGACCCAGTCGCGTCACGCCGCGCACCGTCATGCCTTCGGGCGGGCGCCGCGGCACGTTCGCCTCCGGTACGATGGCCGACTTGAAGCCATGCTTCGCGGCTTCGCGCAACCGCTCCTCGCCGAAGGGCACCGGCCGGATTTCGCCGGCCAGTCCCAACTCGCCGAACACGATGGTCGACTGCGGCACGGGCGCGTTCTCGAGGCTGGAGCGCGCGGCCATGACGATGGCCAGATCGCCCGCGGTTTCAGCCATGCGCACGCCGCCCACCACGTTGGCAAACACATCTTGCCCATGCAGCCGCAGCCCTGCATGCCGATGCGCCACCGCCAACAGCATGGTGAGCCGATTGCCATCGATGCCTACCGCCACGCGGCGCGGATTGCTGCCCAGGCTCGAATCGGCCAGCACTTGCACTTCGATCAGCAGCGAGCGCGTGCCCTCGCGCAGCACGGTGATCACGCTGCCCGGCACCGGCTCGGCGTGACGGGATAGAAAAATTGCAGAAGGATTCGTGACCTCACGCAGACCGGCCTCCACCATCGCGAAAACGCCGATTTCATTGGCGGCGCCGAAGCGGTTCTTCACCGAGCGCAGCACGCGATAACGACTTCCGGTATCGCTTTCGAAGTACAGCACGGTATCGACCATGTGTTCGAGCACGCGCGGGCCGGCTATCTGGCCTTCCTTGGTGACGTGGCCAACCAGCAAAACCGCGGTGCCGCTGGACTTCGCGAACCGCACCAATTCGGCCGTGCTCTCGCGCAATTGCGACACGGCGCCGGGCGCTGCCTCGACGCGTTCGGAATGCATGGTCTGAATCGAATCGACGATCAGCACCATAGCCCCCAAACCGGCGGCCGCGCCGACCACGTGCTCGACACAAGTTTCGGTGATGAGTCTGGCGGTGGCGGCCTCCAACCCCAGACGTCGCGCGCGCAGCGCGACCTGCTTCAGCGACTCTTCGCCCGTGGCGTACAGCACCGGACCGCCGGCATTCAACGCCGCTGCCGCCTGCAACATCAGGGTCGATTTTCCGATGCCCGGATCTCCGCCGATCAGTGTCACCGATCCTGGGACCAGTCCGCCGCCCAGCACCCGGTCCAACTCGGCAGAGCCCGTCGACAAGCGCGGAGTTTCACTCACAGCCTCGACGGCCAGCGAGGTCGAGGTGTCGGTGCGCCTGGCGCCAGTGACTGTGGCCTTGCGCGGATTGGCGCTGACGGTCTCGGCGACCAGGGTGTTCCATTCGCCGCACGAGGTGCATTGCCCCTGCCATTTCGGCGAAGCCGCTGCACAGTTCTGGCAAATAAACACCTCTTTCAGCTTCGCCATGGGTCCTCGTGAGGTCGATTTGTGAGCTTAGCATTGCCGGTATGGCGGCCCGATCACCTATACTGCCCCGCTTCGTAGATCAGATTATGTCTATTGCATGCGCAAAGTCGGATTGATTGCTGCGATTCTGGGCTTAAGTGTGCTGGCTGCTTCCCTGGTGCTCAGAACTCCAGAGAATTCCTACACTTGGCTGTGGTTGCCCGGTGCGGTGCTGCTGCTGGGCGGCGCTGGTTGGGCACTATGGTCGCGGCGCGTTGCAGACAATCGCGCCGACACGAAACCTCGGATTCAGTCCGCGGTCGGCACCGATACCGCTCGCCTGCTGGACAATTTCGAACAGCGCTTCGCCGAACTCAAAGGCCGCAAACCCAGCGCCTCGGTGTTGGGCGATCTGTACACGCTCGGCAATCAATTGGAGTCGCGTGGCCGCGTGCCGCAGGCCACCGCCGTCTACCGCCATTTGGCGCGCATCGACAACACCTACAAGGATGTGTCTGCAAAGTTGAAAAGGCTCATGGATACCGAACGCACAAAACCCAAAGCCGCGGTTGCGGCGGCCGCTGCGCGCCCCGCAGCGGCATCGATCTCGGAGCCCGTAGGAGTTGCGAGCGCCGCCACCAAGGCGCCGGCGCCGTTGGAGCGAACCGGCATTGCGCCCGCGACTTCGCCGGACAACGATAAGCTCGGCCGCTATCATTTGGAGCGCGAGATCGGGCGCGGCGCGATGGGCATCGTGTACCTGGGTCGCGATACCGCGATCAATCGCATGGTGGCCATCAAGGCGATTCCGTTGGCGGCAGAATTCAGCGACGCCGAATTGCTGGAAGCGCGCTCACGTTTTTTTCGCGAGGCGGAAACCGCGGGCCGCCTCAACCACCCCAACATCGTCACCATCTACGATGTGGGCGAGGAGCGCGGACTGGCCTATATCGCAATGGAATATTTGAAGGGCCGCCATTTGAGCGACTACGCAAAGTCCAACAATCTGCTCGAGCCGCGCAAGGTGCTGGAGATCATAGGCCGCACCGCGGATGCACTGGGCTTCGCGCACAAGCAGCAGGTGGTGCATCGTGATATCAAGCCCGCCAACCTGATGTACGATCCCGGCACCGACGTGTTGAAAATCACCGATTTCGGCATCGCACGCCTGTCCGGCGCGGGTCAGACGCGGACCGGGATCGTGCTCGGCACGCCGTCGTTCATGTCGCCCGAACAGCTCGAGGGACGAACTGTGACAGGTCACTCGGACTTGTTTTCCTTGGGTGTTAGCCTATTTCAATTGTTGACCGGCCAGCTTCCTTTCACCGCAGATTCGATGACCGGCCTGATGCAACAGATCGCCGAGGCGCCGCATCCCCCGCTTCGGGCATTCCGGCCCGACCTGCCCGAGTGCGTGGAAAAAGTGATCGATCGAGCGTTGGCAAAGAGCCCGGAAGACCGCTACGACTCGGGTGCTCAAATGGCCGCCGCCTTGGACGACTGTCGGCAGCGGATACCGAGCGGATCGCCATGAGTGTAAAACGATGAGTTTGAAGGGGAAAATCACCAGCGTCGCACTGACCGACACCGGCAAGGTGCGCGAACACAATGAGGACATGATAGGCAGCGAAGCCGATATCGGCTTGTTCGTGCTGGCCGATGGCATGGGCGGCTACAACGCCGGCGAAGTGGCCAGCGGCATCGCCGTGAAGACCATCATCAATCTGGTTCGCGACGCCTTCGTGCGTGAAGACCTGACGGTGCGCGACCCTGAAACGGGACTGACCCGGCCCAGCATCATCCTGCGTGATGCGATTCACAGAGCCAACAAAATCATCTACCACACCTCGAAGACCCAACCCCAATGTGAGGGAATGGGCACAACAGTGGTGGCGTGCTTGTTCCACGATAACAAGGTATCGATCGCTCACGTCGGAGATTCGCGGCTCTACCGGTTGCGCGACAACCGCTTCGAGCAGATGACCCTGGACCATTCGCTTTTGCAAGAGTTGGTGGACCGGGGGTTCTACTCGCAGCAGGAAGCGCAGCGTGCCACGAACAAGAATTATGTTACACGGGCGCTCGGGGTAGAGCAGAATGTGGAAGTGGAGATCCACGAGCAGCCGGCGCAGAAAAGTGACTACTACGTTCTGTGTTCGGACGGCCTATCTGACATGATCGAAGATGAGGACATTCACTTAACAATCAGTACCTTTAGTGCTAATCTTGATACGGTTGCTAAGCAGTTGATACAGCTGTCTAACGATAACGGCGGCCGGGATAATGTCTCTGTGATTATGGCGCACGTCGAAGAGCCGTTCCCGGCTCACCGGCGTATATTTGACAAAATCTTGGGATGGTTCGGCTAGCGATATGGAGTCTGCATGGCACGCCTGATGCTCAGCTTGGATGGTCAAATCCTCGCGGAATACAACATGA
>CAZZWM010000134.1:0-10877 GCA_964657945.1 uncultured Steroidobacteraceae bacterium
GTAATTGCGATTAATCGTAAATCGTAAATACAGCGATTGGGCGAGATGTTCGAGAAGCCTTAGCTAGCCTCGAGGTACCCATTCTGGATACCGACATCTCCCAACGAGTTGGCTTTGCCGAGGCCGTGGCCGTGGCCGTGGCCAGTGGTCAGACAGTGCTTGATACGGATCCCGACGGCACTGCCGCTCGGGAAGTGATTTCCTTAGTTCGTGAATTGGTGAAACTGCATGAGCAAGAAAGTGAACTTCGCCGCGCGCCCGGCCACGCCGTCGCCGGCGGCTGATCAGTGGGTCAATGAACGTGCCGTCGTGGTGTCGCCGCCTGCTGCGGTGCCGATGAAGCGGTTAACCATTGACTTAGAGGCGACTCAGCACACGCGGTTTAAAACCGTTTGCGCCCAGCACGGCCTGAAAATGGCCGATGAGTTGCGCCGGCTACTGGAGCTCCGCATCGCTGAAATCGAGCACGGGCAGGGCGCCTAGGCCGCCATTTCGCGCAAATGCAGAAATAAAGAAAACCTTAAATCTGTGAAACGCGCCAATCTCGATCGGCTGATCACCGACGCCCTGGCCATCGAGGCCCAGGACGCAAAGGAGGCCAGCGCTTTGGGCTATATGGCGCGTGCGCGCGTGCAGGCAACGCTGCCGCATAGCAAACCCGATGGGAACGAATTCGAGCGCTGTAACGGCGCGTTCACCCTTGTGATGCTGGCGCCGAGCAAGATCGGATTGCCGTATGGGGTCATCCCGCGGTTGATGATGGCGTGGATGACCACTGAGGCGGTGCGCACTAAACAACGCGAGCTAGTCCTGGGGGACTCAGCCTGGCGCGCCACTCGATCCATGGCGCTGTCCCCGGCCGCCAATTCAGCCTGAACTGCACCTTCTGGCCATTTTCCGACAAGAAGGCGTGCGGTGCACTGACGCGGATGCGCGCCCGACGCGCTTAGTCTCGAACAATGAAACATGGGCGCCCTGACTACACTCCAACGCCTGACCGCCGCTACTTTGTGGTGCGCGGACGGCTGTGGCGCCTGAGCAATCCGTGGTTGGATCCCGAGGTCCATCAAAATCTGGTGAAAGCCTTGATGACGGCGCGCCGCGCCGTGCGCGCTGCCACGACTCCCGAGCAGCGTATCGCCGCGCGCGTGGAGGTCGACAGCCTCAAGCGCGCGCTGGGTGAACGCGGCGATCCCTGGTGGAGTGATGGGGCGCCGGACTACAACCGGCTTCTCGCCGAAAACACGCCCTATGCCGCATGGTTCGACGCGCGCGAGGGGCCGTCCGCGGAACAGACCGACCCCAATATCCCCGACGCACCGACCGTGCGGCACGGCTAGGGGCGAGGCGGCCGTCGACGACCCTTGAGTGCCGCGAGCGAAAAGACCGTGATATGCGCCGCGATGGCGTGCCGCGACTCCGGATTCAACCGCCAATCCGTCCACAGCAGTTTGATGACCGGTCGGGCATGCATGTAGTGGACTATCTGTCCGATCACGCTGTGCACGCACATCCGCGTCCGGCGCGAACCCGCCCGCTGCCCGCTCAGTCGCGCCACGATCTCGCATAGCAGAAGAGCCCGCGGGCGGATGATACGCTCCACCACCAGCGCCAGGCGCGGCGTCGGCTGCAACAACTCATGCGCCATGAGGCGCGTATAGGTGTCTTTGGTCTCCTCCCCCGCGAGGGTTTCGAACATCATCGAGATGAAGTCCGCCAAGGCATCCTCCGGAGGCATCGCCAACAGCGCATGCTGCAAGACGCGCTTTTCTTCGAGTTGAATATAGGACTTCAGCACCGCCGTATAAAGTCCCAGCTTGTCGCCGAAGTGATAGTTGACCGCGGCCGCATTGGCCCGCGCCTTGAGGCAGATCTGCCGCGTGGTTGCAGCCTGATACCCCACCTTCGCGAATATCTCGCTGGATGCCGCCAGCAAACGCTTGCGGGTTCGATCGGCAGCTTTGTTGGTTTCCGTTTTTTGCAAGTTTTTCAAACACGTGCTTTAAAACCTGATTTTATTTAAGCCCAAAGGCTTGACCGCGGTCAACCCAGGAAGGTAAATAACATTTGTTGTGCGCGCTGCGCACACCGGTCGCGTTCACGAGGTTGCAATGGCAGATTCAGACGATTCCAACAAGAACTCGCAACATGGCGGCGACGACGACAAAAACGCCGCTAAGGACGCCAAGGACGGCGAGCAGGCCGAGCAAAAGCCGCGCAGCAAGAAGCCGCTGATCATCATTGCCATCATCATCGTGGTTCTGGCCGTCATCGGCTTCTTTGTCTGGTTCGCGCACCGCAACGAAGTCTCCACCGACGACGCGTACACCGACGGCAACACCGTTTCCATGGTGCCGAAGGTGTCGGGTTACGTCACCGCGCTCAACATCGATGACAACACCCACGTGCGCAAAGGCGATCTGTTGCTGCAGATCGACCAACGCGATTATCTCACCGCACAGTCCCAGGCTCAGGCGCAGCTGGCACTGGCCAAGGCGCAGCTGGATTCGGCGCAGAACGCGTTGCGGATCGCGCGGGTGCAATTCCCCGCGCAGCTGGAATCTGCCCGCGCCCAGCAACAAGCCGCCGCCGCGGCTGCCGCATTGGCGCAGGCCTCGTACGACCGCCAACACGAAGTCGACAAGCGCGCCACCACCCAGGAAAGCATCGATTCGTCCACCAGCCAGCAACGCAGCGCCGCGGCCAATTTGAAAAGCGCTGAAGCACAGGTCGCCATCGCCAAGCTGGTGCCCGAGCAGGTGCAGTCCGCCATCAGTACCGTGGAAGAACGACAGGCCTCGGTGCAAACCGCACAAGCCCAGCTCGATCAGGCCACGCTCAATCTCAGCTATACCGAAATCCGTGCCCCATCCGACGGCTTCGTCACCCAGCGCAGCGTGCAATTGGGCAGCTATCTCACCGCCGGTCAGGTCATGTTCCTGTTGGTCACCCCCGATGTATGGATTACGGCGAATTACAAGGAATCTCAAATCGGCCGCATGCGTACCGGCGACAAGGTCGACATTGCCGTCGACGCCTACTCCGGCTTCAAGCTCGAAGGTCACGTGCAAAGCATTCAGTACGGCAGCGGCTCGCGCTTCTCCGCCTTCCCTGCCGAAAATGCCACCGGCAACTTCGTAAAGATCGTGCAGCGCGTACCGGTGAAGATCGTCATCGACCGCGGTCTCGATCCGAACCGTCCGTTGCCCATCGGGCTGTCCGTATCACCGGTGGTGCATTTCAGTGACTGAAGCGGCCGCTCCGAAGACAGATTCCGACTGGAAACCCGCAGGCAATCCATGGCTGATTGCCGTGGCCGTCACCATGGCCGCGTTCATGGAGGTGCTGGACACCACTATCGTCAACGTCGCGCTGCCTCACATCGCCGGCAGTCTGTCGGCCAGTTATGACCAAGCAACATGGGCGCTGACCTCTTATCTGGTCGCCAACAGTATCGTGCTGCCCATTTCGGCCTTCTTCGGCCGGCTGTTCGGACGCAAACGCTACTTCGTGATTTGCATTCTGGCCTTCACGGTCTGTTCCTTTCTTTGCGGCATCTCCGAAAATCTCGGCCAGCTGATTGTGTTTCGCGTCGCGCAAGGCTTCTTCGGCGGCGGCCTCCAGCCCAACCAGCAATCCATCATTCTCGACACCTTTCCCCCATCACAGCGCGGCCGGGCGTTCGCCCTCACCGCCATTGCCACCGTGGTCGCGCCCGTCCTTGGCCCAACGGTGGGCGGTTACATTACCGACAGCTTCAGCTGGCGCTGGGTGTTCTATATCAACGTGCCGGTGGGCCTGCTCACCGCCTTTGCCGTCATGAGTTTGGTGCAGGATCCGCCCTGGGTGAAAAAGCAAAGCAACGTGTCGATCGACTACATCGGCATCAGCCTGATCACCATCACCTTTGCCGCCTTCCAAATCATGTTGGATCGCGGCGAGGACGCCGACTGGTTCTCATCCAACTCGATCCGCGCCTGCGCCATGATCGCGGCTGCGGGCGGTGCAATCACGGTCGGCTGGCTGCTATATGCCGCCAAACCGGTGGTCGATATCCGGGTGCTCAAGGACCGCAACTTCGCCCTGGGCTGCTGCGGCATCGGCTGTTTCGCCATGATTCTGTATGGCAGCGCCATCCTGATTCCGCAGCTGGCGCAGCAACACTTGGGCTACACCGCCACTCTCGCGGGACTGGTATTGAGTCCTGGGGCACTGGTGATCATTTTCTTGATTCCTTTCGTGACCCTGATCATGCCTCACGTGCAGACCCGGCACGTGCTGGGCATGGGATTTTTCTTGATGGGCTGCGGATTGCTCTACTCACGCAACGTCGCGGCGGATATAGATTTCTGGCATCTGGTATGGATGCGTGCGGCGCAAGCCGCGCCCTTGGCGCTGCTGTTCGTACCGATCAGCGTGCTGGCCTATCAAACCATCCCACAGCGCATGCAGGGCGACGCCGCCGCCCTTTTCACCATGTTCCGCAATGTATCCGGTTCGGTCGGCATCTCGATCTGCACCGCGCTCGTGACCTCGCGCACCCAAACGCACATGGCCTACCTGCAGCCTCATTTGAGTCAGTCCAGCGACGCCTTCCGCAACACCATTGCGCAGCTGTCGCACAGCATCCAAAGTTTCGGTGTCGCGGCCGGCGATGCCACCCAAACCGCGCTCGGCCGCACCTATCAGACCCTGATTGCGCAAGCCGGCCTGCTGGCTTACATGGACGTATTCCTGTACAGCGCTTTGCTCGCGTTTCTATTCGTGCCCTTCACCTTCTTGTTCTCGCCGGTGAAGAAGGCCGGCGGCGCGCCGGGAGGTCATTGATGCGCTTCACCCTTAAGATTGGCTTTTTTTGCGCCATTGCCGCCGCCACCCTCGCGATCCTGGCCGGCTGCAAGGTCGGGCCGAACTTCAAGGCACCGCAGGAACCCGTGCCCGACCAGTATTCCGGCGCTGCAACTGCAGCCCTGCAGGGCGCCGCCGATGCGCCACCCGAGTCCTCCTTCTGGTGGCAGCAGTTCCACGACCCGCAACTGGATGCGCTCGAAGACACAGCCGCCGGCGGCAACTTGGATCTGAAAGCGGCGTACCTGCGCATCGTGGAATCGCGCGTCCAAGTGCAATCGGCCCGGGCGCAGGGGCTGCCTTCTCTGAACGCCAGCGCAAGCTACAACCGCGAGGAACTCGGCCTGGCGGGCATCGTCAAATCGCAGCACATCGACACGAGTTCGCCTGCGGCAGGCGGATTGATTTCGCAGCTCGAGAAACCCGTCAACCTCTATCAGCTCGGTTTCGACGCGTCCTGGGAGCTCGACCTGTTCGGCAAGGTGCGTCGCTCGGTGGAAGCCGCCGATGCTCAAGCCCTGAATGCCGTGGAATCGCGCAACGATGTCCTCATATCCCTGCAGGCAGAAGTCGCGCAGACTTATTTTCAGCTGCGCGCCGCGCAAGTGCTGCGTCAAATCACCGCCGATCAAATCGCCGCGCAGCGCGACGTCGTCGATCTCACCCGCAATCGGCAGCAGCACGGCCTGGCCGGCGAAGCGGATGTCGCCACCGCGCAGGCGCAGTTGGCGAATCTGCAATCCTCGCTGCCGCCTTACGAACAATCGGTCGCCACTTCCAAGCATGCGCTGGCGGTACTTACGGGGCAGAATCCCGAGGCGCTGGACGCGGAGTTCGCAGACACCGGCACCCTGCCTGCCGTGCCCGGCGTGATCCCCGTGGGTCTGCCCTCGACACTGGCTCGACGCCGGCCCGACATCCGTGCCTCCGAAGCGGCGCTGCATGCGGCGACCGCACAGATCGGCGTCGCCGTTGCCGAGTTCTTCCCCGACGTCACGCTCAGCGGCACCCTGGGGCTGCGTAATTTGAGCCCGGGCTACTTGTTCCAGTGGGACAGCAAGTTCTATACCTTCGGTCCCACCGTCTCGATTCCCCTGTTTCACGGCGGTGCGCTCGATGCCAACGTCAAACTGTCGCGCGCCCAGGCAGCCGAAGCCGCGCTCAGCTATCGCAAGTCGGTGCTTACCGCGCTGCAAGAAGTCGAGGACGGTCTTACCAGCCTGCACCAGGACGCGCTGCGCACCGCCGCCCTGCAGGACTCCGTGAACGCCAACCAGCGCGCACTGGATGTCGATCTCGATTCCTACAACCACGGCCTGGCGACGTACATCAGCGTGCTCACGGTGCAGCTGCAGACCGTGCAAGCCAAGCAACAGCTGGCGCAGGCGCAGCTCACGCAAAACACGGATTTGGTAAAGCTGTACAAGGCCTTGGGCGGCGGTTGGGAAGCAGCCGCTCGAGCGGACCCGGCAGCGGCGGAAAAGTCCGCCTCACGCTGAAGCTCCTTGCCCGCTGTCGGTCCCAACCTACCCGGACTTACGCGTAGCGGGAGTTATGGGGCCGCCTGTCGAATCGGTAAGTTTAGAACTGGTGCGATAGGAACGCTGGCAAATGCGCCGCGGCCAGCACCGGAAACTAATGGAGGCCCTCTTCCTATGACACGCAACTCCCCCGGCGAGTGCTTGGACAGCCATGATTCCATTCGGCGGCAGCTGATAGGCGGCGGCTTTGCCACTGCCCTGTCGCTTGCCGGAACCGCTGCCATTGCACAACGGCGCACGGACACCGACCCCAGGTTATTGAATGGACAACAAGTGCCGGAGCCGCCGCCGGAACGCAGCGCGGGGCCGGTGTTGCCCGGGCGTGGTTCAATGCTGAAGGACAGGGTGGCGGTGGTGACCGGCGCTGCACGCGGCATCGGCCGCGCGATCGCGGTTGAGTTCGCCGCGAATGGGGCCGATGTGGTGGTCGTTGACCTCGCCGGCTTCGTCAGCAACGCTTCAGATGCCAAGCCTGCAACCGCCGAAGACCTCGCCGAAACGGTGAGGCAAGTCAAAGCCTATGGCCGGCGCAGCGAAGCGATTAAATTGGACATTCGCAAGATCGGCGAGCTTCGGTCCGCCGCCGATCATGTAGATGCGGTCTATGGAAAAATCGACATCGTGGTCGCCGATGCGGCCATTCAGCGGTGGAAGCCGCTGCTTGATATGGAAGACTCGGACTGGTTGGACGTCATCGACAACAATCTGAACGGCACCGCCAATACCATCCGCGCCTTTGCACCGAAAATGGTGGCTCGAAAACACGGTCGCATCATCGTGCTGTCATCCATGCAGGGCAAGCATGGCACCAAGGATGCATCGAGCTACTCGGCCTCTAAATGGGGTATCTTGGGATTGATGAAGTCTGCGGCGCTGGAACTGGGCCGCTACAACATCACCGTGAATGCCTTGATCCCCGGATTGGTCGATACCGCACTCACCCGCTACGACAAGCGCCTGAGCGAGAGCATGGCTGAGAACGGACAAAAGCCTCCTGACCATCCCACGCCCCAACAGGCCTGGGATTCCCGCGCACCGACCGTTCCGTTGAACGTCGGCTGGCTGCAGCCGGATGACATTTCGCCAGCTGCGGTGTTTCTCGCCTCGGATGCGGCTGCAATGGTTACGGGGGCGGAATACGAGGTCACCGGAGGCGACAGCGCCAAGGACATCTGAGCAAAATCCTGCGATGCATTCGCCCTAGTCTCTCTCCAGGAATGCATTGATGATGGGATTCAGCCAATCCGATCTGCCCGAAAAGGTCGCGTGATCGGTGCCCGGCAACACGCACAATTCCGCGTTGGGAAGCGCGTGAAAAATGGTCAGTGTGTGCTCCAGTGTGATCGCATCCCGATCGCCCGAGATCACCAAGGTCGGCTGGGTGATCTGGCCCAGCAACTTCAAGTTCAGTTCGCTGTCGGTGGGTGAAGTCAACCACAACTTTGCCAGCTTCTCATCGATGGTTTTCGGCTTCGGAATTTGGTTGGCCCGCAGGTCGTCGAGGTCTTCCGGGTTCAATCCTTCGGGTGCGATGTTCACGCCGCTCACCACGACGCGGCGCACGAGCTCGGGATGACGGATGGAGAGCATGAGCGCCAGAATGCCGCCATCGCTGAATCCCACCACGTCCACGTGCTTGAGCTTCAACTTGGCGAGCAATGCCGCCGTGTCCTCCATCATGGCCGTATAGCTCAAGGGCCCGGGTACATCCGGCGTGCGCCCCTGCCCGACCTGGTCGGGCGCCACGATTCGATGGTGCGCAGCGAACACATCGAGCTGGCGCTCGAAGGAATGTTCCCCGGAATCGCCGCCGCCATGCAGCAGCAGCATCGTCGGGCCACTGCCGCTGGACGCGTAGTGAATAGGGTGACCATGAATTCGCGCCGTGTGCCACTCGCTGGGCTGGATCGCCGCCTGTGCGTCTGCGTTCCACGAGGAAGCCACGATGGAAGCAACTATCATGGACAGAATTATTTTCATGGAGCAAAACCCTATCCTATTTAGGCTTCCCCATGGCAGAGATGCCGCGAATCGTGCACCATTTCGGTTACATCGGTAATCAATTTCCTGCGAGACTCCATGCGCGCGGCTTTCACTGTTCTCATGACCTTGGCGTTCACGCCGGTGCCCGCCGCATCGCCAAGCGCCTTCGAAGGGACCTGGCGCCCCGAGCGGCAGCTGCCCGGCCCCGGCAGCAAACCCGAGTCCGTGCAGCTGCTCGGCGGCGTCTATGACTGCACGGGGTGCAATCCACCCTATAAGATCAAAGCGGATGGGCACGATCAGGCGGTGCCGGAGAATCCGATTTACGACAGTATGAGCATCAGCGCCCTCGATCCTCACACGGTCAAAGGCGTTGCCAAGAAGAACGGCTCGCAAGTGGGCGAGATCATCATCACGGTGTCTCCGGATGGCACCACGAAATCCGAGAAGACCACCCTCACCAGTGTGGCTCCGAAACCCATTGAGGTCACGAGCCGCTACCGCCGCGTGGGCGATGGCGCGCCAGGGTCACATCCGGTGTCCGGGGTCTGGCAATTGATCGACACCGACGTGACCAATCACGCCGAGGACACCACGTTCAGATTCACCGACGGCAAGCTCGTCATGACCGACCAGATGGGCGGTGCGTACGCAGCCAAGCTCGACGGCACCAGCGCACCCTACACCGGCAACCCGCGATTCGACTCGGTGTCCATCAAGCTCGTCGACGCCAAGACACTTGAAGAGTCCGACCTGAAAGACGGCAAAGTGGCGCAAAAGCGCCGCTGGTCACTGGACGGCGACGGCAACAGCATTCATGCCACATTCGATGACATGCAGGGGCACGTTCAGCAGCAAACCGGACACCGGGTGCATTGACCCCCGAGACGCTAGTGCGACTGGCTGTCAGGCTCGGCATTGGAAAATTGCCTGGTGGCCGGCTTGTTATTGGCTGCACTCGACGCCGGACTTCGCTGCGGCGCGCGGCGCGCGCTCATGCGCGCTTCGACCAGATTTATTTTTGCAGTCAGTCCGGGGAAACTTGGCGACACGCCGGCAGCTCGGCGATAGTTGCGCAGCGCATCCACCGGCCGGCCTGCCCGAGCCAATCCATCGCCCAATCCGACCAACAGAGCAGGGTCGCGCGGATTCCAGCGGATCGCGTCATAACAAGCATCGAGATTTCCGGCCTGACAGCGCGCCGTATCCTGTTGCAGGGGCGCGGAACTCGAATCGGCCGACCAAGCAGTACCGATCACCAGCAAGGTGGCGAATGCCGACCAATGACGCCACCTCATTCCATCTCCCGGACCAGTCGAATGCCGACGGTGCTGGTGCGGTAGTCCGCAGCGAAATGATTCCGATAGCTGGTGCGCACATAGCCGGGTGCGCTGAACCACGACCCGCCGCGCAACTCGCGCTCGGCGCAATTGCCGTCGAGTCGAGCCGACCCATCCACCGGCGCGCCGCTGTAATCCGCGTTCCAACAATCCTGGGTCCATTGAAACACATTGCCCAACATGTCGTTCAGGCCGAACGCATTGGCCTTGAATGTGCCCACCGGCGCAGTGTTCACCCATCCATCGCTGCAACCGAATACCGACCAACCCGGATACTGCTGGGCTGCGCTTTGATCGGCGACGTTGGCGCTCGAACAAGCCGTGGCGGCGGTGGCAGACCAGGGCGCTGCAGTTTCCTCCCCGGCGCGCGCCGCATATTCCCATTCGGAAGCGGTGGGCAATCGATAGCGATGACCGGCTTTGGACGAGATCCAGGCGGCGTAAGCCTGGGCATCGTTCCACGACACACAGGTCACCGGATGCGACCCGCTTTGCGCAAAGCCGGGGTTTTTCCAATTCGCCGTCGTCACGTGCTTCCAGGCACCATCGTAAGTATCGCACCCTTGTAGGTCCCGGGCCGTGGCGGTCACGAATGCCTGGAACTCGTCCAATGTCACTGTATTCGTAGACACGGCAAATGGATGCGCAATCGCCACCCAATGCAGCGGCTTGTCGAAGGGGCCGGAACTCTCTGCTGCCGTGGCGCCCTGCTTGAAGCGACCCGCAGGCAACACCGTCATGGCAGGACAGGTGGGGCAATCGTGGATCACCGAACCCGGGACGCTGCCGGCTTCCAATCCAGCCGCTACCGGCTTGCCGCCGGCGCCGTATTCCGTGAAGAACCAGACGATCCCGGCAAACGCCAACATGGCGGCGATCCATGAAATGGCGCGGCCCGGGGAGAATGGATTGCGAGGCACAGCCGGCGGAACGGTGGCCATCGGGCGTTCGACCGCAATCGCGGGTTTCGGCCTCGCCCGCATGGAGGGCAGCGGCTGCACGATTTCCATATCGGCCGGTTCGGCCGGTTCGCCGCCGCCGAAGCCGACTGGAAGCTCTTCGTCGCGCACTCACAAGACCCCACCAACGCCAACCTCCAGCTCGCCGACTTCTACCAGCGTCGCCTGCTCATCCCGCAGGAGCTCGCCGTACTCACCGAGGTCGC
>CAZZWM010000135.1:0-10769 GCA_964657945.1 uncultured Steroidobacteraceae bacterium
CGAAGCACGAGCCGATGGCGCACCATGGTTCACAGGAGGCAGGCGCGGGATTTGGATCGGTGTCATCGATGACCCCGCTGTGACCGTGGCACATCCGAATCATTCGGCGGTACTCGGTGCTATCGCGATGCCGCTCACGGGCGCCTCCGGTGAGACTCTGGGCGTGATCGCTGCACATCTTAGCTGGGATCGCGCCCCGAGCCACATTCAGCGCCTCACCGATGAATCGGATTTGAAAGAAGCGACGCAGGCCTACGTTATTGACCGCGCGGGAATGGTGGTGGTTGGGCCCCCTGATGCGCGCAACCGCGCATGGCCCGGAATACCGATCGAGGGAAGACTGCAGATCGCATCCATCCTGAAGTCCACCGGTGCCGCTGCCTCCGAAATCGAAGATTCCCCCCAGTTTCAGCGCCTACCCGATGGCCGGACGGTGCTGGTGTCGCAATCATCGCTGACGGGAGAAAACTTGGGGCCATTGGGGCTCAAGGTTCTTGTGAGCGAACCCGAATCGCGCGTCAATCAGCGTGGGGACGCGGTAGCCGCCAGAATTCTTTGGATATCGCTGGGTCTTGGCGCGGCGACCGCACTGATCGGCGCATTGGGCGCCGGGCAGCTCACCAGAAGACTTAGAAACCTGACGCTGTCCGTCACATCGAGGGGCCGTACCGGCTCGAGAATCGACATTCCGGATGGCAGCGACGAGGTTGCGCAATTGGGAGCGGCCTTTTCGAACCTGCTCGATGACCTCGAGCAGGAGCGTCGCGAGCTGAGGATGTTGAGCGATGAGCTGGAGCGTCGGGTGTCGATCAGAACACAGGAGGTGGAGCGACTCGCCGAAGAATCGCGTTATGGAGCAGTGGTGCGTGAACGGCTGCGAATTGCCAGGGATTTGCACGATACGCTGGCGCATTCCATGATGGCGATCCTGAGTGAGATAAGGCTGCTCAAGAGGCTCCACGCACGCGAACCCACAGCCGTACTCGAGGAGCTGAGCAAAGCTGAGAAAATTGCACAAGAAGGACTCGAGGAGGCGCGCGCAGCAATTACGCAGATGCGCGGTTCGGCCGTCCGCGAGACCGGTTTGGGTCCCGCGCTTCGAAGCGCTTTCGAACGGTTCACCAACTCTACGGGAATCGCCGGGTCATTTATTGCGGACGTCGATGCGGCGGGATTCGGAGATGACAGGGCGGAGACGCTGCTGCGCATGGCGCAGGAGATCTTGCGCAATGTCGAGCGTCATGCGCGCGCCACGGAGGTCAGCATTCGATTGGAGCTGATGAACCAAGAGACGCTTGAATTATGCATAAAGGATAACGGGATTGGATTCGATCCACAGCGCGCTCAGCCGGGTCATTACGGTTTGGTGGGTCTTCGCGAACAGGCTCATATTATCGGGGCTGAATTGAAAATCGACAGCACTTCGAGTGAAGGTACGACGATCCGCGCTTCGCTGCGCGTATCGCCTATCAGCTTCAATCCATTAGCGAGGGTGCGCGGTTCGTAGCGACGCAGTTCCATCATCAGCAGGAGCTAACCATGTCGGGTTCATCTGCGTCCGCATACAGTGCGCGGGGCTGCCGACTACTGGATTTACCGGCGTCAGGCGCAAGCGTAATATTCATATATGTCACGCAGCTTCATTGGTTCGAAAAACTTCAAGAGCCGCGGCGCTCTGTCGAATCCGGCGGGACGCTTCGATTCGACCACGCGCGCGAGTGTCGATGACGGTTGGTATGTGGAGGAAGTGCCGGAGAGCGTGAAGGAGACGGTGCTGCCCGACAGGGCGCGCAGCGTGATCACCACCAACGATTCGCCCGACGTCGGCTTCGATCGGTCGATCAATCCATATCGCGGCTGCGCGCACGGTTGCGTTTACTGTTTTGCACGCCCGACGCATGCCTATCTGGACCTGTCGCCGGGCCTGGACTTCGAAACCAAGCTGTTCTACAAAGCGGATGCGGTCGAACTGCTGGAGAAGGAGCTCGGCAAGCGGGGCTATGTCTGCAAGCCCATTGCTCTGGGGATAAACACCGACGGCTATCAGCCGTTGGAGAAAAAGCTCGAAGTGACCCGCGGCATACTCAAAGTACTGGCACGCACGCGGCACCCGGTCACCATCGTCACCAAGAGTGCTTTGGTGGTCCGCGATCTCGATCTGCTCACGGATTTGGCGCGCGACGGCCTGATTTCGGTGATGGTGAGCGTGACCTCGCTGGAAAACGATATCAAGCGCACCCTGGAGCCGCGCACGGCCTCGCCGCAGGCTCGATTGCGGGTGATCGAAGCGCTGGCCCGGGCCGGCGTGCCGGTGGGCGTTTTGGTCGCTCCCGTGATACCGGCCATTACGGATCACGAAATGGAAGCTATACTGGCGGCCGCCAAAGACGCCGGCGCGAGTTCCGCGGGATACGTGCTGCTGCGACTGCCTTACGAAATCAAAGATTTGTTCCGCGAATGGCTGGCGGAGCATTATCCGGACCGAGCCAAGCACGTGATGTCATTGATCAACCAAGCCCGAGGCGGCAAAGACTACGACTCGCGATTCGGGGTGCGCATGCGCGGCACCGGCGCCTATGCCGAATTGCTGCGCACGCGCTTCGACCTTGCCAAACGCAGGCTTGGACTCGACGATGCAGAGAATCGCCATCGACTCTCGACGGCCCTGTTCACGCCCCCGCCGGTCGACGAATCGCAGCTGACGCTCGGTTTCTAGAGCGACTCCATGGCCGCGATCAGCACAGAACGCGTTCTGACCGTTCATCACTGGAACAACACGGTGTTCAGTTTCACCACCACCCGTGATCAGGCGCTGCGCTTCGAGAACGGGCATTTCATCATGCTGGGTTTGCAAATCGACGGTAAACCGTTGATGCGTGCCTACAGCATTGCCAGCGCCAATCATGAAGAGCACCTGGAATTCCTGAGCATCAAGGTGTCCGACGGCCCGCTGACCTCGCGGCTGCAGAACATCAAGCCGGGCGATGAGGTGTTGGTCAGCCGCAAGCCCACCGGCACTTTGCTGTTGCACGATTTGAGGCCGGGAAAGCGCCTGTATCTGCTCAGTTCGGGTACCGGGCTGGCGCCTTTCATGAGCATCATCAAAGACCCGCAGACCTATGAACGCTTCGAGAAAGTCGTCCTGGTGCACGGCGTGCGTTATCGCAGCGAACTGGCCTACCGTGACTACATCGAATGGGAGCTCACCCACCATGAGTACCTGGGCGAGCTGGTGCGAAATCAGCTGATTTACTTCCCCACGGTCACGCGCGAACGTTTCCGCTATCAGGGGCGGATCACTTCGCTGATCGAGAGCGGCAAACTGTTCGTCGATACCGGCATGCCGCCGTTGAGCCCGGCCACCGATCGCATCATGATTTGCGGCAGCCCGGCCATGCTGGCCGATCTGTCGGTGCTGCTCGATGCGCGCGGTTTCGAGATTTCACCGCATGTGGGCGAGCCGGGCGACTATGTGATCGAGCGGGCGTTCGTTTCACGTTAGAACGTCGCATATCTCGCGATTCAGGGGCGATTCGTCGCTTGACCGGTCGACCGACACGGGGTCAACTGAAATAGTTATTCGGCACTGCAACCGGTTTCGAGTCTTTCGGACCGAATGGCGAAGTGATCCGGCAAATTGATGATGATCGCGTCTGCGAGTTATGAAACGTATTCCTCTTACACCGCAGATGTTGGATGTCGCGCCACGCATCATCTGGTTCGAAGCACCGGAGCGGGCACTTGCGGATCCGGTCCGATCATGGCCTATGCAATGACCTACGCGCGGCACGAGGATATGAAGCTGATTCGCGAGCATGTCTCGGACGAGGACTTCCGCGAAGCGCTGGACCGGGCGCCCGCTGGCATCATCGATCCGCGTTCCTGGGCCTATTGGAATTCCAAGATGGGCCGCTATCCGCCGCCGCCGCCGCCAGTGCGGCACTTCGGAGAGGAGCAAGCGCGTTCACGGGGCCATTAAAGTTCGATAGCGCGGCCAATTGATAGCGCGAGCCCTCTCATTCGCATTTATACTAGGAAGATGAATGGCTTAGACCGCCGAATCTGCGTGGCTCCGATGATGGACTGGACCGACAGCCACTGCCGGTACCTGCATCGCCTGTATTCGCCGCACGCCTTGCTCTACACCGAGATGATCGTCGCGGCCGCCATCGTGCGCGGCAATGTGCGCCAGCTGCTGGACCACAACGCGGCTGAGCATCCCGTGGCGCTGCAGTTGGGTGGGTGCGATCCCAAGGAACTGGCGCAAGCCGCCAAGCTCGGCGCCGCCGCGGGCTATGCGGAAATCAACTTGAACGTCGGTTGTCCGAGCGATCGGGTGAAGAACGGATCCTTCGGTGCTTGTCTGATGCTCAAGCCTGCGCTGGTGGCGCAGTGCGTGGCCAGCCTGCGCGATGCCACCCAGCTGCCGGTGACGGTGAAGTGCCGCATCGGCATCGATGATCGCGATGACTACGAATTTTTCAGCGGCTTCGTCGACAAGGTGGCGGCGGTGGGGGTGGATGCGCTGGTCGTGCACGCGCGCGCCGCGATTCTGGCCGGTCTGTCGCCGAAGCAGAATCGGGAGATTCCGCCGTTGAAATTCGATTACGTGCATCGGCTGAAACGTGAGCGTCCCGAACTGACCGTACTGATCAATGGCGGTTTGGCGGATGCGCAGACGGTGGCGGCGCAACTCGATCAAGGGCTCGATGGCGCGATGCTGGGCCGCGCGGTCTATCATCGGCCGGCGCTGTTGGCCGAACTGGAGCGGCGCGTCATGGATCCGACCTGGGTCGTCCCCGAACCCTGGCAGATCTTGGAGCGCATGGTGCCCTATGCCAGAGCCTGCGCGCAGCGTGGCATGCGCCTGCACTCGATCACCCGGCACATGCATGGATTGATGGCGGGACGCGAGGGGGCGCGAGCTTGGCGACGGTTTCTTTCCGACGTGGCGATGCGCCCGGATGCCAACGCAGACACCCTGTTTTCCGCGCTTCCCATCCTCCAGCAGGGCTTGGCTGCGTAAAACGGGCTAAGCGGCTGCCGCCCACAATAAGTATAATCGGCGCGGCAATGGGCAAAGAAATCGAAGTCGCCATCCTGTTCGCCGACGTCGTGGGCAGCACCAAGCTCTATGAGCTGTTGGGGGATCTGCGGGCGCGCGACATGGTGGGAATCTGCATCGAGGTGATGAAGAACGCCACCGAGCAGAGTCACGGCACCGTCATCAAAACCATGGGCGATGAGGTGATGTCGACCTTCACCACCGCCGACGATGCCCTGAACGCCGCCGCTCAAATGCAGAAAGAGATCGCCCTGCATCCAAAATTGAAGGTGGATGAGCAGTCAGTGGCAATCCGCATCGGCACGAATTTCGGCGCCGTGGTGCTGGAGAATCGCGATATTTTCGGCTCCGCCGTGCACACCGCCAACCGCATGACCAGCCAGGCCAAAGCCGGCCAGATCATGACCACGGCCACCATGGTGGAGCGGCTGTCGCCGGAATGGCGCGCGTCGGTGCGGCAGATAGATATTGCCACCTTGAAAGGCCGCAGCAGCGAAGTGGCTTTGTTCGAAGTGTTGTGGCAGACCGAGGACATCACCAGCATGGTGCCGGCCATCGCCATCACCTCCCGCGAGCGTGAAAAAGCCAACAAGTCCTCGCGCCTGCGCCTGCGCTATCAAGGTCAAGAGGTGCTGGTCAGCGAGTCCAAGGCCAACATCACCATCGGCCGGGCGGAGGAAAACGATCTGGTGGTCAAGGGCAATCTGATTTCGCGCCTGCATGCGCGGGTGGAGATCAACCGCAACAAGTTCATGCTCATCGACCAAAGCACCAACGGCACGTTCGTGGTCGGCAAGGATGGCGAGGAGGCCTTCGTGCGCCGCGACTCCATGCAGATCCGCGGCGAAGGCCTCATCGGCCTCGGCAAGGCGCCGGACAGCAACTCTTCGCAGGTGATTCGCTATACCTGCGAGGAGTGATCGGTCTCAGGCCTGCGCAACCCGCTGGGTGGCGCGCTCCAATTCGCTCTTCAGGCCATCCGGCACGCGGCTGCCGAACTGCGACACATATTTCTCGATGCCCGCAAACTCCTGCCGCCACAGCGTCGGATCCACGGCGAGCAGGTCCTCGACGGCGGCCGGCGCGATATCCAATCCTTGCAGGTCCAAGTCCTCCGCATTCGGCATGTGACCGATGGCCGTATCGCGGGCCTTCGCCTTGCCGGTGCAGCGGTCGATGATCCAGCGCAACACGCGCAAGTTATCGCCGAAGCCCGGCCATAGGAACCTGCCCTCGCCATTCTGGCGAAACCAGTTGACGTGAAAAATCTGCGGCGGCGATTTCAGTTTGGCGCCGACATTGATCCAGTGGGCCCAGTAATCGCCAAAGTTGTAGCCGGCGAAGGGCAGCATGGCCATGGGATCGCGGCGCACGACGCCGACTGCATCGGTCTGCGCAACCGTGGTCTCCGACGCCACGCCGGCGCCGACCAGAACGCCATGCAGCCAATTGCGGGCTTGATAAACCAGCGGCGCCAGCGTGCGGCGCCGGCCGCCGAACACGATGGCGGAAATCGGCACGCCGCCGGGCGCATCCGCCAGTTTCGAGTAGCTCGGATTCTGCTTGGCGGACACGGTGAAGCGGGAGTTGGGCTGAGCCGCGGGTCCATTCTTCGGATCATAGGGGCGGCCCTGCCAATCGATGACCGGCGTGCCCTCGTTCAGGCCCTCCCACCACGGCTGATCGTCGGCGGTGAGTCCGACGTTGGTGAAGATGGTGTTCTTGCGGATCATTTCATAGGCATTGCGGTTGGTCTTGGCATTGGTGCCCGGCACCACGCCGAAGTAACCGGATTCCGGGTTGATGGCATACAGCCGCCCGTCCTTGCCGGGGTGCAGCCACGCGATGTCATCGCCCACGGTCCAAACCTTCCAGCCTTTGTAGCTGGCGGGAGGCAGCAGCATGGCCAGATTGGTCTTGCCGCAGGCCGAGGGGAATGCGCAGGCCAGATAGTGAATCTCGCCCTGCGGATTTTCGATGCCGACGATGAGCATGTGTTCGGCCAGCCAACCTTCTGTGCGCGCCTGCCAGCTGGCGATGCGCAAGGCGTGACACTTCTTGCCCAGCAGGGCGTTGCCGCCGTAGCCGGAACCGAAGCTCTTGATGGAGAGCTCCTCCGGGAAGTGCATGATGAACCGGCGCTCGGGATTCAGATCGCCGGTGGAGTGCAATCCGCGCACGAAGATCCCGTCTTGCGTGATGCGCTCGAGCGCGGCGCGACCCATGCGCGTCATGATGTGCATGTTGAGCACCACATAGGTGCTGTCGGTGATCTCGACGCCGCATCGGGAAAACGGCGAATCGATCGGACCCATGCAGTAGGGCACCACATACAATGTGCGCCCCTTCATGCAGCCATCGAACAATGCATCCATTTTTGCGTGGGCTTGCTTCGGCTCGATCCAATGATTGTTGGGGCCGGCGTCTTCCTGGTTCTTGGTGCAGACGAAAGTCAGATGTTCGACGCGCGCCACATCTTTCGGGTCGGAACGCGACAGCACGCATCCGGGAAAATGCTCGTGATCGAGGGGCTTCAGCTCTTTGGCATTGACCAGTTCGCGTTGCAGGGCGGCGAACTCGGCGTCACTGCCGTCGCACCAATGAATCCTTTGCGGCTGGGTCAGCTTCGCGACCTGATTCACCCACGCGGCGACATCCTTGTTCATCGTTTCGAGCGTGGTTACGTGCTGGGGGGCCGTGGCCATAGTTCCATCCTTCACATCAAAGCCGAATTAGGCCGCAAAGGATGACAGAAGGGTGGACACTCGCCAACTGCCTTGGAAGCGGCGCAACACGGCGCCGCCGCGCACCCTGGGCGCCGACCGCGGCGCATTTTTTTCGGCTCGATAAGTATATGATTATAAATGATTTACAATGCTCGGAATGAATAAGTGGAAGCCGCCGGCAATATGTATAAGCCCAAGAATTCGCCTGCTCATACCGGCGGGTTTCTGCCTGTTGCTCTCCGCACCGGCATTTGCATCCGCGCCCGCCACGGGCGCCATCGTCGTACGCGCGATTGCCGAGGTCGAAAAAGGCGCGACGCTTGCGCCGGCGAAACGTGTCGTGTCCGGCGATCGCGTGCTGTACACCCTCGAGGTGCGCAACACTGCGCCCACCACGGCGCCGCCGCCGCGCGTGGACTTTCCGATTCCCACCCATACCTGGTACGTCGCGGGTTCCGCGGTGGGTCCGGTCACCGAGATCAGCTACTCGATCGACGGCGGACTGAATTTCGACCGCGAAGAGAACCTGCGCATGCCCGCTGCGAACGGTGAGATGCGCACGGCGGTGGCGCGCGACTACACCCATATCCGTTGGCAATTGAAAAACAGCCTCAAGGCCAATTCGGTGGCGTTCGTGCGATTTCGCGTGGTGGTCAAATAGGCCATGGCGAAAACCAGTACGCTTGCGCCGTGAACAGCGACTATCGAGAAGTATTCGGTGCGGCCGGCCCCTTGGCGCGGGCTCTGGCGGGCTACGCCTATCGCCCGGAGCAGGCGTCGATGGCGAAGGCCGTGGGTCAGGCTCTGGCGCGTCTCGAACCGCTGATCGTCGAGGCGGGAACCGGCACCGGCAAGACCTTTGCTTACCTGGTGCCGGCACTGCTTTGCGGCCGCAGTGTCATCATTTCCACCGGCACGCGCACCCTGCAGGATCAATTGTTCCACCGCGATGTGCCCATGTTGGCCAAGGCGTTGGGGCTGCCGGTGAAAATCGCCCTGCTGAAGGGGAGAGCCAACTATCTCTGCCGCCACCGCCTGGAACTCGTCGATCAACAGGGCTCGCTGCTGGGGCATGAGCGCGGCGTGACGCGCGCGCTGGCCAGGGTGACGCGTTGGGCCGCCATGACCAAGAGCGGCGATTTGTCGGAACTCACCGATCTGCCTGAGCAGTCCTCGCTCTGGCCGAACATCACCTCGACGCGCGAGAACTGCCTGGGGCAGGAGTGCCCGCAATTTTCACGCTGCCATGTGATCGACGCGCGGCGCAACGCGCAGGCCGCCGACATCGTGGTGGTGAATCATCACCTGCTGCTGGCCGATCTCGCCTTGAAAGACGAGGGTTTCGGCGATCTGCTGCCCGGCGCGGAAGCGGTGATCTTGGATGAGGCGCATCAGGTGCCCGACACGGCGGCGCAGTTCTTCGGCCAAATCTGGTCGGTGCGCAAAGTGCAAATCCTGCTGCGCGACGTCAACGCCGAGATGCTTGCCGCTGCAATCCGCGCGCCGTCGATGATCGATGCGCTCGCGTCCCTCGAGGAGCGGCTCGAATCCCTGCGCATTTCGCTGCCGGGCGGCGCGGGCCGGCACGAGTGGTCTTCGCTGCCCGACGCCTTCATCGATGCATTGCCGGAAATCGAAACGGCATTGAGCGCCATTGCCGGCCGGCTCGAGGGCTTGGGCGCGGGTGCGGGCACCGCCAATTGCGGCCGCCGTGCCGCGGCGCTCGCCAATGAACTCGCCAGCATTCGCGAGCACCCCGATGAGCTGGGCTTGCGCTGGGTGGAGGCCACCGCCAACGGGCTGCTGTTGCAATTCACGCCCTTCGAAATAGCCGAGCGTCTGCGCGAATACATCGAGTCGCGGCCTTGTGCGTGGGTGTTCACCTCGGCAACCCTGGCCATCGGTGAGGATTTTTCGCACTTCGCCGCGCGTATCGGCTTGGGCGAAGCGCGCACGCTGCGCATCGGCAGTCCCTTCGATTACGCCACGCAGGCGCGCCTTTTTCTGCCGCCGCGAATGCCCGATCCGCAGGATCCGGCTTTCGCCGCCAGATTCATCGAGGCTTGCGCGCCCTTGCTCGAGGCCAGCGGCGGCCGGGCGTTCCTGTTGTACACCAGCTATCGCGGCTTGGCCGAGGGCGTGAAAGCGCTGAAGTCACGCTTCCCGGCGCCGCCCTTTCCCGTCTTGGTGCAAGGCGAGGCGCCGCGCGAAGCGCTGCTGAATCGCTTTCGCGAATTGGGTAACGCGGTCCTGTTGGCCACGGGCAGCTTCTGGGAAGGCGTCGACGTGAAGGGCGATGCGCTGTCCATCGTCGCCATCGACAAGCTGCCATTTGCAGCGCCCGACGATCCCTTGCTCAAGGCGCGGCTCGAAGGCATTCGCCGCCGCGGCGGCAACCCGTTTTTCGAGTATCAGCTGCCGCAGGCGGTGCTGGCATTGAAGCAAGGAGTCGGACGGCTGATACGCGACTTCGATGATTTCGGGGTCATCGTGATCGGCGATCCGCGCATGAAAACCAAAGCCTATGGAAAAGTCTTCCTGGACGCGATGCCGCCCAGTCCCGTGATCTCGCAAGGCGCGCTCGCCGCCGACTTCCTCGCGGCGCACCTGAGGCATTTGCGCCCCGCGTTGCCCGCGGCCTCGCAGGTGCCTTGAGCAGGTGCGCATCCTCGGCTTGGATGCAGCCACCGAAGCCTGTTCGGTGTCTCTATGGTGCGATGGGGCCGAGATCGGCCGCTGCGGCGAAACAGGCAAGAGCGGCGCAACGCAAATCCTGTCGATGGTGGATCAGTGTCTGGCCGAAGCACAGGTGAGGCTGGCCGCGCTGGACGCCATCGCGGCCAGCATCGGTCCCGGCGCCTTCACGGGCGTGCGCATGAGTGTGGCCGTGGCCCAAGGCCTGGCCTTCGGCGCCGATCTGGCCGTGATACCCGTCACCACCCTCGAGGCCCTGGCATTTCAGATATTGCAAACTGACG
>CAZZWM010000136.1:0-10721 GCA_964657945.1 uncultured Steroidobacteraceae bacterium
CGGCGAGGTGAGTGACCAGCGTGAGACCGTGGTCGGCGAGGGCGGCGGCCAGCTCCTCGACGAAGCGGCTGATGGCGCCGCCGATGGGCAGGTCGGGGACGGAGAGCAGGACGACGTCGCTGCGCCCGGCGGCCAGGGCGCGCGCTTTGTCCTCTTTCTGACCCCAGCCGGTGAGGGCAATTGTGTAAACGGTGCAACCCCAGGGCTGAGCTCGAATCTGGCGAGCCACCTCATAGCCGTTCATGTCGGGCATACCGATGTCGAGAATGGCGGCATGCGGCAGCGTCTGCGCCGCGACGCGCAACGCCTCGGTTCCGGTGTAGGCCACCGAAACACGATGACCTTGGATCTCCAGCAACATGGCAAGACTATCCGCGGCATCTCGATTGTCATCCGCGACCAATATCCTGTGCTGGAATTCATTCTGGGCCGCGACTGCTTCACCACTCGGGTCACCCGTGGTTCCGGAAACGATCAGCGATGCGGGCAGAAGAATGATGAACTCGCTGCCTTGACCCAGGCCTTCGCTGCGGGCTTCTACCGTGCCCTGGTGCAAACCCACCAAGCCCTTGACCAGCGCAAGCCCGATTCCCAAACCCCCTTCCGATCGGTTGAGAGCTGGTTTGGCTTGCGAGAACATTTCGAAAATATCCGGAAGAGTGTCGATATCGATGCCGATGCCGGTGTCCTTGACCGAGAACCTTATATGGTCGGCCAGCACGGTCACCGAAAGCGTGATCTGGCCGCCATTGTCGGTGTATTTCGCGCTATTGGTGAGAAGATTGGCGAGCGACTGCGAGATTCTCAGCCCATCTACCTTCAGCGTCACCGGCCTGGCGGGAAGTTCCAGTGTCAGCAGATGCTGCTTGGAATCAATCAGCGGCCGAGCGGTCTCGACCGCCGCATCGATCAATGAGCCAAGAGTCACGGCAGCAATCTTGAGCTCCAATCGCCCCTGCGTAATCCTCGACACATCGAGCAAGTCATCGAGGAGCAGCGCCATGCGACGCACCTGGCGTGCGATGACGTCGCGGGCCCATTGATGCTGGTCTTCGTCGCCAACGGCCGACTCCAGCACTTTGGTTGCGTGGCGGATCGGAGCGAGCGGGTTGCGCAACTCATGTGCCAAGGTGGCCAGAAATTCGTCCTTGCGGCGGTCGGCTTCACGCAAGGCCTCTTCCGTCAATTTCAAGCGGGCAATGTCCAGACTGATCCCCGCCCAGCCCGAAATCAGTCCATCCTCGCCGCGAATCGGCATGCCTTGCGACAGCACCCAGTGATAGCGATCATCGATGCCCCGAACACGAAGTTCGCGATACCAAGCATTACCGGAACCGACGCAGGCGTTCCATGCGTCGAGAACCCCGGGCGCATCCGCCGGATCGAGCGCGGCCGACCACCCAAGACTCGACACTTGTGCCTGTGTCATGCCGACCAATCGTAGATAGGACTCGCTGGTATAAACATTGCGGCCTTCGCGATCGCAAACCCAGACGCCGAAGTTGATCGATTCGCCAATGGCCCGGTACAGCTTCTCGCTGGCGCGAAGGGCTTTCTCAGCCTGTTTCTGCGCCGTGATGTCGATCAGCAGTCCAGAGATGAAGATTGCCTTGCCGTTGTCATCGAGTTGGACTTTGCCCCGCCGCGCCATCCACTTTTCCGCGCCATTTGCCAAGCGCACTCGAAATTCGGTGGACGCCAAGACTCCCGATGTCAGCGCATTCTGCTCGGATTGCTTGACCGATTCGAGATCCTCCGGATGGATGTGCCGGTAGTGGTTCTCAGGCGAGCCCGACAGCGCATGTTCATCCTCCAATCCGTAAAGGGTTGCAAGATTGCGGTCAGCGGTGAATTCGTTCTTCTGTATATCCCAGAGCCACGTGCCGATCTCGGCCGCAGCCATGGTGCTCTCGAGCCGCGTGTTCGCCAGGCTCAACGCCGCTTGAGTGCTCTTGCGGACCTCTATCTCCTCCGACAGCGCCTGGTTGGATTCCTGCAGCGCGCGGGAGCGCACTTCGACCTCCTCGAGCATATTGTTGAAGGCGTTGACGACGACTCCGATCTCATCGTCTGAAGTCTTGGGAGCCCGCAACGAGTAATCGCGCTGGTGAACGATGACCTTGGCCACGGCCGCCATGGCATCGAGCGGCTCGAGAATCCTTCTTTGCAGACGGCGCGACAGGAGAAATGCGACGGCCAGGCTCAAAATCGTTGCGAGTGCAAAGATACCCAGGTAGGCAGCAACCCTGCTGGCGACGTCGTAACTGGAGCGCAGATAGAGGGTGCCGAGCAGCTCTCCGTTGCGCTCGATTCGCTGCGAGATTTCCACCCGCTCACCCACCACAGTGACGCCGTCAGAGGGCGGTTGGCTGGGAACGGGTGCCACACCCGCTCGAACGAACGACGCATAGATCGCGCCATCCTGGGTATAAAGCGCAGCCGCGACCACCCGCGGCCTTATGCTGAGGGCATTCAAGTCCCGAACCGCAGCCTCGTGATCATTGAAAGCCAGCGCAGGACCGACGGAGACCGCCAATATGGACGCCTCGGTCGCCAGATCCGACCTCCACGAATTCTGGTAGCGCTGCAAATCCGCCGTCAGCAGCGAGATGCCGGCCACGCACAGTGCGATGACGGTCGTCGTCAGCACGACTCGCATCAGCTTGTCGCGCACGGAGTTGCGCACCCCAACGAAGCTCGGAAGCGGGTTCAACGGGGCCAATAACCGGCCCCAGCGAGAGCGCTCGTCGTTCATCCATGACCTCCGTAATCTACCGGGCATGGATTTGGATCTGTTTCGGACTGCCGTGGGATACAGGCCAGGGCGGTGCGCTGCCGGCCGCCCAGCACGCGCAGTGCGACCCCGAGCAGATCGGCACTGATCTTCAGGCCCCACCGGTCCGCATTGGGCAGCGATACTTCGAACCGGATGCTGCGATCGATTGTCAGAAAATTGATTGCGGCGCCACTGTTGAGCCCCCCGTCCTCATCCGTCACCACCAGCACGGACGAGCCTCCGGCGGTCGGCGTCAAGGCTCGCGATGCGCCGGCGTGCCCCGAGCCGACATACAGGATTTGGGCGGATCCCAAGTCCCGCGCGTTGCCAATCTCCCGCACCTCGGCGGGACGACCATGGATCGAATGCTGCGACAGCAGCCGGCGCAGCTCCCGGGCGACGGCCGGGGCGCCGAACACCTCGATGATAAACGGTGCGCCCATGGTCTCTCGCTCTGGCCAAGCAACGTAGCCCGCAAAGCGATACAGGTAGGCTGCTTTCACCGCATCTTCTGTATAGGACTCGGCCGCGCATGCGGGGAAGGCCCAAGAGGACACCGCCAGCAGCGCTAGAATTGCCATGCGCCTGTACATGTTTCGAGCAATGGAAGACGTCGGATCCACGAGCTTCAAAACTTAATCCGCGCTTCGCCGATGACGCTGCGAAGCACTTGCTCGCCAGTCGGAAACGGCAGTTCGTTGTGCCGGGCGTGAAGCAAGTTCGCGCCTCGGACCGAGAGTTCGACCACCTCGCTCGCCTGCCAACCCAGGCGAAGATCGAGATCGACGTAATGAGGCAGTGCGGGATCGGGCAATGCTCCCACGTAGCGTAAGGAGGCATCCATACTCAAGCGGCCCGGTAGGTTGAACGAGGTGCTGAGGATGGCATGCGAACTTGGATCATCGCCTGCTTGCGAGATGCTCAACAGCTGAATGGCCCCCGGTTTGAATTTCAGCTGTTCGTGGACCCAGGAGATTCCGGGTGAGACGCGCCACCATTCGGTGATTTGCCAATTGCCCCAGGCGTCGATCCCGAAGGTGTCACCTTCAATCGAGTTCCCCCAGTAAAAGGGCAAGAGCACGGTCGAGGAGGCAGGGTCGACGGTACGCAGGTTGGCGTAGTCGTTGTAGAAGCCCGTCACGGCGAGCGACAGGGTGGGCAGCGGCTGGGAGCGAAATCCTGATTGATAGGCGCGCACTTCTTCCGGGCGAAAGCGTGGATTGGCCGCCAGAAACTCGACTGTGCCGATTTTTTCAATCACATCCTCATCGAATGGCGTGGGGGAGCGAATGGCCCGGGACGCTGCCGCCCACAGCGTTTCGTGATCGCTGATCGCCCACGAGACGCGGACGTCCGGAAGCGGGGTCCAGCCGGAAAACGGATCATCCTCGGCCTTGAGTCCGAGAATCACATTGACTGAACTTGACAGCGCAAATGTATCTTGAACGAACACATTGGCAAGGGTGAGTGAGCGGTTGGTGGGCTCGAACAGCAGGGTGGCCGAATTGGTGATTCCATAGGCGTATACCCGCTCGCCGCCTCCCCAAATGATACGGTTGCGAGATCCGGCCGAAATGGTCTGTTGCAGCTCCAGATCGAAGGTATGCACGACAAATCCGGTGTCGCCGCCGGCGGAAAACTGCTCGGTTTGATCGGCATAGGCCTGTGCTTGCAGGTCGGAGGTCTCACCGTGGTGCTGATAACGCGCAACCAGATTGCCGCCCAGCAAAAAGGCATCCGAGTTGTCGAGGACATTCTCGGTGCCCCGATAAAAATCGCCTTGCACGGTGATTGCGTTGCGATCGCCGCCCCAATCGCTGCGAAAACCCGCCTGGCCTTTGCCCCAGCCGTCATGAGCGCTCGAGTCGTCCGGCAATTGCAGAGCATCCCGCTTGAAACCGAAACCGTAGACACGGTAGCTGTTGTCATCGCCTGCTCTGCCGCCGTAGCGCGCGCCGGCGAGCTGCTCCTGATTGCCGGCGCCGACATCCACCACTGCGCCTTGGGTCAGATAGGACGCACGCGTGATGATATTGATCACGCCATTCATGGCATTCGCACCCCACAGCGTCGCGCCCACGCCGCTGATCACTTCGATGCGATCGACGTCCTCGAGCATCACATCGAGGGTGTTGGAGTAGATGCCGGAGTACAAAGGCGTGTAGACGCTGCGGCCATCGATCAAGATCAGCAGTTTGTTCGAAAAGTTCTGTGCCGGGCTGTTGCCGCCCAGCCCGCGTGAGGCGATGACATAGGCGTTGGACGCGGTTTGCGTCACCAGCAAATTTGGCGCCAGTCGCAGCACCTCCGGCACCGAAGTTGCGCCCGAGCGAATGATATCCTCGTGACTGATGACATAGACTGCGGCAGGCGCTCGCTGCAGCGACTCGCTCTGTTTGGAGACCGAGGTAACTTTTACCTCGCCCAGGTCCGCGAGCGACATGCGGACCAATTCGTCGGCTGCTGCGCCATCGGCGAACGAACGACTCGGGCAACAAACCAAAAGTACCAGTGCCGTGGAAGCCATGCGGGCGAAGGCGCACCCCTGCCGTCGGCCGATGGCAGGAGAAGAACCAGGGCGCAATACCTCACCGACCGATTCTTGCGGACACATCGCGAGTGAACTCAAAAAAGCATCCCTGACGCGGTACTTAGATGCGCAGCCTCGCGCACCCAGCTGATTTCTTTTCTTGCCGTAGGTTAATGCACGTTGAATTTCTTAAGATTTATGCTGCGGTATTGTCTGCGCTTGTATAATTTACAACAACTTGCGCGAAGTCCATACCGGTTCCATGGCGACCCAACCGCAGCTTGGCACCATCGATTTTTACATATGAACGATGCGAGATACCGCAATCGCCATGCGTGTGCGTTGTTCGATGCGGGGTCGGGTATCCGCAAGTCACGTCGTGACACATTGACGTGATGGGATTACAGGTGGATGCTTCAGCCAGCCAAAAACAAGGGGATATCGTGTCGCAAACTGTCGGAGGCGCATGGCCCAATCACGAACTGGGCGGTTTCGTCGATGCGGCCGGATTGAGATGGCACATTCAGCGGAGCGGCAGCGGCCCGAACATTTTGCTGCTTCACGGTTTTGCGGCTTCGACCCATTCCTGGCGCGAAATCATTCCGATATTGGCCCGACATTACTCCGTCCTCGCCGTCGATCTGCCGGGCCACGGGCGCACCAGCGAACTCCCGTCGGCTCAGTGTTCGGTCTCAGGGCTCGGAAATATGTTGACTGTTTTGCTCGACACCCTGGACTTCAATCCCAAATTCGTTGTAGGCCACTCCGCCGGCGCAGTCATCTTGTGCAATATGGCGCTGAGCCATCAAATCAATCCGGACGTGATAATCAGCGTCAACGGCGCATTCGTGCCGCTGTTCGGCATCGGCAGCTCCTTCATCTCGAGGCTTGGGAAGCACTTTTCTTCACGCCCGTTCCTGCATCGAATTCTCGCCCGGCGCGCCGTCGATCATCGCAATGTGGCGCGCCTGTTGAGGTCCACCGGTTCGCATTTGAACCGGTCGAGCGTCGATCGGTACGCCGAGTTGCTGCAGGATCCGGCGCATGTCATGGGTGCGCTCAGTCTGATGAGCCATTGGGACCTGGAGCCTTTCATAGCGCAGCTGTCCCTCCTCTCGCAGCCACTTGCGCTGATCGTGGGGAGCAACGATAAAGCTGTGCCGCTGAAGGATGTGTTCGAAATCATGCAGCATGTCAAGACGGCGACACTGTATCCATTGCCGGGGCTCGGTCATCTCGCGCATGAGGAGCAACCCAATCTGGTTGCGGAACGCATCCTTCAGCTCATCGCAATCTATGACAAGCGGCTGGCGGCCAAGGACGCCGTTTGACCGGCATTATTTCAGTTTGCGGTCCTCGCGCTTCGCCTCTTCCATCGCTTCCGGCTCCAATTCCTCGGCTGAACGATTCAGCCGGATGAACACGCCCCACCCGGCAAGCAGCGCCGCCGTGCCGAGTAGAATGCTCGCGGCGGCGGGTAGTTGCGACGGATTCTCATGCAGCGCCCGGAACGTGGCAACCAGTCCTTCGATGGCGAGCGCGACGACCAATACCACCAAGAATCGCGACAGGAATCTGCGCACTCGCGTGGGCCCGCTGACGTGCGCGGCGCGAATCACCTCTTCTTCGGCAATCGTTTGCGCAATCTGCAGGGCGACCACGGCCGCAGCCAGCAGCCCGATGGCTTCGATGATTTCCTGAGCCGCCTGCTGATCGAGATCTTTCCACAGCGCGATGAAACCGATATGCGATGCGATGACGATCAACGCCACGGATGCGAACACAAACAGCGCCGCCATCAGTGCATGCAGCCCGGAAATCAAACGCATCATGACTCTCACGGCATCTACGCCCGAGGTTTTAGCCCACCCGCCGCCACCGCGACTCGCTGGGCAAAGTCGGCGATTTGAGCACTGGCGCGCGCCTGCGAGAGATGCTGATCGGCCACGGTTCTGCAGTAGGCCGTGCTCAGCGCTTCGATCACCTGCGCTGTCGAGCTTCGCGGCCTGGCGCTCATATAACGGCTCACCAGGGCATTCATGCCTGCGCGGTCGCGCGCCGCCTTGTTCAAGGCATCTGCGCCGGCCGCCAGGGCGGGCTGTATGACATCCTGCTGCAAGTTCGGGCACAACAAGGCGTCGGCCTGATTCGGCTGCGCAACGACGTCGCGTTCGCGCCAGTTCGCGACCGACCACGGCGCCGCGTTCGGTGCCGCACCGTTCCCCCACGCGGTGCGGACATAGTTGGCAACATCCGCGATTTGATCATCGTTCAGCGTGTTCGCAAACGATCCCATTGCGCCCCAATTACCCTGCGCCGGAAAACCCTCGAGCATGGCCATGATGAGGTTGTAGGGCTCGGCGGCCGTGACTGCGTCATTGCCGGCCAACGCAGGCGCAGTGCCTGCGATGCCTTTGCCGTTACGCTGATGGCAGCTGCTGCAATTATCGGCGTAAAGGGCTCTGCCGCGGGCGAGACTCTCCGCCGGCATCTTGACCCTGCTCGCAGGCGTCGGGCTCGAGTCGTGAGGCTGATCCTTCAGATAAATCGCCATGGCCCTGAGGTCGGCGTCATGCAACTGACTGAGGCTGTCGTGAACCACCTCCTGCATGGGCCCGAAGGCCTTGACGTTGCCGGGCCCGACGCCCGTCTTGAGATACCTGGCGAGATCCTCTGTTTTCCAGGCGGTCAGTTTGGATAGCGGATCGTTGCTGATGTCCGGCGCATACCACCCTGCAATTGTTGCGCCTGCCAGCTGATGTTGCACCTCCAGGCCCTGCGCCACATTGCGGGGCGTGTGGCAATCGGTGCAATGCCCGAGCGCCTGCACCAGGTAGGCACCTCGATTCCACGCCGCCGTCTTGCCGGCATTGGGTTTGAACGGTCCCGGAGTGAAATAAAGATCCTGCCACACCGCCATGCCGCTGCGGATGGTCAATGGAAATGGCAGGGTGTTTTTCGGAACGGTATTTTTGACGGCGGGAATCGCATGGATGTAGGTCCACAAATCTTCCATGTCGGCGGCGGTCATTTTCGTATAGCTGTCGTAAGGCATGGCGGGATACAGGTAGGCCCCATCCTTGCGTACGCCCGAGCGCAGCGCGCGTTCAAAATCCGCTTTGCTCCACGCGCCGATCCCGGTCTCTGCGTCGGAAGTGATGTTGGGACCGTATAGCGTTCCGAATGCCGAGATCAGTGCGTTGCCGCCCGCAAAGGGCTGCCCATCGGGCGCTGTGTGGCAGGACATGCAGTCGGCCGCGAGAGCCACATATTTGCCGCGTTCGGCCGCGCCCTTGAGCGCTTGGGGCGGGTCGGCTGCGTTGGACACGGAGGAGGATAATCCAGCAAGGGCGCCGACTGCGGCGATGATGAGGGCGGGCAACTGCGAACGGGCTCGAATCCGGCTGAACATCGTCATTCTCCGTGTCACGGACAGCTTAAGGTGCGGCAATTGTTTAAGAATTCCGCCCTCATGCACGTAAGAACCCGGCTCGTCGAAGTGTCAGACGAGGGAGCGTGAGATGCGTATGCGGCGCGGCCCGCCGGTCCTTGGCGCAGTGCATCGTTTATGCCAATGTGCTGCACCCATGCAGCCCAACCCGCGCCCGGTATTCCCGTTTTCCGCCATCGTCTCGCAGGAGGAGATGAAACTCGCGCTCATTGCATGTGCCGTCGATCCAACGGTGGGCGGCGTGCTCGTGTTCGGCGATCGGGGCACGGGAAAGTCGACTGCGGTCCGCGCTTTGGCGGCGCTCTTGCCGGCGATGGCGGCAGTCGTCGGCTGCCGGTATAGCTGCGATCCGGATGCGGCGGATGGACTTTGCGAGGACTGCATCGAGCGTAGAGGACGGGGAAAGCTCAAGCAGGCGATGGTGCCGGTGCCGGTGGTGGATCTGCCCCTGGGGGTGACCGAGGATCGCGTGGTGGGCGCGCTGGATCTCGAAAAAGCCCTGTCGCTGGGAGTCAAGGCTTACGAGCCCGGGTTGTTGGCGCGTGCGAATCGCGGCTTCCTCTACATCGATGAAGTAAACCTGCTCGAAGACCATTTGGTTGATTTGCTGATCGACGTGGCGGCATCCGGCGAGAATCTGGTGGAGCGGGAGGGTTTGAGCGTGCGGCACCCTGCGCGTTTCGTGCTGGTCGGCAGCGGCAATCCCGAGGAGGGGGAGCTGCGGCCGCAGCTGCTCGACCGATTCGGCCTGTCGGTGGAAGTGACCACGCCAGCCGAGCTGCCGATGCGCGTCGAGATCATCAAGCGACGCGACGAGTTCGAGCGCGACAAGCAGAAGTTCGTCGCAAAATGGAAAAAGCACGACGATGCTTTGCGCCGCCGTATAGTGGCGGGGCGCAAGCGACTGGCCGACATCGCGGTTTCCGATCAGGTGCTGGAGACCGCGGCGAAGCTGTGCATGCATTTAGGCACCGACGGTCTGCGGGCGGAATTGACCTTGATTCGCGCTGCGCGCGCCTTCGCCTCGTTCGAGCAAGCTGCGGCGGTGAATGCGACCCATCTGCGGCGCGTGGCCCATCCATCGTTACGGCATCGGTTGCGCCGCGATCCGTTGGATGAGTCGGGGTCATCGGCACGGCTGGACCGGGCGGTTCTGGAGGTATTCGGTGCATGAACGCGCTGAGCGACGCGGCGTTCGCGGCCAGCCTATTCGCGGTTGATCCGCCGGCTCTCGGCGGCATCTGCCTGCGCTCGGCGCCGCAGCCGGCACGCGATCAATGGCTGCGTTTATTGCGCGCACTGTTGCCGGCCGGTCAGCCGCTGCGCCGCATCTCGTTCAACATCGACGACAATCGACTGCTCGGCGGATTGGATTTGGCTGCGACGCTGAAGTCAAATCGCGCGATTTCCGAGCGCGGGGTTCTGGCTGCTGCGGACGGCGGCATCGTCATCGTCTCGATGGCCGAACGCTTGAGCCCGCACACGGCGGCTTGCATCAATTCGGCGCTGGACCATGGCCGGATCGCGGTAGATCGAGAAGGAGTCTCCCTGACATTCCATGCGAATTTCGGCGTCGTCGCCCTCGATGAGGGGGTCGCCGACGACGAAGGCCTTCCGTACTCGTTGCTCGATCGGCTGGCGCTCATCCTCGATTTCAACCTTTTCCACAGCCGCTCGCCGTTGCAGGCAGTGCACAGCGCCGGGCAGATTCTGGCGGCGCGCGAATTATTGCCGCGCGTCAAGACGCGACCGGGCGTCATCGAGGCCTTGTGCGCGACGGCGCTGGCGCTGGGTGCGGGCTCCACACGCATCTCCGTGCTTGCGGTCCGCGCGGCGCGCATCGCCGCCGCTCTGGATCAGCGGATTGAAGTCACGGAGGACGATGTGTCGATCGCGGCTCGATTGGTGCTGGCGCCGCGCGCGACCATGGCGCCGCGGGCGCAGGCGGCCGATCAGCCGGCGGC
>CAZZWM010000137.1:0-10666 GCA_964657945.1 uncultured Steroidobacteraceae bacterium
GCCGAGCCCGAACGCCCATCCGAGGCCGAGTCGCCGGCGCAATCCGATGCACCGTCGCGCGATGAATACAAAGAAGCGCCACGTGACGAACTGGATGGCAAGGAGCGCGATGATCGAGCGCTGAGTGACAAGGTGTTGGCGGCAGCGCAAGCGGCGATTCCGCCTGGATTGCTGGCATCACTGACTTCGCCCGCGGAGCGCGCAAACCCCAAGAACCGCAGCCGCGGACGCGTCGGCGCGGAACGCGGGGCGGTCGGCAGAGGACGGCCTGCGGGGCTTCGGCAAGGCCTCCCCAAGAGCGGTGCTCGCTTGAATGTCGCGGCAACTTTGGGCGCCGCGGCGCTGTGGCAGCGATTGCGCGGCCGCGAAGCCGCCGGCGGCCGCCTGAAAATAGAAGCGTGCGATTTCAGAGTGACGCGCTATAAGCAGCGCTCGCGCACGTTGACGATTTTCGCGGTGGATGCCTCGGGCTCGGCGGCGTTGAATCGCCTGGCGGAGGCGAAGGGCGCTGTCGAGCTGTTGCTGGCGGATTGCTACATCCGGCGTGATTTGGTGTCGGTCATCGCCTTTCGCGGCCGGGTAGCGGAGGTTTTGCTGCCGCCGACGCGCTCTTTGGTGCGTGCGAAACGCAGTCTATCCGGCATGGCGGGCGGTGGCGGTACCCCGATGGCTGCGGCCATCGAGGCGGCCATGGGGCTGGCTCAGCTGTCAAAGCGACGCGGCGAATCGGTCACCCTCGTGGTATTGAGCGATGGGCGCGCGAACGTGGCGCGCAATGGCGAGCCCGGCCACGAACCCGCGCACCGGGATGCCCTGCGCGCCGCGACGGGGCTGCGCAGCTTGAACATTGCGGCGCTGTTCGTCGATACTTCGCCGCGGCCCAATCCGGCGGCGCAGCAACTGGCTGGGGCTATGAACGCGAAGTACGTGCCCTTGCCCTATGTCAACGCTCAGGCCCTCTCCAACCTCGTGAAAGACGGTTCCCGCTTGGCTTCAGGCTAGTGCGGATCCAGGACGAACTGCCACGTTGGCCAAATCACGACCTGAGCCGCTTCGTTCAGGCAGGCGGCATCCGCTGGCATGTGCAGCAAACGGGCAGTGGACCCAAGCTGCTGCTGGTGCATGGCACGGGGGCATCGACGCATTCGTGGCGCGACTTGATCCGTCCGCTGGGCTCGCACTTCACGGTCCTCGCGGCCGATCTGCCGGGCCATGCCTTCACGACGCAGACCGGCGCCAGTTCGATCGATGCAATGCGCGAGTCGTTGGGCGCGCTGTTGGATGAGCTTCGATTCCATCCGGATTATGTGGTCGGCCATTCCGCGGGTGCCGTGATTCTTTGCAGCCTGGCGCTTGCGGAGCGTATCGTGCCGCGGGTGATCATCAGCATCAATGGCGCTTTCTTGCCGCTGCGCGGATTCGCAGGCATGGCATTCAGTCAGATTGCAAGGCTGTTCGCGAGCACGTCCCTGCTGCCCAGGGTGCTCGCGCACCGTGCCGCAGATTCTGCGCGGGTGAAACGCGTGTTGCTCGGAACCGGATCCTTGGTCGATCCGCAGGGGGTCGAACTGTATTGCCGTCTGGTGCGCGACCCGACGCATCTGGCCGGGGCTTTGCGCATGATGGCTGATTGGGATTTGCACTCGTTCGAGCGTAGCCTGCCGCACTTGCGCACGCCCCTGACCATGATCGTGGCCGAGAATGATCGCGCGGTGACGCCGCAACAGGCACTGCAGGTGAAGGCGCGGGTCGCCGGCGCCAACATCGTGTCGCTGCCCCGGCTGGGACACCTGGCCCACGAGGAAGCGCCGACCCTGCTGGTGGCCGAGATCGTCAAGATCTGCGCCGCTTACCCGCCCACATGAGGTCCGCTCGCCCCCATGCCGTCGTCATCGGCAGCGGCTTCGGTGGGCTTGCGGCTGCCATCCGCCTGGGCGCGCGAGGCTATCGGGTCACGGTGGCGGAGCAGCTGGATGCGCCCGGCGGACGCGCCTATGTGTTCCGCCAGGATGGTTTCATCTTCGACGCGGGACCCACCATCATCACCGCGCCGTTTTTGCTCGAAGATCTGTGGCTTCTGTGCAATCGCCGGTTTGCAGACGACGTCGAACTGCGGGCCGTGCAGCCGTTTTATCGGATCCGCTTCCACGACGGCAGTTGGCTCGATTGCTCCGACGATGAGCAGGACATGCGGCAGCAATTGGACCGTTTGGCGCCCGGCGACTTTCCCGGCTATCAGGATTTCCTGCGGGCGAGCGAGGCGATATTCGATGTTGCGTTTCAACAGCTGGCGCACAAACCGTTCGAGTCATGGAAGGACATGCTGCGTTTGGTGCCCCAATTGGCGCGGCTGAAAAGCTACCGCAACATTTACAGCCTGGTATCGTCGTTCGTGAAAAGTCCGAAGCTGCGCTTCGCCCTGAGTTTCCATCCCTTGTTCGTCGGCGGCAACCCGTTCACCACCACCTCCATCTACGGGCTGATAGCTTTCCTGGAGCGCCGCTGGGGCGTGCATTTTGCGATGGGTGGAACCGGCAAGATCGTCAGCGGCATGGTGAAGCTCATCGAAGGGCAGGGGGGTACCGTTCGCTACAACGCGCGAGTGACGCGGATCAGCACCGTCGCACGACGCGCCACCGGTGTGGCGCTCGAGGGCGGCGAACAGCTGGCCTCCGACATCGTGGTGTCGAATGCCGATGTCGCGGTCACCTACCGCGACCTTCTGCCGGATGCACGGCGCCGCTGGTCCAACGCGAAAATCTCGCGCGTTCAATATTCGATGAGCCTGTTCGTGTGGTATTTCGGCACCTCGAAGCAATTCGCCGACGTTCCACACCATACAATCCTGGTCGGACCACGCTATCGCGAACTGCTCGACGACATCTTCGAGCACAAGGTGCTGGCCGAGGACTTCAGCCTGTACCTGCATCGGCCGACGGCCACCGACCCCTCATTGGCACCGCCGGGTTGCGATGCATTTTACGTACTGTCCCCGGTGCCGCATTTGCAAAGCCGGACGGATTGGCAGTCGACGAGCGAGCGCTATCGGCAGGGGATCGCGCGGCACCTGGACGCAACCATCCTGCGCGGCTTCGAACGGTTCATCGTCACTTCGCGAATCATGACGCCGCTGGACTTTCGCGATCGCCTGTCTGCCGAACATGGCGCCGCGTTCAGTTTGGCGCCCTCGCTGCTGCAAAGTGCGTGGTTTCGGCCGCACAATCGCAGTGAGGACATCGAGAATTTGTTCCTGGTCGGGGCCGGCACGCATCCCGGCGCCGGCGTGCCTGGGGTGCTTTCTTCTGCGCGAGTTCTTGATACAGTAGTACCCGATGCTGAACACTTCGCGCGCTGACGCATTGAATCCGCCCGGCGATGCTGCGCAATGCAGCGCCATGCTGCGCGGCGGTTCGCGCACTTTCTTCGCCGCGTCCCTGGTGTTGCCTGCCGCAATCCGAGCGCCCGCCACCGCACTGTATGCCTTTTGCCGGATGGCCGACGATGCCATCGATCAGGGCCGCGATCGCGACATGGCTCTGCGAGATTTGCACGCGCGCCTGGATCTGATATACCAGCGAAGGCCCGCCGACGATGCAACGGATCGCGCGTTTGCCGGCGTGGCAGCTCGATTCTCGATCCCCAAAGCGATTCCGGCGGCCTTGTTCGAGGGCTTCTCGTGGGATGCCGACAATCGCCGTTATGAAAGCATTTCTCAACTCACCGACTACGCGGTTCGTGTTGCGGGTACGGTCGGGTTGATGATGGCCATGGTCATGGGGGTGCAGGATCGCGCGTTGCTGGCGCGTGCATGCGACCTGGGTGTCGCCATGCAGCTGACCAATATTGCGCGCGACGTGGGCGAGGATGCCCGCAACGGCCGGCTGTACTTGCCGCTGCAATGGATGCGCGAAGCCGGCATCGAACCGGAGGCCTGGCTCTCCCGGCCGGTGTTCGATGCGGCGCTGGCGGGCGTGATCCGGCGTCTGCTCGAGACTGCCGATGTCTTGTACGAGCACAGCGAAGCGGGGCTTTGTCGTTTACCGCGCGCCTGCCGGCCCGGTATGTACGCTGCGCGGATGCTGTATGCCGAGATAGGTCATGAGGTGGCGCGGCGCAGGTTCGATTCAGTCAGTCAGCGCGCCGTCGTCAGGTGGCCGCGCAAACTCTGCGTGATTGCGCGGGCCCTGCTGGTGTCGCAGATCGGCCGGCCGGCCGGTGACGAGGGCGAGTCCCTGCCGGAAGGCGATTTCCTGATTGGCCTGATCAGCGTCACTGGCGAAACAGAGCCGACTCCGCGCCGGCTGGCCGATCGTCTCATCTGGCTGATCAATCTGTTCGAACGGTTGGAACGGACGGAGCGAGACGGGTTCGCCGTCGCGAGATCCTCGTAAACCCGCGTCACACCGCCATTCTCGGCATTCTGAATGGCAGCAAGCATTGTACCCACCGCGACCTGAACCGGTCCAAATCGAGACTTTCGTGGATGGCCGCGGCCTTGACGCCGAGCACCGACGCATCCAGCAACGTGCGGCTGTAGAACGGCGCGTCCTCCAAGGTTCTGATGATGCGAAGATCGCATCCAAGGTCTCCGCGGGTTGCACGTTTCACCCCCCAACGCGTGTTGGGCAACAGCGCCGTGGGCGGAGGCTCTATCGTTTCGACCAGGCCGGAATCGGAAAAGCGCAGCGCCAATCCCCGCTGGGTCGCGCCGCGAGCGGTGACGTCGTACAGCACCGTGGTGCCGCCGGGCACGCTGGCTCGCGACCAGGTCCATTCCTTGAAATCGGCTTCCAAAGGCGCGGTCCCGAAGTTGCCATCGAAATAACCGTTGCCCGACCACCGCAGTACCGGATGCGAGAGTTCGACCTCGACGCGGGAACACGGCGCATAGGGCGTCCATTGATGGCGGCCGCCCGCATCGAGCGCAAAGCTGCGATCGCTGAGAATGCTGGGGAACAGGCGGATTTTACCGCGCACCCGGCGCGGCAGCGGCGCACACAGTTCGTCGACATCGACTTCCAAGGCATTGCCGCTCCAGCGCATCTGGCTGCGGCCGATCGACAATACGGACGCCGACCTGCGCAAACCCCCTTGGCCACGTTCGGTCATGGTCCAGCGTTGCGAATCCTTGCCGTACAAGGCGACATTCATCGCGCAATGATCGTAGGGGTTTGCATCCCCGCGTTTTCTTGCCCAGGCGTAGTACGGCGAAAACACGCTGCCGACGAACGCTATCAGAGTCAGCGCATAGGCGCCGTCATCGCTCACCGCATCGACATACCACCAAGCATAACCGCCGGGGTCGACCGGGCGATCGAAACAGAGTCCGCGATAATGGCCGCTGCCGCCAGCCGTCCCGACATCGCGGCCATGGGAACCCCGGGTCCCGGATGCGTGCTGCCTCCCGCCAAGTACAGGCCCTGGATCAGGCTGCGCGATCCCGCCCGTTTGAAGGAGGACATCCAGCCGTGCGAGGCGGGTCCGTACAGCGCTCCGCCGGTTCCGGGGAACAGCCAATGGAAGTCCGACGGGCTGGTGGTCACGCAGGCTTGCGGCGAATTCGAGATCTTCAGTCCCATCTGCCGGAGCCGTTCGAAAATGAGTTCTTTGCATGCGTCCATCTCCGCGGGTTCGAAGAAATGCGTGTCACCGGTTGGCGGCGCGTTGATCAAACAGAGCAGCCGCTCGGACTGTTGGCCATCGGGCAGCATGGCGTCGCGCCGATCCTGCGCGCAGATGTATACCGTCGGAGCTGCAGGTAGCCGCCGATGCCGGAAAATGTCGGCGAACTCCGCGCGATAGTCGTCGCCGAAGAACACCGAGTGATGTGCCAGATCGAATCCGTCGGCTTGGGCGAGCAGATTCCAGGTGACCGCGGACAAGGAGCGCGCGGCGGGCGCTATCGCGCGCACCGCGCCGCGCGCCTGCTCGCCGAACAATCCGCCGGCCAAGGCGTTGTTGTCCGCATTGCTGACGACGGCATCGACGGCGATCTGCTCGCCGTTGAGCAAGTCGATGCTGACAACCCGGCCGCCGCTGACATTGATTTCTCTGACGCAACTGTCGTAGCGAATCTGCGCGCCTTTGCGCTCAGCCAGCGCCGCCAATTCGATGGGCAATCGAGACATGCCGCCATCGATGTACCAGACGCCGGCTTGTTCGACATGCGCGATCAACATCAATGTTGCCGGCGCAGCGAAGGGCGATGAGCCGCAATAGGTGGCGTAGCGGGCGAACATTTGCCGCAGGCGCGCATCGCGAAAGTAGCGCGCCGTCGAACGCCACAGGGTGACGAAGGGCTGGATGTTCCACAGGTCGGCCACGTGAGCGGCGCCGACGCGCTGCATCAGTTCAAACGGCGTCGGGCGTGCCGCTTTCATGAAGGTGCGGTCGAGCGTGCGAAAGATGCGTCGCGCCTGGGCGGCGAACTGCAGATACCCTTGCGCATCGCGCTGTCCGGCAAAATCACCGATGGCAGCGGCGGTCTGTTCGACGTCCGGATACAGATCCAATGTGCCGGTTGGATTCCAGGCGTGCCGGGCCAGCAAGGCAGCCGGCAGCAGCGTCACGCGCCGGCGGAAATCATCGCCGGCTGTGTCGAACAAGGTGTCGAAAATTGCGGGTAGGGTGAAGACGGTGGGTCCGGCATCGAGCCACTGGTCGGCAACCCGCGCGGTTCGGATTTTTCCGCCCGGATAACCGGCGCGTTCCAGCACGGTCACCTGGAAGCCGGCGACGGCCAGATCCACTGCCGCCGTCAAGCCGCCGATTCCCGCGCCGATCACGGCTACATGCCTGGTCCGCAATGAACCTCCCGATTTTCTTTGACCCCAGCGAATGGAGTGTCTATATTAGATTACAGTGAATACTGACAACTGAGCGTTACAATCTGGGGGTCAGCGTGGACGCCATTGCCCGAGTCGAGCGATCTTTGGCCCAAGCCTTTGGGCTGACGAAAGGATTGGAGTCACCCCCGCTGTTGACTGCAGCGATGCGTTACGCGGTGTTTCCGGGCGGCGCTCGTATCCGTCCGCGCCTGTGTCTGGCGGTGGCGCGCGCCTGTGACGATGACCAGCCGAGCGTGTCTTCGGCGGCTGCGGCCAGCATCGAGATTCTCCACTGCGCATCGTTGGTCCACGACGATCTGCCTTGTTTCGACGATGCAGCCACGCGCCGCGGACGGGCGTCGGTGCACAAAATGTACGGCGAGCGAATCGCGGTTCTGACCGGCGATGCGCTGCTGGTGCTGGCTTTCCAAGCGGTGGCGCGGGTGAGTGAGTCGGCGCCGGCGCGGCTCGGCGGTCTGGTCAATATCATCGCGCGATCCGTCGGCGCACCGAACGGCATCATTGCGGGCCAATCCTGGGAATGCGAGCCCACGGTTTCGCTGGCGAAATATCAGCGTGCCAAGACCGGTGCCTTGTTTGCGGCCGCCACCGCTGCGGGAGCCTGTGCCGCGGGATACGACGGCAATCAATGGCAGTTGTTGGGCGAGAGAATCGGCGAAGCTTATCAAATCGCGGATGACATCCGGGATGTGTTCTCCAGCGAGTTCGAACTGGGCAAACCCACCGGCCGCGATGCAGCCTTGGACCGCCCCAACGCGGTACGTTGTCTCGGCGTCGACAGCTCGGTGCAGCGTTTGGAATCGCTGGTAGCCGCGGCCATCGAATCGATTCCGGAGTGTCCCGGCGTGAAGGAGCTGCAAGCGCACATCCTGGCGGAGGCGAGCCGGCTGCTGCCGCGAGAACTGGCGCGTCCCGCGGCTTGATCACTACGTCCATGGCGTGGACCGACCGCTATCTCTCGATCCGAGATCGCTGGTTGTCCAGCCCGCGCTTTCAGCGGTGGGCCGCTTCATTTCCTCTGACGCGTCCGACCGCCAGAAAGCGGGCAAAGGCGCTGTTCGATGTATGCGCAGGATTCGTCTACTCGCAGATTCTGTATGCCTGCGTTCGCCTCAAGCTGTTCGATTTACTGGCAGAAGGTCCGCAGAGCGCGGTCGGGATCGCGGAGCGTCTGCACCTGCCGCTCGAATCGACCGAGCGGCTGCTCGAAGCAGCAGTGTCGCTGCGCTTGGTCGAAAAAAGAGTGGGCGGCAGGTTCGGTCTGGGCGCTTTGGGCGCTGCCATGGTGGGCAATCCCGGAGTCAGCGCCATGGTCGAACATCATCGGCTGCTGTACGCGGATTTGAGCGATCCTGTGAGTCTGCTGCGCGGCGAGCTCGATCAGACCGAACTGGGCCGCTACTGGGCCTATGCCTCGGCGGAAAAGCCCGCCTCCCTGCGGCCGCTGCAAACCACCGATTACACCGCATTGATGGGCAATTCATTGCCGTTGGTGGCCGATGAAATCCTCGATGCCTATTCGCTGCAAAAACATCGGCGCCTGCTGGATGTGGGCGGCGGCGACGGCAGCTTCCTGATCGCGGCCGCCGCGCGCAGCAGCACCTTGGAATTCATGTTGTTCGACCTGCCGCCGGTGGCGGAGCGCGCGGCGCAGCGTTTTGCGCAACTGGGATTGCAAGCACGCGCCACCGCCATCGGCGGCGACTTCCTGACCGAGGAGTTGCCGCAGGGCGCGGATGTGATTTCCCTGGTGCGGGTCATTCATGACCATGCGGACGACGCGGCGCAAAACCTTTTGCAGCGCGTGCACCGCGCGCTGCCGGCCAAGGGCGTGTTGTTGCTGGCCGAACCGATGATGCATACCCCGGGCGCGGAGCCGGTGGGCGATGCGTATTTCGGCTTTTATTTGTTGGCCATGGGCCGGGGCAAGCCGCGCCCGCCCGAGGATCTGCGAAACATGCTGAAGAGCGCGGGTTTTCCCGCCTCGCACATGGTCGCGACCCGCCAGCCGTTGCAATGCCGGTTGATCGTGGCCCATAAAGGCGGCTAAGAAGTGTATAGATCAGTTGACATGTTAAAGAGTCAGAGTATCGTGACACTTCGATGAGTGCCCAAGCCCACATGTCACCACTCGACACCTTGGCGGTCGTATTGGAACGGCCACAGCAATTGGTGGTCAGCCGTTTGGCATTGAGCGAACCCACCGCTGCGGACGTGGTGGTGGATATCGACTGGTCCGGGATCAGCACCGGCACCGAACGGCTGCTGTGGACCGGCACCATGCCGCCGTTTCCTGGGATGGGTTATCCCCTGGTGCCCGGGTATGAATCAGTGGGCCGGATTTCGCATGCCGGGCGCGACAGCCTGCGCGCGGTCGGCGAGCAAGTGTTCGTTCCCGGCGCGCGCTGCTTCGGTGATGTGCGGGGCCTGTTCGGCGGCGCCGCCGCGAAATTGGTGGTGCCGGGCGCCCGCGTCACGCCCATCGATCAGGATCTCGGCGAGCAGGGGGTGCTGCTGGCGTTGGCCGCCACCGCCTACCATGCCGTCGCCGCCAAGCATGCGGTGCTGCCCGATCTGATCGTCGGCCACGGCGTTTTAGGCCGGCTCATTGCGCGTATTGCGCTGGTGCTGGGCGCTGCTCCGGTGGTGTGGGAGCGCAACCCAGGCCGCGTCGATGGCGCGACCGGGTATGCAGTGATCAATCCCGATAAGGATTCACGCCGCGACTATCGCGCCATCTACGACGTCAGCGGCGACAGCGGTCTGCTCGATACGTTGATCGCGCGGCTGTCCCCGGGCGGTGAAGTGGTGCTGGCCGGCTTCTACAGTGACTCGCTGGCCTTCAGTTTTCCCGCCGCCTTCATGCGTGAGGCGCGGCTGCGAGTCGCCGCCGAGTGGCGGCCTGAGGATTTGCTCGCGGTCAAACAGCTGATCGAGTCGCGCGAATTGTCGATCGACGGACTGATCACTCACAGACAACAGGCCAGCGCCGCCCCCGACGCCTACCGCACGGCTTTCAGCGATCCCTCCTGCTTGAAGATGGTTTTGGATTGGAGAACTCTTTCATGAGCACATCGTTCGCAACATCCGCGGCTCTGAAGTCCGAGCAAAGCCGCCTGCAGGCCTTGCGCGCCGAGGCTGCGATCGAGCCCGATCCGGTCGTCACCGCCAAGCCCACCAAGGAAACCCAGGTGATTGCCATTTACGGCAAGGGCGGCATCGGCAAGAGCTTCGCGCTCGCCAATCTGTCGTACATGATGGCGCAGCAGGGCAAGAAGGTCTTGCTGATCGGCTGCGACCCGAAGAGCGATACCACCTCGCTGCTGTTCGGCGGACGCGCCTGTCCAACCATCATCGAGACATCGGCCAAGAAAAAACTCGCCGGCGAACCGGTTGCCATCGGCGACGTCTGCTTCAAGCGCGATGGCGTGTTCGCGATGGAATTGGGCGGCCCGGAAGTGGGACGCGGCTGCGGCGGGCGCGGCATCATCCATGGGTTCGAGCTGCTCGAGAAGCTGGGATTCCACGAGTGGGGTTTCGACTACGTGCTGCTGGATTTCCTCGGCGATGTGGTGTGCGGCGGGTTTGGTCTGCCGATCGCCCGCGACATGTGTCAAAAGGTGATCGTCGTAGGCTCCAACGATCTGCAATCGCTGTATGTCGCCAACAATGTGTGTTCGGCGGTGGAGTACTTTCGCAAGCTCGGCGGCAATGTCGGTGTGGCCGGGTTGGTGATCAACAAGGACGACGGCAGCGGTGAAGCCCAAGCCTTTGCCGAGGCTGCGGGTATCCCCGTGTTGGCGGCCATCCCTGCGAAC
>CAZZWM010000138.1:0-2834 GCA_964657945.1 uncultured Steroidobacteraceae bacterium
GTGGTCGGCGCGCCCTTGGTGGTGCTGGGCGGCCCGGCCATGCTCATCGGCTTGGGCGGCGGCGCCGCATCCTCGGTGGGCAGCGGTCAGAGTTCATCGGATCTGGATTTCGCGTCGGTGCAGCGCGGCAACCCCGAAATCCAGCGGCGCGCCCAAGAGGTCATCGACCGCTGCATCGCCTTGGGTGAGGCCAACCCGATTTTGCTGATCCATGATGTGGGTGCCGGCGGCCTGTCGAATGCCTTGCCTGAAGCCATTGCCCACAGTCACCGCGGCGGCTGCATCGATCTGCGCAAAATCCCCAGTGCCGAGTCGGAACTGTCGCCCATGGAAATCTGGTGCAATGAGGCGCAGGAGCGTTACGTGCTGGCGCTGACGCCGGGCAGCGTGGCGCAGTTTGCCGCTTTGTGCGAACGCGAACGCTGTCCCTATGCGGTGGTAGGCGAGATTACCAACGACGGCATCCTGCGGGTGGCTGACGCGGACTCGAGCGCGGCTCCTGTCGACATGCCGATCGAGGTGCTGCTGGGCAAGCCGCCGCGCATGACGCGCGACGTGCAATCCACGCCCAAGACTCTCGGCGGTCTTTCGACACAAGGCGTCACGTTGGCCGATTCGCTCGACCGATTGCTGTGCTTGCCCAGCATTGCCGACAAGAGCTTTTTGATCACCATCGGCGATCGCACCGTGGGTGGCTTGATCAGCCGCGATCAGATGGTGGGACCCTGGCAGGTGCCGGTTGCCGACGTGGCGGTGTCCTTGAGCAGTTACGATGGATACACCGGTGAAGCCATGGCCATGGGCGAGCGTGCGCCGGTGGCGGTGCTGGATGCGCCCGCATCGGGCCGTCTGGCCGTGGCTGAGGCCATCACCAATATACTGGCCGCCGACATTCAACGACTTGAAGATATTCGGCTGTCGGCAAATTGGATGGCCGCATGCGGCGAGCCGGGCGAGGATGCCGATCTCTACGCCACGGTGCGCGCGGTGGGAGCGGAATTGTGCTCGGCACTTAGGCTAACCATCCCCGTCGGCAAAGACTCTCTGTCGATGAAGACCCGTTGGACTGATACGGCGGGTGAACACGTCGTGACGGCGCCGGTGTCCTTGATCATCTCGGCCTTTGCGCCGGTGAAAGATGCGCGGACTACGCTGACGCCGCAACTGGATTTGTCGCAGCCTTCCCGCTTATTGCTGATCGACTTGGGCGCAGGCAAAAACCGGCTGGGGGGCTCCTGTTGGTCGCAGGTGCATTTGAAGTCCGGCGGCGCGCCGGCGGACTTGGACAGTCCGAGATCGCTGAGCGCGCTGTTTGCAGCGCTGCGCGAACTGAAGGACGCGAATTTACCATTGGCCTACCACGATCGTTCCGACGGCGGCCTGTTGATCACACTGTTGGAAATGGCATTTGCCAGCCGCTGCGGATTGGACATCGATTTGGCGGCGTCCGGCGACGTGATTGCCGACTGCTTCGCCGAGGAACTGGGCGTGGTGCTGCAGGTTGCGGTGGATCGCCTCGATGAGGCCCTGAAGCTGCTCGAGCGCCACGGTCTGGCGCAGTTGACCCGTAACCTCGCGGCCCCGACTGCGGGTGACGCCATCCGCCTCAGCGCCAATGGCAGCGTGGTCCTCTCAGCTTCGCGCGTCGCGCTGCACCGTCGCTGGAGTGAAGTGTCCTATCGCATGCAGGAAATGCGCGACAACCCGGCGTGTGCGCGCGAGGAATACGCCCGTCTCGAGGATGCCGGTGATCCGGGGCTGCACGCCGAACTCACCTATGACCCCGCCGCGGATGTCACGGCGCCCTTCCTCGGGGGTGCCCGACCTGCGATTGCCGTACTGCGTGAGCAAGGCGTCAACAGTCACACTGAAATGGCGGCGGTATTCACCCGCGCCGGTTTCGATGCCTACGATATCCACATGACCGACATCTTGAGCGGGCGCGTACGCCTCGGCCGCTTTCACGGTCTGGTGGCATGCGGCGGATTTTCCTACGGCGATGTGCTCGGCGCGGGCGAGGGCTGGGCCAAATCGATTCTTTTCAACCGGCGCGCACGCGATGAGTTCACGGCATTTTTTCAGCGCTCATCGAGTTTTACGCTGGGTGTCTGCAATGGCTGCCAGATGCTGTCGGCATTGAAGGAATTGATACCCGGTGCGGAACGCTGGCCGCGTTTCGTCCGCAACCGCTCCGAGCAGTATGAGGCGCGCCTGGCGCTGGTGCGCGTGCCGCAATCCAGTTCGGTGCTGCTGCGGGGCATGCATGGTTCGGTGCTGCCGATAGCGGTCGCCCATGGCGAAGGCCAGGCCGAGTTCGATGCGGGTTCGAGTGCCGCCGCGCTGCTGGCCGACGGATTGGCCAGCCTGCAGTTCGTCGACAACCGCGATCAGCCTACCGAGAAGTATCCTTTCAATCCGAACGGGTCGGTCCTCGGCTTGGCGGGCCTGTCCAGCGTCGATGGCCGGGTGACGTCCGTGATGCCGCACCCGGAACGGGTATTTCGCACCGTGCAGAATTCCTGGGCGCCGCGCGAGTGGGGCGAGGACGGTGGCTGGATGCGCTTGTTCCGCAATGCCCGGCTGTTCGTGAACTGACGGCTCCGAGCGCAGACAGGGAGATCAGCCTCTACGCCGGGAGCCTGTTCTCTCAGCCCGTCTAATTTCGGGTGGCTATAACTACCCTGGGCGCCTCTCCGTGAGTAGCTACAGCTACCCGGATTTAGACGTCCGGACAAGCGAAATGGCCGCCAGCCGCCTAGCCCGCTGCATCTTAGTCATACGTTATTGAATTCTCTGGCGTAACGCGTTACACTGTAACGCGTTACGATCGAGGA
>CAZZWM010000138.1:2934-10646 GCA_964657945.1 uncultured Steroidobacteraceae bacterium
CGTTATTGAATTCTCTGGCGTAACGCGTTACACTGTAACGCGTTACGATCGAGGAGGTGCAAATGGCGGCTGCTGAGCGAATGAGGGCTATGCGTGAGCGACGGCAAGCGCGCGGTTTGCGTGAGTTGCGCCTTGTCGTTCCAGATGCACGTTCGAAGGTGATTCGGCGACGGATTGCCAAGGAAGTTGCAGGCTTGGATCGAGCCAACGAGTCCGCGGCGCTAGGCTGGATTGAGGCGGTATCGGAATTTGATCAGGGATGAAGCGCGGCGACGTGGTCACGGTTGCAGCAGCGGGCGACTATGGCAAGCCGCGGCCGGCGGTGATCGTGCAGACAGATGCTTTCCCCCCTAGTCATGCGTCGGTGGTCGTTTGTCAGATGACTTCTGAGTGCAGCGACGCACCGGATTTTCGTGTGACACTCGATCCGACAGCGACAAATGGTTTGCGAGTGAAATCGCAAGTCATGGCCGACAAGCCAGTCACGATCCGGCGTGAACGAATTGGACGGCGGATCGGCCATCTGGACGATCAGGATACCGCGCGACTAAACGTTGCCTTGGCGTTCGTGATGGGTCTGGCGGATTAGCCGGCTTCCGCCTGCGCCGCGACGAAGGAAATCACATTGCCGTCAGGATCGCGGACATGCAAATCCGTGCCGCCCCACGACTGTTTGGTCGGTGCTTGCGCGATTTCCGCTCCGCGTTGTTTGAATTCCTCGAACAGCCGGTAAACATCCGACACGCCGGCTGAGGCCGCAATCAGCGAAATCTCGCTGGCGGCGAGTTCCGCGAAGTTTGGGGCCGCCACGAAGCGAAGATGCAGGCAGGCCTCGTCACGAGAAACGGAACCATAGAATGCGGGGTCGCCGTACAGAAAATCGATGGTGAAGCCAAGCGTATCCCGGAAAAAAGCAGCGCTGGCCGGTACGTCCCGGACGAACAGGATGGGAACGAAAGGCTTGAATCGAAGTGCAGACTTTTTTAAGTCCAGACTTTCGCGATCGGGCGCCACGCCTCAACCCGCTTCCGCCTGCGGAGAGGCCACAAACCGTCGAAAGGTCACGGCCTGCATCAGGCGCGCCTTGCGCACGAAGGTCTGATACAGCAGATCGCGCATCACTTCCAGCAGAATTCCGGCGCGCTCGGCATTCAGGTCAGGCTGATGTGGCCACGGGTCGTGGTCACTGCCGAACACCACGGCGCGCAGCGCGGCGAAAGTATCGTCGTCGAGTTCCGCCAGGCTCCGGATCTCCTGCAGGGTGTCGAACAATTCAAGCTTGCCGCGTTCGCCCAATTCGCGAAACAGCGATTGAGCGGTGCGCCGAGTCATCGCACCGAATGCATTGAAGCAGGAAGCGGCGTAGCACCCCAGCGCTTCCTTGAACAATCCTTCGGCCTCCTCCGGCAGATAGCTCAACGGGAAGTTCTCGCGCGCCCGCTCGATTTCCATATAGTTCGGTGCCAGCTCCACCCGCAATGCCGTGTAGGCCTTGGCGGCAAATTTCAAGAAGATCGGTTCGCCGCAGGTATCGCAGCGAAAAACGATACCCACATGTTTCGGCTTGCGGCGGCTGAGCTCATCGAATTTCGGCACCGCCACCGGTGTGAGATGAGTGAGGGTTTGGCAGTGCGGACAGGTCAGCGCGATGCCCTGGAATTCCACATGCAATTCATCCTGCGGTGTGATGTACATGCTCATCGTTTCAACCTGTCAGTGGCTTGTAGCGGATCCGATGAGGCTGCGAGGCATCCTCGCCGCGGCGCTTCTTGAAGTCTTCCACGTATTCCTGATAGTTGCCCTCGAACCAGACGACTTGCGAGTCGCCCTCGAAGGCGAGGATGTGCGTGGCGATGCGGTCGAGAAACCAGCGGTCGTGAGAGATGACCACGGCGCAACCCGGAAATGCCGTCAAGGCTTCTTCGAGCGCGCGCAGTGTTTCGATATCGAGATCGTTGGTGGGTTCGTCCAGCAGCAGCACGTTGCCGCCGGCTTTCAACACCTTGGCGAGATGCACCCGGTTGCGTTCGCCGCCCGACAGTTCGCCGATCATCTGGCCTTGCTGTACGCCTTTGAAGTTGAAGCGCCCCACGTAGCCGCGCGACGATGTCTCGTAATTGCCCACCTTGATCAGATCGAGCCCGCCGGAGATTTCCTGCCAGACGGTGTTCTTGTCGTTCAGCGCCTGGCGCGATTGATCGACATAGGCCAGTTTCACGCTGGGCCCCAGACGGATTTCGCCGCTATCCGGTTTCTCGGCACCGGTGAGCATGCGGAACAGCGTGGTCTTGCCGGCGCCGTTGGGTCCGATGATGCCGACGATGCCGCCTGCCGGAAGATTGAAGCTCAATGAGTCGATCAACAGACGATCGCCGAAGCTCTTGCGCAGATTGGTGCACTCGATCACCAAATCGCCGAGCCGCTCGCCGGGCGGGATGTAGATCTCATTGGTCTCGTTGCGCTTCTGAAACTCCTGCGACGCCAATTCTTCGTAGCGTTGCAGGCGCGCCTTTGATTTGGCCTGACGCGCCTTGGGGTTGGTGCGCACCCACTCCAATTCGCGCTTCAGCGTCTTGGCGAGCGCATCCTGCTGGCGCTCTTCCTGCGCCAGGCGGGTGCTCTTCTGATCCAGCCAGGACGAATAGTTTCCCTGCCAGGGAATGCCATGGCCTCGGTCCAACTCCAAGATCCACTCGGCCACGTTATCGAGGAAATAGCGGTCGTGAGTCACCGCGATGACGGTGCTCGGATACTCTTCGAGGAAGTGCTCCAGCCAGGCCACCGATTCGGCATCCAGGTGGTTGGTGGGCTCATCCAACAGCAGCATGTCGGGTTTGGACAGCAGCAGCCGGCACAGGGCCACGCGGCGCTTCTCGCCGCCGGAAAGCTTGCCGATCACCGCATCCCAGGGCGGCAGTCGGAGCGAGTCGGCGGCGATTTCCAGTTTGCGCTCGAGTTCCCAACCGCCCACCGCATCGATGGCATCCTGCATCTTGGCTTGCTCTTCCAAGAGCTTGTTCATTTCGTCGTCCGTCATCGGCTCGGCAAACTTGTCGCTGATGGCGTTGAAGCGATCGATCAGGCCTTGAACGTCGCCGACGCCTTCGCCAACGACCTCGCGTACGGTTTTTGCATCGTCCAGTACCGGCTCCTGCGGCAGGTAGCCGACTTTGATCCCGGACTGGGCGCGCGCTTCGCCCTCGATCTCCTTGTCAAGGCCAGACATGATTTTGAGCAGGCTCGACTTGCCGGAGCCGTTCAAGCCGAGCACGCCGATCTTGGCGCCGGGAAAAAAACTCAAGCTGATATCGCGCAAAATAATGCGCTTGGGTGGCACGACTTTGCCAACCCGGTTCATGGTGTAAATGAACTGAGCCATCGGTTACCTGTTGAATTCGCGGGATAGCGCGCGGGATCGCTCCACAATTATCCGCGACTGGAGCAAACTTGTCACGGCGCGGAAGACTCGCTAGGGGACTCGGGCTGAATCGGCTACAATTATCGGCTATCCCTGGAGTTTTCTATGTTCAATGCGCAGATGAAAATTGACGGTTTCGACCCCGAGCTTGCCCAGGCCATCGCCTCGGAGCGAGGACGTCAGGAAGACCATATCGAGCTGATTGCCTCGGAGAACTACGCCAGTCCGCGGGTTCTCGAAGCCCAGGGTTCGGTGCTTACCAACAAGTACGCCGAGGGTTACCCCGGCAAGCGCTATTACGGCGGCTGCGAGTTCGTCGACATCGCCGAAACCCTGGCGATCGAGCGGGCCAAGCAGCTGTTTGGCGCGGCTTACGCCAACGTTCAGCCCCACTCCGGGTCGCAGGCCAATGCCGCGGTTTACTTCGCGCTGCTGAACCCCGGCGACACCATACTCGGCATGAGCTTGGATCAGGGCGGTCACCTCACCCACGGCGCCAAGGTGAATTTTTCCGGCAAGTTCTTCAAGGCGTTTCAGTACGGTCTGAAGCCCGACGGCACCATCGACTACGATCAAGTGGAGCGACTCGCGCAGGAACACCGTCCGCGCATGGTCATTGCCGGTTTTTCCGCCTACTCACGCGTCATCGATTGGCAGCGCTTCCGCGCCATCGCCGACTCGGTGGGCGCCTACCTCTTCGTCGATATGGCGCATGTTGCCGGGTTGATCGCGGCCGGCGTGTATCCGAACCCCGTGCCCTTCGCCGATGTGGTGACCACGACGACGCATAAGACTTTGCGCGGGCCCCGAGGCGGCTTGATCCTGGCGCGTCCGCACGCCGATCTGCACAAGAAATTCAACTCAATGGTGTTTCCCGGTACCCAAGGCGGCCCGCTGATGCACGTGATCGCCGCAAAAGCCGTGGCCTTCCTGGAAGCGTTGCAGCCGGAGTTCAAGGCTTATTCGGCTCAGGTCATCACCAATGCCCGCGCCATGACCAAGGTGCTGCAGGAGCGCGGTTACAAGATCGTCTCGGGGGGCACGGACAATCATTTGTTCCTGCTCGATCTCATCGACAAGAACATCACCGGTAAGGATGCCGACGCTGCCTTGGGAAGCGCCCACATGACGGTCAACAAGAACGCGGTGCCCAACGACCCGCGGCCGCCCTCGATCAGCAGCGGCCTGCGCATCGGCACGCCTGCCGTCACCACGCGAGGCTTCAAGGAAGCGGAGGTGCAGCAGCTGGCCGGTTGGATTGCCGATGTGCTCGATAACATGGGAGATCCGGCCGCCATCGAAAAGGCGCGGGCGCAGGTGGTGGCAATCTGCAAGCGCTTCCCCGTCTATGGCTAGCAGGTCCCATGCATTGCCCATTTTGCGGACATTCGGAGACTAAGGTCATCGATTCTCGCCTTGCCGGCGAAGGTCGGCAGATCCGCAGACGGCGCGAATGCTTGGCATGTACCGAGCGCTTCACCACCTTCGAAACCGCAGAACTGCTGCTGCCTACCGTCATCAAAGGCGACCGCAGCCGCGAACCCTTCGACGAAAAGAAATTATTGCTCGGCATGCAGAAGGCATTGGAGAAACGTCCGGTGGGACGCGAGGCCATCGAAGCGGCAGCAGCACGCATCTGTCACAAATTGCGCAGCCTGGGGGAACGCGAGATTGCCTCGCGCAGCGTCGGCGAGATGGTGATGGAGGAGTTGCGGCACCTCGACGAAGTCGGTTACGTGCGCTTTGCCTCGGTGTACCGCAGCTTTCAGGACCTCGACGCCTTTCGCACCGAGATCGACCAGCTGCGCCGCCATCGAAGGCGGCGTGAGCCGAGCAAGGATCAATTGCCGCTGTTGCCGGGCGCAGAGCCCGAAGACAAGTGAGCGCATCCATGAGCCCGAATCCGGCCTCAGTCGATCGCAAGTTCATAGCCCGCGCACTGAATCTGGCGCGGCGCGCGCTGTACACCACTGACCCGAACCCCCGGGTCGGCTGTGTGCTGACGCAGTCCGGGGACGTGGTCGGCGAAGGCTGGCATGAGCGAGCCGGACAGCCGCATGCCGAAGTCATGGCGCTGCGCGCCGCCGGAACGCGCGCGCGCGGCGCGACGGCCTACGTGTCACTCGAGCCCTGCAGTCATACCGGCCGCACCCCGCCGTGCGCCGATGCGCTGATTGCGTCCGGCGTGGCGCGGGTGGTCTGCGGCAGCCTCGATCCCAGCCCCAAGGTCGGAGGCGCCGGCTTGGCCCGACTCGCAGCCGCGGGCATCGCCGTCGAGGCGGGGGTGCTGGCCGACGAGGCCCGGCAGCTGAATCCTGGGTTCTTCTCGCGTTTCGAGCGCGGCCGCCCTTACGTGCGTTTGAAAATGGCCATGAGCATGGATGCCCGCACCGCTCCGGCTTCTGCGGGACAACTCTGGATCAGCGGCGACGCGGCGCGCGCCGATGTTCAAGCCCTGCGGGCCCGAAGTTCCGCCGTGCTCACAGGATCCGGCACGGTGCGCACCGATGATCCCCGGCTGGACGTGCGGCTGGATTACGGCCCCTGGGTGCGCCAGCCGTTGCGCATCGTATTGGATACCGAACTCTCCTGCAGCGCCAACGCCAAGGTGTTCAAGGACGAACACTCCATGATATTTGCGGCGCCCGATGCGGCTGCTGCCGCAGCTTCCGGGGTTGCGGGCAACCACCCAAGAATCGAACGCGTGCCGCGCGCCTCCGGCGGATTGGATTTGGATGCCGTCATCGCCAAGCTGACCCAGCTGGAAGTCAACGAGTTGCTGTTGGAATGCGGTCCGACCCTGGCGGGGGCGTTCGTGGCCCGGCAGCTGGTCGATGAGTGGGTGTTGTATGTTGCGCCTAAGTTTCTGGGCGATGACGCGGCGCCATTGCTGCGCGCCAAATTCGGTGCCGACGCGCTTGCCGCCTACGAGTTTTGCGATGTTCGTCGCATCGGCGAGGATGTGCGCCTGACCCTCAATTTGAAAAAGGCATAAATGTTCACCGGCATCGTTTTGACCACCGGCCGCATCACGGCGATGAACGACAAGGGCGGAGACCTCGAGTTGGCGGTGGATGCCGCCGGGCTCGACGTCGCGCGAATCGCCATCGGCGACAGCGTCTGCGTGCAGGGCGTGTGCCTGACCGCGACGCGCAAGCAAGGCAGCAGTTTCTTTGCCGACGTGTCCCGCGAGACGCTGACCAAAACCACGCTGGGCAAGCTCAACGTCGGTTCCAAGGTCAATCTGGAGCCCAGTCTGCGCGCCGGCGACCCCCTGGGCGGCCATCTGGTGAGCGGCCACGTCGATGCCGTCGGCGCGCTGCGCGGCATGCAGCAGGATGCCCGCTCATGGCGGCTGGATTTCGAACTGCCCGCATCGCTGATGCGCTTCGTCGCCGCGAAAGGTTCCATCTGCATCAACGGCGTCAGCCTGACGGTCAACAATGTGTCCGGTCAGCGTTTCGACGTGAACATCATTCCGCATACCCGTGCCGTGACCACGCTGGGCGATCTGCAGATCAGCGACGGCGTGAACGTCGAAATAGACGTGGTTGCGCGATACATTGATCGGCTTATGCGTACTTCCGCCGACTTTCACAAAGAAAACGAGAAGCCCTAGTAAATAGCCGTTTTTGGCTCGGAAAGCTTCGCTGTGTTTCGCTGGCATTCACCAGAATATGACGGTATCTTTGACGGTGTGAGCCCATAAGGGCGCACGGAATACCGCCAATGCTCACCGACAAGGCTGTGGACCTGGCCACCCTCTACGACGTCGAGGTCCGCGTCCTCGTCCAGGCCGTTAAGCGCAACGCCGCCCGCTTCCCAGAGGATTTCATGTTCCAGCTCACTGCCTCCGAGTGGGCCGCTTTAAGATCACAGTTTGTGACCTTAAAGACCGGTCGCGGTCAGCACCGCAAGTACCGGCCCTATGTCTTCACCGAGCAGGGCGTCGCCATGCTCTCCTCGGTGCTTCGCAGCAACCGCGCGATCGCCGTCAACATCGAGATCATGCGCGCCTTCGTCAAGCTGCGCGAGCTACTGGCCTCGAACGAAGAACTCGCACGCCGCTTCGATAAGCTCGAAGCACGGCTCGATAAAAAACTCGCCCAGCACGACGAGGCCATCGCCGCCATCCTCTCCGCCATCCGCGAACTCATGAACCCGCCTCAGCCTAAGCGCCGGCACATCGGATTTACCGCCAACCTCGATCAAAAGGCCTGAGATGCACACCTCAGCAGCGCCACGGGCTGCTGAGGATGATTCAAAGTGATTCATATTGCTGGCGCTAGCCTAT
>CAZZWM010000139.1:0-10089 GCA_964657945.1 uncultured Steroidobacteraceae bacterium
AGGCGCCCCGGTTCCAAGCCGCGTAAGGCAGCCGCCGCGGCCTACGACTCGATGAGTGAAGGAGTCGGCCAATTCAATTCCCATGCCGGACGAATCGCTCGATCTTACTGAACATGCAACTTCCGGGTAAGTTTGCGCAGCTGCGAATCAGTTTGTCAGAAGATTTGCTTTTCGCTCAACGAATAGCGCCGACAATGCTCGAGATAGGCCGCCTCGTGGCTGGAAGCCAATTCCACCACGCTCGACCACAGCCAGGAGGGTGCGTTGAGCCGGGAGCCCTTGCGCTGGTTGAACGAGGAAGCGAAATCGCGCCGCGTCGAATCGTCCATTTGACGGGCGTGGGCTTTGCCTACGACCTCCGCAAGATAGCGGGCGGAACTCACCGCTTCATCGCGCGATAGACGGTCGATTTCCAGCTTCAAATCCTGGGGCATCAGTTCCCGTATCACGACAGAACGCCGTAGCAGCTTGCTCGCCATCATTCTCTGTCCGAGTGCCGGCGAGAGATGCTTCGCGCCCTCCACCACCCGCTGTGCTTGATCCTTGGGCATCACGGCGCGGGCTGCACTGGGCGCCGCCGCGGCCGCCGCCTCTTTGATGTCGACCAGACAAAATTCATCCTCGTGCTTCTTTCCGGCCCCCACTTTCAACAGAACTGCAAACCGCAGTCGTCCCAGCGAACTGCAGCCTTTCATCCAATACGCGGCGTCCAAGACCTCGATCCTCGCATCGTTCGGGCGTGATTTGAGGGAGGTCACGAGCTTGCGCACCTCGTCCTGCTCGAACAAGGCGCCAATGGCTTTGCTCTCCTGCTTCGTCAACGGCCAAAAGCGCTCGCCGCGGGGGATGGTAGGTTTGACATCCTCCAGGCGCTCGCGTGCCAGATGCTTCCAGGTTCGCGCGGTGGCACGACGCATCACCACCTTGATGCTCTGCGGCTTGTCGCTTTCAATTCGGTTCTGAGCCCGTGGCCCCTTCAACGCCCGCTGATAACCAATCATCATCTGTTCAAGCATATGCGCCGTGGTAACGCCCGGCAGATCCGATCCCCGGGCTGCAGATGAAAGCGATAGCGCCAAGCGGATGAGATCATGATGGGGGTTGCCGATCACCGTTTGATCGAGATCGCGAATCTGCACATGCACTTTTCCATCCGGGGCAGCCAAGGGACCCAAATTACCGGCATGACAATCTCCACAGATCCAGATCGGTGGTCCTTTGGGTACCGCGCGCCTGCCACCCCCTTCAAGCCAACGATAGAATTGCACCGTGCTTCCGCGCACATAGGCGTGAGCCGAACTCGCCATTTTCAGCCTTCTTCTCGCCTCCAGAGCCCGCGCGCGTTGCGCGGGGGTGATCGCGACGTTTTTCTTATTGGTCATAATCGGGCTCGCCGGTGAAACGCCATCCTACCGCGAAAACGACCAGGCAAACCATGTAACCGCCCCTTGTCGGCGGCCGCTAACGGATGTCAGTCAGTGCCGATAGAGCGGGCGCGTCCTACAAGTCATGCATGCGCAACATATGCAAATAAGCAAAGGGTTGTTTGCGTATGTGCCGCGACTGCTTAGCGTACCCAGGGTGCAGCAATCACCGAAGACCCAATCGCGCTCAGCCGCCGCTTCAGGAATAGCGGTCATTCCGACCGGAGCCGGCGTCGGCGCCGAAATTCGTGGACTCGATTTGAGAACCTTGACGCAGCCAATCTTTGCTCAAATTCACCTCGCGTGGATCGACAATCAAGTGTTGTTGTTCCGCGGGCAACATCTATCGGACGGCGAACTGATCGCCTTCAGTCGGCACTTCGGCGATCTTGACGTGGCCCCGAATCAAGAAACCGGTCAGCGCTTTGTCGAGGGTTACCCGGAACTCTACGTCGTCTCGAACGTCGTGGAGAACGGCCGTCCCATCGGCAGCCTCGGGTCGGGCGAGGCCGTCTGGCATACCGACATGTCCTATCAAGCATTGCCGCCCAAGGCGAGCGTGCTCTATGCCCTCGAAGTCCCGCCAACCGGCGGGGATACCAGTTTCGTCAACATGTATTCGGCATACGAGGGGCTGTCAGATGAGTTCAAAGCACGCATCGAGAAATTGCGCGTCAAACATGACGGCACCTACAACAGTGGAGGCTACGCGCGTCAGGGCGTGACTCCCACCGACGATCCCATTGCGGCTCCAGGAGCGCTTCATCCGCTGGTGTGCACGCACCCGGAATCCGGACGTCGCGCGCTCTATCTGGGACGGCGCCGCAATGCCTACATCGAGGGCTTGACGCTCGCGGAATCCGAAACCTTGTTGGACGAAATCTGGAGATTCGCGACCCAAAGCGAGTTTACCTGGCAACACCGCTGGCAGGTCGGAGACCTGGTCCTGTGGGACAATCGCTGCGTCATGCATCGGCGCGACGCCTTTGATGCAGCCGACCGACGCGTCATGCACCGCACGCAGATAAAGGCTGAGAGCAAGCCGTCTGCGTGACGCGGGTATGACTCGAAAAAAACCCCGCTTCAGCGTTCCGAACCAAGTCTTGGGCATCATCTGCCTGATGTACCTGACGCTTTACATCGATCGGGTCAACATCGCCACAGCCGCGCCCGTCATGACGGCAGAACTAGGACTCTCCAACGCCGATTTCGGGCTGGCAGTGTCTGCGTTCGCTTGGCCCTATGCGATTCTACAACTGCTCGGCGGTTGGCTCGGTGACCGCCTCGGCGCGAGGCGCATGCTGGCGATTTCCGGATTGCTGGTTTGCGCAGCCACCATGGTCACCGGCTTGGTCGGAGGCCTTTCATCCCTGCTGGTCGCGCGCCTGGCGCTTGGATTCGGCGAGGGATCTGCGTTTCCGACGGCGACGCGCGCGCTGGCCTCCTGGCTGCCGGAGAGGAATTGGGGATTTGCCCAAGGTATCACCCATGCCGCGGCCAGGTTTGGAAACGCGGTGACCCCGCCGCTGGTTGCTGCGCTGATAGTCGGAATTTCATGGCGCGGTTCCTTCGTCGTGCTCGGAGCAATCAGTCTGGTTTGGGTGGTGCTGTGGATCTGGCGTTTCCGTGATGACCCGGGCACCCACCCGGATATGTCATCGGAGTCAATCGCTGAATTGCGGCCCACCGGCGCCCGTGCGCCGCAGGTACCTTGGTTGGCGCTGCTGCGACGCATGCTGCCCGTCACGGCGGTCGATTTCTGCTACGGCTGGACGCTGTGGGTCTTTCTGACGTGGATCCCGAGCTTCTTCGCCAAGAACTTTCACCTCGATCTGAAACACTCGGCATGGTTCACTGCGGGCGTACTGCTGGCCGGTGTCGTCGGGGATTCGATGGGCGGCGTGGCCAGTGATTGGATTTACCGCCGGACGGGAAACATCGGCATCGCCCGCCGCAACGTCATCATCATCGGCATGCTGGGAGGGTTTCTGTGCCTGATCCCCGTGGTCCTCACCTCGGATCTCACCACCGTGGCCATCTGTCTCGCGGGTGCCTGTTTTTTCGTCGAACTCATCGTGGCTCCGATCTGGTCGGTGCCCATGGATATCGCTCCGCGCTACTCAGGCTCGGCCAGCGGTATGATGAATTTCGGTTTCGGGTTGTCGGGCATACTCTCGCCCTACGTTTTCGGCGCGATTGTGGATCGGAGCGGAAGTTGGACCCTGCCCTTCTTTGGCTCGATCATGCTGCTGCCGATCGGCGCCTGCGTCTCATTGCTCATGCACGCCGAAGTTCCTTTCGTCGAGCCGGACGCCCCGGCAGCGGGCCCAGTGGCGCGCTCGGCTTGATTATTCTGTTGGCATTCTGATTGCTTTATCATTGGCCACAGGGTGGAGAGGCAAGAGGGGGACAAAATGCGACAAGCCGTCGCCGCGGTGATCGTCGGCGTGCTGGCCTGCGCCAGGACATTATCTGCTCAAGAAGCTCACTCCCATCCGCCACCGGAGAAGCTGGGGACTGTGACCTTCGTGACCTCTTGCGCACCGAAGGTCTCGCATGACTTTGAACGCGCCGTGGCGTTGCTGCATTCCTTCGCCTACTCCGCCGCCGAAAAAGCCTTCCGCGATGTAATTGCCGCCGATCCATCCTGCGCAATGGCGCATTGGGGAGTGGCCATGAGCTACTATCACCCACTCTGGAGTCCGCCCGGTCCGGCCGAGTTGGAGCAGGGTGAGGCGCAGGTCGAACAAGCCGCTCAACTTCAGGTTGGTAGCCAGCGCGAAAGCCAATTCATCGGAGCAATTGCTGCCTACTACCGCGATTTCGATCATCTGCCGCATTCAGCCCGTGCCAAAAACTACGAAACAGCGATGAGCGTCACTGCCAAGAGCAATCCCACCGATATAGAGGCACAGGTTTTCTACGCCCTGGCGTTGATCGCCACGGCACCCCCCACCGACAAGACCCACGCCAATCAAAAGCGCGCCGCATCGATACTCGAACCCATGTTCCGAAAGTATCCGGATCACCCGGGAGTCGCGCACTATTTGATCCATGACAGCGACAGCACTGAGTTGGCTCCGCAGGGCCTGGCCGCCGCGCGCGCTTACTCGAAGATTGCTCCCTCCGCACCGCACGCCTTGCACATGCCGTCGCATATTTTCACCCGTCTCGGGCTGTGGGATGACTCCATCGCGTCAAATACGGCGGCGCGCGCCGCAGCACACCGTGACGGCGATGTCGGAGAAGAACTTCACGCCATGGATTATCTGGTGTACGCCTACTTGCAACGCAATCGGCAGCAAGATGCCGAACAGGTGGTCGCATCGCTGGCAACGATGAATGGCCTTGGCGCGGGCGACTTCAAGATCGGTTATGCCGCGACCGCGATGCCGGTTCGGCTGGTCATGGAGCGGCACGCGTGGGATACGGCGGATTCGCTGCAGGTGCTGCCTGACTCCGCTCCACAGGTGGCGGCGGTCATTTACTGGGCGCGCGCGGTATCCAACGCGCGTGCCGGTCGACCGCAAGCCGCCGACGCCGACATTTCACGCCTGGAGAGCTGCCGCCAGAAGTTGCAAGCGGCGGGCAACGAATACTGGACCACGCAGGTGGACGTGATGACGCACGAGGCACAGGCATGGCAACTCGCGGCAAGCGGCCGGGCCGAGGAGGCCCTGCACCAACTTCGCCAGGCGGCGGACGAAGAGGACTCCGTTGAGAAACTTCCGGTGACACCCGGTCCGATCGTTCCAGCCCGCGAGCAGCTCGGCGATCTGTTGCTCACCCTGAATCGCCCGCGTGACGCATTGCGCGAGTACCAGGCGGCGTTGGTGGACGCACCGGGCCGGCGAGGCGCGCTCATTGGAGCCGCTCAATCCGCCAAGAATTGACCGGAACGCATGCGGACACGTGTAATTTTTACAGCGAATCGTCGCGGGTGACCCGCATTGCGAATGCTGCTCCAGCCGAGCAGAATGAAATCACTTGGCTGTGGTCCAAAATTCGCCATGAAAAACAAACCCTCCCTGTTGATTGCCCCAGCTCTCACTCTGCTGGTTGCGGCGTGTGGTGGAGGCGGCGGCAGCAGTGCGCCTGCTGCGACCGCATCGACGGGTTCGACCGGTTCGACCGGCGGTGGTGCGACCGGCAGTACCTCGAGCGATGCCACTGATTATTCCGTGATGGCGCATTGGGTGTGCCGTCCGGGGAAGGAAACGGTCTGCACCACCGGATTGGATGCAGAGGTGCAGAACGTTGGCGGTTCCACCGCGGCCCAGCCGTTCACGCCCAACGCGAGTCCCGCCATCGATTGCTTCTACGTGTACCCCACCGTATCGGCGCAACAAACGGAGTACGCGGATCTCACCGAGGATCCGATCATCGATGCGGTGACGCGGCAGCAGGCGGGAAGGCTGTCTTCGAAGTGCCAGGTGTTTGCGCCCATTTATCGACAGGTCACCAACTACGGGCTGAATCACGGCGGAGTCGAAGGCTCGGGCGACACGGACCCGCCCTATCTCGATGTGCAGGCCGCATGGGCGTACTACCTGGCGCACGACAACAATGGACGTGGAGTCGTCATCGTCGGCCATAGCCAAGGCACGATTCTGCTGCAGCGCTTGATGCAGCAAAGCATCGACGGAACGGCGACCCAGGCCTTGCTCGTCTCAGCGTTTCTCGCTGGCAATCCATCGCTGGCGGTGCCCATGGGAGGCGTGGTGGGCGGCACTTTTATGCACATTCCCACCTGTTCCAATGCCTCGCAAACAGGCTGTGCTTATGCCTGGGGTAGCTACCTGGTCGGCGATACGTCCGGCCCCCCCGTTTTTGGTGAGGCCAGAAGCGATGGCTTCGTGAGCGCCTGCGTCAATCCCGCTTCGCTGGGCGGGGCCATCGGCCAACTCAAATTCTATTATGCCGGACCGAATCCACCGGCGTGGCTGGAAGCCGTCGGTCAGGTCACTGGTGAATGTCAGACGGACTCAACCGGCGCCAACATATTCGTCGTCACCGTGCTGCCAGGTCCATTCGCCGCGTCGGTGACCACGGCTTTGAAGGCGGCGGAGGTCGCCCCGGGCTGGGGGGTCCATCCGCTGGACATCTCGCTGGTTCTCGGCAACATGCTGGATGTGTTGGACGATGAAATAGCCGCTTGGCAGGCGCAGCACTGACCCCAAAGCCGCCGACGTCCGGGGGATCAGGGAGCCTTGATGGCGTAGCCTTTGGCGCGCAGCTCCTTCAAGATGCCCTTCTCGCCGAGGAAAACGCTGATGGGCAGCACCGCAAAGGTACTGCGATTCTTATCGAGTGCGCTGTCCGCGGTGGTTAACCAAAGATCGAAGGCTTGAGCGTTGGCTTGGTTGAATTGTTCGTTGATCTTCGGTGAGGTCAGGAACGCATTGAGACAGGTTTCGCGCGCGTCGGGATACGGAAGGCTGTTCAAGCCATCCATGTCGCCGAGCGCCCAATAATTGGCCCGCTTCACCATCGGCTGAAGATCCGACTCGAGACGATCGATGGTCTTGGTCACGCATGCGATCTCTGCGTCGCTCGAAATCCTGTCGAGCTCTCGGATGCTGCCTTTGGGATCGTCCAAACTGATCATCACTTTGATCGGCTGAATGGCGACATGGGCTTTGTGCGCTTGCTTTTCCACCGACTCCCACACGATGGGATCCGAGGTCAGACCTGCGTGATCGATGGCATGCTCATAAAGATCAAAGGCCGCCACGATTGGGCGCTTTTTTTCGTCATCGGATGAACCCAGGTACTTCACCCGCATGGCCAGCCAGCGCATGTAAACATCGTGCGGCAACTCCTGCTCCAGCGTTTTCCCATCCGGATTCTTCTCGGCGCGCAGCAGCGAGGGAATGAGTGTCAGCCCCTTGAAAAAGCCGACATTGGTGCCGATGGTCGGCGGCGCCAGCACCACCTGCGATTGCGCAATGCGTTGCTCGACCATTTGCGAGCGCCAGACCATCTTCTTTGGCAGAGGATCGAGCGACGGCAGGATCCATAGATCGTGATCGCCCTTCGACACTTGCCAGATGCCGGGACCCGGCCGCTCGCCTTCAACCACGACTTCTGCCGTCGCATCGACCGGCCCTTCGATCGCCGGAGGGCTTTGCTGTGCCGACGCCCTGAGACAGGGGGCCGAGAGCAGTGATGAACCCGCGATGAGTATCCACAATTGGCGCATATGTCGTCCGGCACCCAACGGGGATGTCAGCGCCTTCTGATTGGTTCCACGATCATCATCAGAAAGCCGTCATAGCCCTTTTCGCCCACCGTTTGAATGGCTGTCGCGCTGAGCCGAGGCTCTTTCCCCACCCATTCCGACATGCGGCGCACTCCCTCGGCGGCGGCATCACGTTCCGCCGCAACGATGCGGCCGCCACGTACCACGTTATCGACCACGATCAGCGATCCCGGCCGCGCCAGTTCCAAGGCCATCTGCACGTAACGCAGGTTGTTCTGCTTGTCGGCATCGATGAAAATGAAATCGAACGGCGCGCCGGCTTCCGCGCGAAGCTGCGATAGCGCCTCGCCGGCCGCCTCGATGCGCATTTCGATCTGTTGTTCGAGACCCGCGCGCGCGAAATTCTGCTGCGCCACTTGCGCATGGTAGCCATCGCGCTCGATGGTCACCAACCGGCCGCCCGGCCGTAACGCGCGGGCGAGGCAAATGGCGCTGTAACCGCCCAGGGTCCCGATCTCGAGAATCCTCTGCGGCACCTGCATGCGCGCCAGCAAGTACAGCATTTTTCCCTGACAGGCCGACACTTGGATGGCTGGAAGCCGGGCCGCGCTGCTGGCCTCCAGCACCTGTCGCAGGATCGGGTCGGTCGGCAGCAGGGCATTTTCGAAATATGAGTCTACTGCGGCCCAGGTTATCTCGCTCATGGCGCCATACCATACACAATGATCGGGGCTGTTTGAATGTTTCAGCCGCTCTTCGCATCCGAAACTCCCTTCATGACGTAGCTGCCAGTCCGAGACTCACTTCAACGACGCGTCATATACGAGGGGATTTGTCATGAGATTACACCACTTGCTCCGCGCAACCGCGCTCGGAGCTTCGCTGTTGCCTGTTTTTGCGATGGCGTCCAGCCATCGTGAAGCGCCCAGCATCGCGGGACTGCCAAGGTTGGACGGCACCGACTTCTACATGTTTCGAAGTTACGAGCCCGGCCGCAGCGGTTACGTAACGATGATCGCCAACTACATTCCGCTGCAGGACGCGGACGGCGGTCCTAACTTCTTCAATCTCGACAGCAACGCGGCCTACCGCATCAATATCGACACCAGCGGTAATGGCAATCCGGACATACAGTTCCAGTTTCAATTCAATGACCTCGACAAGGGCCTGGCTGTCGACGCGAACGGCAAGAGCGTAGCCGTGCCGCTCATCAACATCGGCCCGGTCGACGCGGCGGGCAAGGCTCTCAATGTCGTACAAAGCTATACGCTGCTGATTCAACGGGGCGGCCAATTCACGCCGGTCGAGAACATGACTCTGGGCGGCAGCGTTTTCTACAAGCCGGCCGACAACATCGGCACGAAATCCATCCCCGACTATGCGGCCTACGCACAACAGTTCATCTATGACATCGGCATCCCCGGCTGCTCGATGCCGGGACGCGTATTCGTCGGTCAGCGCAAGGAAGGATTTGTAGCCAATCTCGCGGGTCTGTTCGATCTCGTCAACCTGAATCCTGCGGGCCCACGCGACGCAAACCCCAATGCTCTGAAGAACAAGAACATCACCTCGCTCGCGCTCGAGCTTCCCATCAGCTGCGTGGCGCGCGCCGATCAGCCCGTCATCGGTGCAACCACGACCTCCGCCACCAAGGTGGCTGCGCCGCAGGGTTGGCAGCAGACCTCGAGGCTCGGCATGCCGTTGGTCAACGAGGTTGTCATCGGGCTTCCCGACAAGGACAAGTTCAACGCCAGCGCGCCGCGCGACGATGCGCAGTTCCTCACCTACGTGACCAACCCCTCGCTGCCGGTGTTGCTGAACGCCTTGTTCGGTGCGGCAGCGGCGATCCCGCAATCTCCGCGCAACGATTTGGTGGCCATATTCCTGACCGGTGTGAAGGGCATCAATCAGCCGGCCAACGTGACTCCCAGCGAGATGTTGCGATTGAACACCTCGACACCTGTGACGGCCCCGGCGTCGCAAAATGACCTTGGGGTGCTCGGCGGCGATCTTGCGGGCTTCCCGAACGGACGACGGCCGTACGACGATGTGATCGACATCACCCTGCGCGCAGCGGAAGGCGCGTTATGCGGAGTGGCGGGAACTTGCGGCAAACAGACGGCGGATCCGAATCACGGCACCCCCTACACCGATGGATCGAGGGCGGCCGGTGCCGACGCGGCGCATTCCCATGTGACCGGCGCCATCAGTCCAGGCGACACGTATCTGGACGCATTTCCCTACTTGATGACACCGATCCCCGGATCCGCGCCAAGTCCGTATTGAGCCGATACTTTCAGAGAGCAGTAGAACTGCGTGCGTCGCATCTTCCGAGGCGCGAGGGCAGCGACGCACGCAGTCGGGTAAAAGTGAGCCCGGGTAGGTCACCATGCGCACGAACGTCGGTCTTAGCGCGTTCCGTACAGTCGATCGCCGGCATCCCCCAGACCCGGAAGAATGTAG
>CAZZWM010000140.1:0-10044 GCA_964657945.1 uncultured Steroidobacteraceae bacterium
GAGGCCGATCGGTGTTGAACCAAGCTTGCACCAGCAACTCGGGTGCGTTGATCGCAGACGTGGTCATGACTGGAGCGAGACAAACGCCAGCTGTTCACCGGGAGCCCGCTGATCCCCTCATCGGTTTTTTTTAAAGATAACCCTAAATGGCGGCGGGTGGAAGCGACATGGCGCTTTACCGTCGAAAGTCATCTATCGCTGAATATGCGCGAGGGGGCTATCTTTTTCACGGCGTTTGCGCTCCGCGATTTCTTCGCGGTCCACGATCACGTCGCGGGGCGCCTTGATTCCAATGCGAACCTGCGCGCCATTGACCGCCATGACGGTCACCTCAACATTGTCGCCGATTCGAAGCGTTTCGCCGGCACGTCGGGTAAGTATCAGCATGAGGTGCATTTACTCACGCTGCGAATTCATTGCGTATGAGCATTTTCTCCGAGTCCATGTAGGATTGCGCCGACCTCGGCGCGATGCGCACGATGGATGGAAGTCTCACCCAGACGTGAGAAACTCGATACGGAAGGAGTTTCGATGTCGCGAGTTCGACCATTGCTCTGTGTCTTGTTGCTATGCGGCCCCTTGTCAGTGGGCGTGGACGCATCCGCAGACGATGCGTCCGGCGTGCAGAGCAGCCATCAATTGATGAAGGATTGCATGGCCAAGCAAAAGGCCAGTGAAAGCGGCAAGACGCACGCCGAGATGCGCAAGGCCTGCAAGGATGTCACGAAGAACGAAAAGCAGAATGAGCGTGCCGCCGACGAGCAGGCGGCCAAGTAGATTGGCTCAAGCTCCGATCTGACGGGCCGCGTCCTCTTCGGTCACCGCCCAATTGCTGACGGTGGCCTCGTATATCGCCAGTTCCTGCAGCAGATCTTCCAACGGCTGCGCCTTGCCCATGGCGAAACCCTGTCCGTAGTCCACACCCAGGTCAGCCATGCGTACGCGCAGCGCGTCGGTCTCGACGTACTCTGCGATGGTTTCCATGCACATGACCTTGGCCAATTGCGCGATCGCCTTGATCATCGACTCGGAGCGCGCGTTGCTGAGGGCATCGCGCACGAAGCTGCCGTCGATCTTCAGGTAGTTGACCGACAAATCCTTGAGATACGCCAGTGAACTGACTCCGGTTCCAAAGTCGTCGAGGGCAAACTGACAACCCAGATCCTGCAGCGTGCGCATGAAATTCTGCGCCTTCTCCAGATTGCCGATGGTCGCCGTCTCGGTCAATTCGAAGCAAAGAACGGCGGGCGGCAGGCCGGTGGACTCTATTTGATCGATGACGAAGGCCAGGAACGACTCGTCCTGCAATGACTGCCCCGACAGGTTGATCGCGAAGCGCGCGAATTCCTCGCCCAAGCAAGCCCCGTGTTTGCTCAGCAATTCACAGGCGCGTTTCACCACCCAACGGTCCACCGTCGGCATCAGCTGGTAACGCTCGGCCGAAGACAGAAATTTACCGGGGGGGATGATTTCCCCGCGATCGCCCAACATGCGGATCAACAGCTCGAAACGCGGCCTGCCGTAGTTGCCGCGCAGCGGCAGGATGGGCTGCGCATCGAGCCGGAAACTGTCCGTGTCGAGCGCTTGGCGCAGCATGCCTATCACCGAAATATCGGTATGGCGGCGAATGATGCTCTGGTCGGAATCCTGGAATATTTCGACCCGATTGCGGCCGCGGTCCTTGGCCGCCTTGCAGGCGATTTCCGCGGTGGCCAATGCATGCGCCAGCGGATTGTTGGATCGTCCGATCGGCGCCACGCCGACACAGACCGATACTTCGAAGGAACCCTGCCCGGGCCGCGGCACGATGCCCTCTGCGGCGCTGCGAATCTGTTCGGCGACCACCGCCGCCCCTTCCATGCTGGAGTTGGGGATCAGGGCCGCGAAGCGATCGCCCGAGATGCGTGCGGACAAGGCGCCGAATGGCAGCGACTTGGCCATGCGGTCGGCCACGCTGACGATCACGTCGTCGCCGACATGCATGCCGAAGGTTTCATTGATCACGTGCAGACGATCGATGTCGAGGTACAAGATGATATGCGCTTCATTGGCTGCGCCCGCGGCCAACAGCGCCGTGGCTCCGCGTTCGAAGGCTTGCCGCGTCATGAGGCCGGTGCTTGGATCGTATTGCGCCTGGATGATGGTGGTGGAGCGCTTGGCCAACATCTCGACGATGCGCGTCTGTTGCACGTCGAAATCCGGCGCGCTCGGCGGATTGAACAGCGCCAGGACGCCCATGACGCGCTCCGAGCGATGCCGAATCGGGCAGGCCAGAATTTTGTACGGTGCCGCCACTCCGCTGGTCACCTTCGATATGTGGTTCACCACGATGGTCCGCTGCTGCAACTGCATCCATGCCATCAGATGATGCTGAGCCCGTTTCAACGAGTCCGCCGACATCGGCACGCCGCTGCGGGTGAGCGACAGCGAGATATTCCTGTCCGGGACCCACAACGCCGCCAGTGCGCAGCCCATGCGATCCAAGCCGGTCTTGAGTATCAAGGAAAATTCATCCGCATCGCTCGAGGCGGACTGGTTGGACTGCATCTCCATCATCAGGTCGAGGTCGCGCTCGCGAATATCCAGATCGCGCTCGCGCGAACCGAGCTTCGAGCGCAGCGCCAACTCGCGCCGCAGGCATTCCAAGGCCGGTTGCACCAGCTGGCGCACCGTCTGCAAAGGGCGCGGTTCGATCTGGGTGCCGGACATGCGGATGATCAGACTGACTATGCCAAGCAGTTCGATCAGCTCGCCGCGGACCGCGAAGGAGTAGACGACGCGGTCGGCATCCAGGGTGCGCGCTACCCCGGGGAATTCTCCGCGGTCGGCGAGCGCGTTTGCGATGGCGTCCTTGATGACATCAGGCTCGTCGCTCAAGTCCAGGTCGTCGGAGGCCCAAACGAGGTTCGAAAATCCATCATGCACAACCACGCTCCGCAGGCTCGGCATGAGCATTCGCAACAATCGGCCATAGGGCTCGAATGAGGCATCTTCGGACGCGGTGCCGGGGGCATTGTGTTTCGGGTCGAGCACTGAAGCCAACTCAGGGAATTCTTGGTATAGGGCGCACCATCAATGTGATGGAAACCCTGAAGTTCATCTTTGACGAGCGTCGCAGTTCATCGTCACAATCATCGCGAATTTCACGGGCATCGCGTGCGGGCGCCCAATGAATTGACAATAAGCCGGGGCCGCTGTGATGCATATCGCGGTTCGCGGCGGCCCCGCGGCTCAGCGCGCGAAAAATCGCAGCAGGTAGCGGCCACCCGGCATGCGCACGACGCGGAACACCCTGCTCCAAAACGTCTGGGCCTTCCGATCGAACTCAGCCAGGGGCAGGCCCTCATACAAATGCCGCAATGGCTCGTGAATGATGACGTTCTCGCCCTCCACCGTTTCGACCCGTTCGGCGGACATGAAACTCAGCAATGCCATGTCGCTATGCCATTCGATGGCGAGATCGGTGACCGGCCCGGTGCCGAACGCTCTGGCGGCACTGTTCGGTGATGAGCCGTGCCGCGCGCCTTGCAGGATGACGTCGATCCGGCGGGGTGCGGTCTGGGTCAAGCGCCACGCATTTCTACCCAAATCCTGCGCTGAGAAATCTCCGGCAAAATTGCGTCGCATCTTTGGATTCATTGCTTCATCCTACTACGATGGATTTGTTGCCGGGCCAAGCTTTGAGTTCCAGCGGACGCCCGCGGCTGGATTATCTTGCCGTCGGCAGACTGGCTTTTCCGTTCATGGTCAACAGCGCCATCCAGGCGGTGCTCAACGCCACGGACACCTGGTTCATCGGCCGCGTCTCGCCGGCTGCGACGGCGGCGATTGGTGCGGTGTACTGGCCGATCTTGGTGTTCGTGTTTTTCCTGGGCGGTGTCGGACTGGCCGTGCAAACCTTGGTGGCGCAGGCCTTTGGCGGGCGGCGTTTCGCGCGCGCCTCTCAGGCGACCTGGACCGCGCTGTGGGCATCTCTGTGCACGGTGCCGCTCTTCACCTTGTTGGCTGTGATCGGAAAGCAGATGTTCGAACCTTTCGGCATCGCGCCGCCCACTCTGCAACTGGCGCTCCAGTACTGGTTTCCGCGCATGCTGGGTGGTCCGCTGGCGGTGGCCATGTGGGCGATCCTGGGATTCTTCAATGGCATCGGGCGGCCGGTGATCACTCTGAGGATCGTCAGCCTGGTTGCGGTGATCAACGCCATTTTCAACCAGTTGTTCATGTTCAATCTCGGCCTTGGAGTAGCCGGCTCGGCATGGGCCACGGATGCCGCGCAACTCGTCGGCGTCATGCTGGCGATGCTGTGGTTTCTCGGCGGTGCCACGCGGGCAAAGTACCGCTCGCATCTCACCATGCGGCCGCATGCGCGCACGTTGTGGCAGCAACTGAAGCTGGGCTTTCCCATGGGACTGCTCACCGCCGCCGACATCTTGGGGTTTGCATTGTTTCAGCTGATGCAGGTACGGCTGGGAACGGTCGATGGCGCCTCGAGTCAGATCGTCATGATGCTGACTTCCTTCTGCTACATGCCCGCCGTGGGTATTGCCATGGCCGGCACGACCTTGGTCGGACAAGCCATCGGCGCGCACCACCGGGACTGGGCATTCAAAGTCGGGAACGGGATAATATTGATTGCCGTGGTGTACATGGGAGCCATCGGGCTGCTGTTGGCAGCGCTGGGACCGTGGCTGCTGCCGTTTTTCACCAATGCAGCCGACCCCGATGCTGCCGTCGTGGCCGCGCGCGGCGCCACATTGCTGTGGATCGCGGCCGGTTACCAGTTGTTCGATGGACTGAATATCAGCAGCGGCGCCGCGTTGCGCGGGGCCGCCGACGTGCGTTTTCCAGCGTTGATGGTGTTGGCGCTGTCCTGGCTGGTTTTCGTGCCTTTGGCGCACAGTCTGTCGTTTGCACCGGGGCAAGGATGGGTATCTTGGCTGCCGCAATACGGTCGTGGAGCCGTGGGCGGTTGGACGGCGGCATTGGTCTACATTTTTTTCCTGGGTGTGACGCTCTACTTACGTTGGTACTCGCGCGCCTGGCAAGGTATTGCAATCATGGTCAGGCAGTGATGAGTTCGCACGCCTTCTGGCGGCGGTTGCTGCTGATGCTGCTGTGCGCGCCGTCGGCCGCCCTGCCTGCCGCGACGTTGCCGACCAGCATCAGTCAGGTCATCAACACCGAACGCCTGCCGCCGAGTTCGGTCAGCTTCGTGGTCATCGATCCGGACAGCGGGCGCGTGCTGCTGAGCCAGCTCGCGGACGTGCCGAGGAGCCCTGCATCGACGGTCAAGACGCTCACCACGTTCGCGGCCTTGGACATGCTCGGACCGACCTATACCTGGCACACGCGCGCGGCGACGCGTGGCAGCTTAAGCGGCGGGGTCTTGGATGGCGACCTGATTTTGCAGGGCGGCGGCGACCCGTACATCACGCTGGAACGTTGGTGGAGTTTCGTACAGGCGCTGCGCGCCAAGGGACTGACGTCGATTCGCGGCGACATCGTGATCGACAACAGCGCATTTTCGCTGCCGCCGGAGGATCCGGGCGCATTCGACGGGCGGCCGAATCGCTCCTACAACGTGCTGCCCGATGCACTCATGGTGAATTTTCAGTCGATCGAATTTCGCGTCGCCGCCAATCCGGACACGCATCAAGTCGAGGTGATTCCCACGCCCGCGCCGGTGAACCTCAACATCGAGAATCATATCCGCTTCGTCGGCGGACGTTGCGGCGGCGGCGCGGGCAGGGTGGACTTTCAAGTGGCTTCGCCCGCATGGGACCGGGTGGTATTCAATGGCGCTCTGTCGGCGCGCTGCATGGAGCAGAGCTTCGCCCGCGTGCTGCTGCGGCCGACCACCTATGCCTTCGGCACCTTCGTCGAGTTGTGGCGCCAGTCGGGGGGCGAGTTCAGCGGCAAGCTGCGGGTCGAAGCGACACCGGCGGATGCCAAACCTTTGCTCACCTACGAATCCCTGACCTTGGGTGAGATCATCCGGCTCACCAACAAGTTCAGCAGCAATCTGATGGCCCGCCATCTGCTGCTCACCGTGGGCAAGGAGCGCTTCGGCGAGCCGGCAACCCTGGAGAAGGGTAAGGACACCATAGCCGAATGGGGCCGCGAACGAGGTTTGGACCTGCAGGGCATCGATATCGACAATGGCTCGGGCTTGTCGCGCAGCACGCATGTCACGGTGCTGCAATTGGCGAAGGCCTTGAGCGCCGCGTACCGCAGCCGCTTTGCACCCGAGTTCATGGCATCACTGCCCCTCGCCGGACTGGACGGCACCTTGCGCTCGCGCATGAAGAGCAGCCCGGCCGGATCGGTGCGCCTGAAAACCGGGCATCTCGACGGCGTCAGCGGTGTCGCCGGTTACGTCACCACGGCCAACGGTAAGACCTTCGTTCTGGCTTCCCTGGTGAACAGTGCGCGCGCCGATGTCGGCGCGGCCGAACCCCTGCACGCCGCCCTGGTGGCATGGATACTGGAGAACCTATGACGCAGTCAGGGCTTTTCCAAGTCCCAAAGGATGGCGGTGACATCCTTGCGCAGCCAGACGCCAAAGCCAACGTAGCGAAAAGCCCGCTGCAATCGGCGCCGATACCACAGGCCCGGACGCAGATGCACGGCGCGGTCGGTGAGACTGCGATCGCAATTCTCGCGCCAATCCTCCACCGTCAGCGCCGACACATAGATGGCCGCGCGGCTCAAGCCCGTCAGGTTGACAATGGCGCGTGCCGCTTGTTTGTCGGTGAGGTACTGCAATACGTCGTAGCAGACCACCAGGTCGAATGGACGCGGTGGAGCAAAGTCAACGACCGATCCTTTGGTCCAGCCGAATCGCGAGCACAGGTAATCGCTGTTTTCGAGCCCGGTGTATCGGGCACGCGGGATGAGCTTTGCGAACGGCTTGCGCAATAACCCGATGCCGCACCCTGCATCCAGAATGCTGCGCACCGGCGTTTGCGTATGGCGCAAGATTGCGGCAATGACGGCCGCTCGATTCGCCATCTCTGCCGCCGTCACCACCCGCGTTGCCGGGTTCAGATAGAACTTGCGAAAATAATCGGCGTCGAAATGCGTGCCGGAATTGGAGTTCTTTCTCGGCGGCGCTTTTCTCAGGTTGATCTTGTTGTCGTTCATCCGCTCAGCGTCCGCAGGCTCGAAATAAGAAAGCGAGTAAATCCATTAGGCGGCTGCTGGTTTCGTCGTCGTACGGTGAAGTGGAAACATGCTCGCGTCACATCGGTACAAGAGCAGTTGGTACAGGCCACTAGCTGCATCGCGGCATTCTGTTCAACTTCCACGCTGAGCGGCCGTTAGCTCTGTAGCAGATTCAGATACCGCGCAAGCATATGACTGTCATGGCGTGCTAATCCACTTCAATATAAAGAGATTTTTCGCCATGACAGATTCCATCGTTTTGACGCCCCAAGCTACCTGTCGATCCGGAGCCGCGGTTCGAATGAGTCGATTTTCGGCGCTCCCGTGGCTGGTCGCCGCTGTCTGGCTGCTCGGCACGCTATTCGCCTTTTGGTTCTTCGAATTGCGCCTGCCCCGGCTTCCTTGGTGCGGCGGCTCCGGTCTTTGACCCGAGACCCCAACCCGCATACCTCGACACTATAGGATTTAGCGCATGAATCACCATAACCCCTATTTTACAAAGCTTTATAAGGATGCCGATCGGCTGCTGCTCATCGCAATGACTGCCCTCTTGCTGGTTTCGTTTGCACTGGCACCTTGGTATCACACATGGGCCGAGGCGCTGACGATTGCAGTGCCGGCGTGGGCGGTGAGTGTTTGGTTGGCACTCGCGTTTGGCGGTGCTCTCGTGACGCGCTGCGTGATCGCCCCAGCGCTGATGATCTTCGCATCGCTGCTGATTCACCAGTCGCACGGCATGATCGAAGCGCATTTTTCCATTTTCGTGTTGCTTGCATTTCTGCTCTTCTATCGCAGTTGGGTTCCCCTCGTCGTCGCAGCTGCGGTGATCGCGGTATTGCATCTTGGAATCGATGCCTTGCAAAGGGCGGGGCAGCCAGTCTGGGTGTTTGCAGCCACGGGCGGCTTTGGCATTGTCATTCTGCATGCTGCTTTCGTCGTCATTGAGACACTTGTGCTTGTTTGGATGGCCATTCAGCTGCGCAGCGAAATCGACGTTTTGGGGGTCGATCCCACCGCAATCGCCGGCGTGACGAAAAAGGTCGCGGCCGGTGATTTTTCGAGTCATCTCGCCTCGGCGTCCGGCGATACGACCAGCCTGCTTGCGAACGTCGCGCAAATGCAGGAGAGCCTGAAGGAGGCATCGATCAAAGCATTGGACTCCGTAGCTAGGACCGAGGCGATCAACGTAGTGCAGGCCGTCATCGAATTTGAGACGGACGGCACGATACTGACGGCCAATGACATTTTCCTCAATGTGGTCGGTTACCGGCTGGACGAGGTTAAGGGCAAAAATCACAGCATGTTCGTCGAACCGGGGTATCGGCAGAGCGCCGAATATAAGCATTTTTGGGACACCCTGCGACGCGGCGAAAAACAGGTCAATCAGTACAAACGGATCGGTGCCAATGGGCGAGAGATCTGGTTGCAAGCGAGCTACAACACGCTCTTCCGGGATGGTAAACCTTATAAAGTCGTCGAGTATGCGACGGACGTGACGGAGCAGTTGAGGATGAAACGGGGTCTCGAAGCGGCGGTTACCGAGACGCAAGCGGTGGTGAAAGCGGCGATCGAGGGGGACCTCACCGGACGGATATCGACGGCGGGCAAGAGCGGTCAGATCGAAGCCTTGTCGGTGACCATCAACGGCTTGCTCGCCGGCATGGAGGATCTGATCCGCACGATGACCCATGCGGCGAGCGAAGTGCGCACGGGGGCGGAGGAGATCTCGCGCGGTAACCTGGACTTGAGCCAGCGGACCGAAGAACAGGCCTCGAGTCTCGAGCAGACGGCCTCGTCGATGGAACAGATGACCTCGGCCGTGCGCAACAATGCCGACAACGCGGCCCAAGCGAACCAGCTGGCATCCGCCGCCCGCGACCAGGCGGAGCGCGGCGGCACGGTGGTCGGTGCGGCGGTCGTAGCCATGAGCGAGATCAACGTCTCCTCGAGGAAGATCGCCGACATCATTGGCGTCATCGATGAGATCGCCTTCCAGACGAACCTGCTCGCGCTCAATGCGGCGGTGGAAGCGGCGCGGGCCGGCGAGCAGGGCCGCGGCTTCGCGGTGGTCGCCTCCGAGGTGCGAAATCTCGCCTCCCGCAGCGCCGAAGCGGCCAAGGAGATCAAGACGCTGATCCAGGAATCGGTCGGCAAGATATCGGAAGGCACGAAACTCGTGGACGAATCCGGCAAGGCGCTGGGCGAGATCGTCAACCACGTGAAGAAAGTCACGGACGTCATGGCGGAGATCGCGAGTTCGAGCCGCGAGCAGGCCTCCGGCATCGAACAGGTGAACAAGGCGATCACGATGATGGACGACGTGACGCAGCAGAATGCGGCCCTGGTCGAGGAGGCCTCGGCCGCTGCGCAGTCCCTCACTGAACAGGCATCGAACTTGACGCAGCTGATTTCCCGCTATCAGGTGGGCGAGGGGTCAGCGCAGGTTCAAGCCCGGGTGGTGCGCGCGGCGCCGGTTCGCGCCGCCGCTCGCCCACATTGACATCGCTGATTGATAACGCTCAAAAGGAGGCCGGCCTATCCAAGGCAACGCTCGCGGACCTCGAGCGAGTGGTCGAGCAGCTTCGCCGCGCAGAAAGCCAAAGCGAAGAGTACTTGAATAAGGTTAACTGTTAACCAAACGCTCGCCGCGGCTTTTGGGTCCTTCGGAAATCAATTGTGTGGGCATTGCGCGCGTCGTGCGTACGGCTCCAGGTTCAGTCAGAAGTGGGCACCGGGCTTTGCTTCCTGCGTGACTTTGATCCCGAGGTAACGACTTTAATTCCGACGCACAAGGCCCGCGCCCTCCGCCGACCGTTTACTCAACAGTCAAGCTCTTCGCCAGATTTCGCGGCTGATCGACATCCGTACCCTTGAGCACGG
>CAZZWM010000141.1:0-8062 GCA_964657945.1 uncultured Steroidobacteraceae bacterium
TTGTAAACCTTGTCGATACCGGCGGCCGTGACCGTAATGGCCAGCGGCGTGACCGTGACCTTGTCGGTGCCGCCGGTGAATTGATAGTTGCTCGCGAGGCCCGTGCCGTTGTTCAAAGTCAACCCGGTGATGGACGCCATGGTGCCGTTGGTGATCACGTTCTTGGTGTTCAAGGTGCCGCTGCCGGTGAGAATCAGGTTCTCCCCGTCGACGCCGCTCACCGTGCCGGCGGTTCCGAAAATGCTCGCGTTCGCATCGAGCAGACCATCATAGACGCGGGTCCCGGACAGACTGATGATGGCCGGCGTGATGTTCGCGCTCGTCGCCGCGGTGCTGTTGACGGTGTAGTTGCCCGAGCCGGTACCGCTCGCGGTGATCCCTGCGACCGACACGCCAATGCCGTTGGCCACATTTTTGTTGGCGAAGCTCGCCGAGGTATCGGCGTAGGTCAGGCTGTCGCCGGCGAGCACCCCGCTGCTGGCGAGTGTCACTCCGGCCGTGACATAGCCGTTGTAGACCTTGTCGCTGCCGGCCGCCGTCACCGTAATCGCCAGCGGCGTGACCGTGACTTTATCGGTGCCGCCGCTAAGTTGATAGTTGCTCGCGAGGCCCGTGCCGTTGTTCAAAGTCAACCCGGTGATGGACGCCATGGTGCCGTTGGTGATCACGTTCTTGGTGTTCAAGGTGCCGCTGCCGGTGAGAATCAGGTTCTCCCCGTCGACGCCGCTCACCGTGCCGGCGGTTCCGAAAATGCTCGCGTTCGCATCGAGCAGACCGTCATAAACGCGCGTCCCCGACAGATTGACGATCGCTCGAGTGATTGTCCCGCTGCCGTTGTCGGTGGTGGGCAAGGTGTAATTTGCGAGTACGGTGCTGCCCGTGGCCGTGAGGTTGCCGGCGCTCAGCGCGCCGCCGGCAATGCTGATGCCGCCTGCCACGTTGGCGTCCGCGAAAGTGCCGGTCACGCCGGCATTCACGGTAGCACCTTGTCCGGAGAGGAAGCCGCTGAACACCGTATTGGCACCGCTCAGGTTCGCAACTGTCGTACCGTTGTAGCTTCGGGTCACGCTGGACGTGGCGCTGAGCGCCAGCGATGATATGTTTGCGGTAAGTCCGGTTTCATTCGTCAGGGAGTAATTGCCGCTCGCGGTTCCGCTCAACGCCATATTCGCTGTCACCGCGTCCGTACCCACATTGCCGTTGCTGCCCAAGGTGCCCGAGGCGGCGTTCGTCAACATCAACACATCGTTGTTATAGATGACCCCCGATATCACAGCACCCGAAAGCGCGTCGAGCGTCGTCCCATCGTAGCTCCTCGAAGTCGTCTGAACCCCGGAAACCGTGAGCGGCGCCCGAGTAATGCTCAACGCGGTTGCGTTGGCGTCCGCCTGCACGAATACATAATTGCCGTTATTGGCCGTCAGACCAGCGCCGTTGATCGCATACTGGCCGACATTGCTGGCCCCGGTGGCCGGCGTCGAGAACACCGCCGCGCCCGAGGTCGCACTCGCCAGCGTCTCGCTGTTGACGAAACCACTTACGGATCCGACCAGACCGGTCGGAGTCAGGCCATACTGTTGGCTGCTCGGCGTTGCCGTATAGGTCAGCGTCGCGGCCGTGATGCTGCCGGAACCATTATCGGTGGTCGGCAGCGTGTAATTCGACAACAGCGTACTGCCGGTCGCCGTCACATTACCGATGGTCAGCGGGCCGCCGGTGACGGCGATGCCGGTGCCCACGTTCGCCGTGGCAAACGTGCCGGTGACACCGGCATTGACAGTGGCGCCGTCGGAGCCGATGAACCCAGCGAACGTGGTGCTGCTGCCGCTCAAAGTAGCGCTCGTCGTGCCGTCATAGGTCTTGGATAGACTGGAAGTCGCGCTGAGCGGTGCCGGGGAAATCACTGCGGTGAGCCCGACCGGCTGGGAGATTGAGTAATTACCGCTGCCCGCCCCGCTCAGGCCCATCGCGGTGGTGACCGTATCCGTGCCCGCGTTGCCGCTGCTGCCCAGTGTGCCGGCCGCAGCGTTGGTCAACACCGGCAGGTCCCCGCCATACACGGTGCCAGTCAATGTCGCGCCCGTCAGCGCGTCGGCGGTCGTGCCGTTGTAGATCTGCGGTGTCGTCGCCACGCCGACAATTGTCAGCGGCGCACGATTGATCGTGCCCGCGCCGGTCGCCGACGCAGGCAGCAGGTAGTTGCTGAGGTTGGTATTCGATGCCGGCGCATAATCGGCGGAGGCCAATGCGGCGGTCACCGATTGACTCCCCGCATTCGACGACGCGTAGCTGCCGCTCGCCTGTGTCACGGCAGCGGACTGGCTGCCGACGAATCCGGAGAGTGCGTAGTTTGCCGAGGTCAGCGACGCCGTCGCCGTGTTGTCGTAAGTCTTGGTGGGATTACCCACGAGAGTTGCCGAGAGGGGGGCCTGGGTGATTGTTCCCGTGCCGGCGCCGACGGCGGGTAAGGCGTAATTCGACAGGTTCGTTCCAGCATTCGCCACGAAATCGGATAACACCAGGGTTGATCCGATCGCGACGCCCGTGCCCGCGTCCGGTGCCGCGTAGCTCGCCGTCGCCGATTGCGGCACGGCCGCCCCCTGCGTCACGCCGCCTACCGTTGCAAATCCCAGCAAGGTGTAGTTCGCATTGGTGAGCGTCGTCGATGCGCTGCCATCATAGACCTTGGTCGGATTGCCTGTAATGACCGCGGTGATGGGCGCTTGAGTGATGTTGGCGGTCAATCCGGTGGGCTGATGCAGCGCATAGTCACTGGACTGCGCGCCGCTGATCGCGAAACCGCTGGCGTTTACATTGAGGTTGGCGCCGACATTAAGGGACGTGAATGCGGCCACGGCCCCCGCGGCCGAGGCGGTTACCGCATCGCCGGCATAAAGGCCCGCGAGGGCTTCGCTGGCGGTATTCAGTGTCGCGACGGTGGTGCCATCGTAGGGTTTCGAGTTGGCGCTGACCCCGGTCATGGTCAGTGGCGCCGGGGTGATGTTGGCGGCCAGACCGGTGATGGGCTGCAGCGTGTAGTTCGACGCGGCGGTTCCGACAATCGACAAGCCGCTGACACTCACGGGCAACGCGTTGCCGGCCTGCGTGGTCGCGAACGCGCCGACCGGTGCACCCGCGAGGCTCACATTGGCCGCATCTGAACTCACGACGCCGGACAAGGCCTGTGAGCCCGTGTTCAGCGGGTCAACGCTGGTCGTATCATAAACTTTGTTCGTCGCATACACCCCCGTGACATAGATCGAGGCCGGCGTGATGTGGCCGGTGCCGGCCGCCGAGGATGCCAGCACATAGTTCGACAACAACGTACCGCCGTTGGCCGTGTAGGCAGACGGCGTCAATGCCGCCGAGATGCTCTGGCTGCCGACGTTAGGACTGCCATAGTTGATCAATGCGGAAGGATTTATCTGCGCGCCTTGGCCGTTGACGAATCCGGTAATCGAGTAATTCGAGGACGTCAGCACCGTGCTGGTGCTGCCGTTGTAGACGCGGGTCGGGTCGTTGATCACCGCCACCGAGAGTGCAATGGGTGTGATGGTGCCGGAGCCATACGCCGAAGTCGGCAGCGTATAGTTGGCGAGAATCGTCGAACCTGTGGCGCTGAAATCGGGATTGGTGAGAGCGGCGCTGACTGTTTGCAGGCCGGCATTGGCCGACGCATATTGGCCAACCGTTTGGGTCACGGTCGCACCGTCACTGCCGACGAAGCCGGTGAGCACGAATTCCCCCGGCGTGAGCGTGGCGGTGGTCGTGCCATCGTAGGGTTTGGTCGGATTGCCGGTGATCCCCGCGTAGATGTGGCCGGCCAATGCGGCCTGCGTTATCGTTCCTGTGCCGGTCAAGGTCGTCGGCAGGCTGTAGTTCGACAACAGGGTGCTTCCCGTACCTGTGTAGTTGCCGCTCGACAAAGTCGCGGTGACTTGCTGCAGTCCGGCGTTCGCCGACGCGTACAGGCCGCTCGACTGGTTCACGGTCACTCCCTGGCCGGTGAGAAATCCTGTCAGGACGTAGTTGGCAGAGCTGAGCGCCGCGCTCGCGCTGCCGTCGTAGACCTTGCTCGGATTGCCGACGATCTGGCCCGCCAACGGCGCCGGTGTGATGGTTCCGATGCCGGTGACCGAGGTGGGCACGCTGTAATTCGACAGCAATGCTCCGCCCGTGGTCGTGAAATCCGGTACCGCCAAGGTCGCCGTGACGGTTTGCACGCCGGCATTGGGCGACGCATATTCCGACAGAGTCGTCTGCGGAATCGTGGCGCCTTCGCCCGCGACAAATCCACTGACGGTGAAGTTCGCCGACGAAAGAGCAGCCGTGGTGGTGCCGTTGTAAGGCTTGGTGGGATTACCGATCAAGGTGACCGTGAGCTGCGCGGGAGTGATGTTGGCGGTCAGTCCGCTCACTTGCATCAAATCATAGTTCGACGCGCCGTTCCCTGCGATGGAGAACCCGGCTGTGACGACCGGCAGGCTTGTTCCGACATTCTTGGATGAGAATGCGGCGGTGGCGGCGGAATAAGACAGCACGACGCTCGCAGCGTCCGCCCCCAGAAGCCCGGACAATTGGGGATTGTTGTAAGTCAGCGCAGCCGTCGTGGTGCCATCATAGATCTTGTTCGACGCCGACACCCCGCTGACCGACAAGGGCGCTGGCGTGATGCTCGCGGTGAGATTCGCCGGCGCGATCAATTGATAGTCATTCTGCTGCGCGCCGCTGAGAGAAAATCCGCTGGTGGCGACGCTCAGATTGTTGCCGACATTGGACGAGGAGAAGGTTCCGATGGCCCCCGAGGTGGACAGGGACACCGTGTCATTGCCGATCACGCCGTACAAGCCGGCATGGGTGGTGTTGAGTGCGTCCGACGGGGTCGCATCGTAGACTTTGCCCGTCGCCAGCACGCCGGTGATGACAAGCGGTGCCTGAAGCACCACCCCGGAGCCCGTCGCCGTGGACGGTAGAATGTAATTCGACAGCTTCGTGCCGGAGCCGGCGACGAAGTTCGTGGCCGCAAATGTTGCGTTCAAGGTTTCCGTGCCCGCGGCGGCCGAGACATACGCGACGGAACTCGGTTGATTGACCGAGGCGCTTTGACCCGATACGAATCCGCTCAGCTGGTAGTTTCCGGAGCCGAGCGTGGCGGTTGAGGTGCCGTCGTACACTTTGCTTAGATTGGGGTTGGCAGTATCGCCGACGATCGCAGCACTGAGCTGCGCCGCGGCGATCGTGCCGACGGAGGCGGTCAGCGGAGTACCGGCGAGCCCGTATCCGTACACCGGAATGCCGTTGGCATTCGTGATCGCGAGGCCTGCCGCCGTGGCCGGTGAAGTGACGGGGATATTGCTGCCCACATCCGCGGTCTGATACGTGGCGCTCATGGAATTCACGGTGTCGCCGTTGAGGGTGCCCGACACCGTGTAATTGGAGTTCGCTGCCGTCAGGGAGGCACTCGTGCCGCCGTCATACGTTTTCGCCGCGGTGCCGCTGAGCGAGGCGACGGTTATCGAGGGTGCGACACTGTACAGAAATCCGTTGCCGGACTGCGCCGGGGTGGCCTGGAAGGCGGCGGCATATTGAATGAAGACCGGACTGAGTCCCCCGGGCGAGTCCAGTGTGGGATTGGTGGAATACACCAGCCAGGTGCCGGTTGATCCGGCGGACAACGCGCTTGCACCTGCCAGATTGACGAAATTGGCCCCTGTGCCCAAGGTCACGCCCGCGTCACCCTCGATCGACGCGCCGTTAGCGATGGTCATGTTGCCGGTGCCCGCCTGCATGACGACAGCCCCTGCGCCGGTGACGGAAGCGTTCACGTTGATGGCGTTATAGGCGCTCAGCGTCAAAGTCGCCGCGGGATTGGTCCACGCGATCGGGGCATTGACATTGATGTCCCCCAAGCCTGCCGACTGATTGCCCGAACCCGACGCAGTCGTGGCCGTGGTCGTCTCGGTGACGCTGGTACCCGTATTGAGACTGTTGTCGATCGCCGTCGCCGCCGCGGCATCGATGGTGAGGTCGGTGGGATCGATGCGCCACGATCCACCGGGCCCAGCGACAATTTTCGCGTTCCTGGCGACAGACACCGATGCACCCGAGGTCTCAATAGAACCGCCCTTTTCTCCCGCTGCAGCAGTGGCATCGAGGGTACCGCCTACATTCACCTGACCCGCCGCCATGCCGGCGAGTAGCGTGATGGTGCCATTGTGGTTCTCGACCGAGCGGGCCTGCACGATACCGGTGTTGTTAACCACGCTGGCGAGCAGTGAGTCCTGCGCGCCGGCCGTCATGATCACGTGACCGCCATCGGCTTGGATGAGTTGTCCGTTGGCCGCGAGATCGTTCAGAGTGCTTTGGTCCACACGCAAGTGGATCAACTGCCTGCCGCTGAAGGTCAGCGTCTCCGCGCTGCCGGCGCCCAGCGCAACCGTCCCCAACTGCGCCCGGATGACGCCCTGGTTCGAGACTTGATTGCCGAGCAGAGCGACATAGCCGCCGTCGGCGGCTTGGATCGTGCCCTGATTGACGACGCTGCCGGTACCGGACCCGCTCAAGGTGCGCAGGTTGGCACTGAAGGATGCGTCGCTCACATCGAGCGTCGAGGCGGTGAGTCCGCCGACGTTCACTTGAGCGCCCACGCCAAACAGGATGCCATTGGGATTGATCAGCCAGACTTGTCCATTCGCCTCGAGATGGCCGAATATTTGACTGGCCGTGTTGCCCATGATGCGGTTGACGGCGATCGAGGTTGCGCCCGGCTGAATGAAGTCGACGACTTCATTGGCCGCGACGTTGAAGCTCTGCCAGTTCAGAAACAGATCGGCACTCGTTTGGCGAATGGTCGTCGTATTTCCCGCCTGGCTGACAGTCCCCGTGCCGGCGGTGATTTTCCCGCCGCTGGGCGATGCGAGCGCCAATCCCGGATGAGCTAGCGAAGCGCTCAACAGCGCGAGAGAGGCGATGCGGCAGCGCGTCACGGCGCTATGCAGTTGGCGGGAACCCTTAGCGGCGCCGCGAGTTTCCTCAGAAACTGGCACCCACTGGCCGGCGACCCGGCTGGCTACAAGGCGGAAAATGCGATTCATGAGGGATTACGCGACATGGGAGGAAAACTCGGTGAAGAAGTGATCGACGAATTCGGGGCGGCCATAGCCCCCGAACGTCGATCGGCCTCCGAGTTGCGCTCATGAGGAATGCGTGCCGTTTGGTGGATCTGTTGTAAACCACATCCCGGTGACATTGCGTGATGGCCATCCCACGGTTGCAGGGAAAATGCATCGGATTATTCCGGCTTCGATGGCCCGACGGTTGGTCGCCCACGGAGCATAGTTTTTGACATATAGACATACCGTGAGTATGCTCTGACATATGAGGACCACAGTGCGACTTGAAGGGACCCTATTGGAGCGTGCAAGGCAGGAGGCTGAGCGGCGCGGCGTGACGCTGACCTCCCTCATCGAGCAAGGACTGCAGCTGGCACTGCGCCGTCCGCTGAAGCGGGCGGAGCGTTCGGCCATAAAGCTCCCCGTATGCCAAGCCGGAGGCGGCATTCGGGCGGGAGTGGACCTGAACGACAGCGCCAGTCTCCTCGACCGTTTAGAAGGCCGCGATTGATACTCTGCGATGTCAACGTTCTGATCTACGCCTTCCGCTCTGACGCCGAGAATCACTCGCTGTTCAAATCGTGGCTCGAATCGGTGATCAACGGTCCGTCCGCCTATGGCATCGCTCCGCAGGTCCTCGCCAGCGTGGTTCGGGTATGCACGCATCCGCGCATATTCAAGATTCCGAGCTCGTTGACGGATGTGTTCCAATTCTGCGGCGCCCTGTTACAGCAGCCCAATGCGACTGTCATCGTGCCCGGTGAGCGGCACTGGGAGATATTCGAAACCGTTTGTCAGAAATCTCAATCCAAGGGCAATATTGCTCAGGACGCTTGGTTCGCGGCGCTCGCAATAGAATTCGGATGCGAATGGATCACCACGGATCGCGACTACAGCCGCTTCGACGGACTGACTTGGCGGGCACCGTTCTGAACACCAACTTGACGCCC
>CAZZWM010000141.1:8162-9963 GCA_964657945.1 uncultured Steroidobacteraceae bacterium
GGCGCGATTACCGACTTGACTGGCGATGCACCCAAACATCAGGTGGTTCGGCTTCGATGACCCGGGATGACCGTTCCAGGATTTCCCGGTCCAAAGTGATCAGTGGTTGATCGAGTGCTTCGGCGAGCGCGACAAAAACCGCATCGGCACCGCGAAGTTTACAGGTCGCCGCCAGATTGGCAGCCCGGTCGCCAAGCGCGTCGTTCAGTCCGTGACGTTGCACACGCGGCAATGCGAGTACGGCCCGTACCGTCCGGGTCGCGAGCCGGGCCTTCCCGGTTTGCCGTGCAAACACACCCGCGATCTCGGCAAGAGCCAGATTGGGTATGTTTAAATCTCGCTGGTTCGTGACCGCCAGGTCCAAGAACGACACGCTTTCAATATGGTGAACGTCATTCTCACGAAATATCGCCACCCAGACGGAAGCATCGACGATCACCCGCGCCGTTGCTCACGCACCGCCGCGACTGCATCTTGGTCCGTCTGCCAATTATCAGCATTTACTTTGGCGAGTTGGCGAACCTTTCGAAGAGCCGTGCTGGCACTGACGATAGAACCAGACTCAGTCGAGCCCAGTTCCTTCTCAAGGGCGCCGGTCACGAATTGCTTGAGAGTCTGGCCACGACCCGCAGCGGTAGCCTTCGCCCTTCGAAACAAAGTCTTGGACATTTCCAAGGTGGTTTTCGTGGTGCTCATGGCTTAGGTTCCCATCGTCGATAGACCTTCATTATCACCCATAAATATGGGTCTGGTCAAAGCCAGGTTCCGGAAACCCCGACGATTACCGTTTAAATTGGCATCCTTCCTCACGGGTTTCCGGCTTAACGCACGTAAATGCCGGGTCCTTCGCGCCTGGCTCGCACACACACCAAGTTGCAAACGACTAGTCTATAGACTAGCCTATAAGTGATCAATTGAGGCAGTTACTGATGAAAATTGCAATTGGCGCCTACGAGGCAAAAACGAAGCTGCCCGAGTTGTTGCGCCAAGTCCAGGCGGGCAAACGATTCACTATTACAAATAGGGGCAAGGCCATCGCGGATCTCGTTCCGAGCGAGGGCAAGACTGCCAAAAACCCGGCGGCAGCCATCGATCAATTTCTCGCATTCAAGAGAAGCAATCCGGTACGAACGAAAATCGATATCGGGTCCGCCATCGAAGAAGGCCGGGAGTGAGATTTGTTCTCGACGCCTCGGTCACATTGTCCTGGTTACTTCGAGATACCACCTCGCGCGTCGAGGCTTACCCTTTGGCAGTTTTGAATGCCCTACGAGATCCCGACACCGTGGCCATGGTGCCAATGACGTGGGGACTCGAGATTGCGAATGTAATCGCACGCAGTGAAGCCAAAGAACTGGTGACGCCCGCGCAAAGCGGGTCGTTCGTCTCGTTGCTCGAAGAAATAACTATCGAGGTCGATGCCGATACGTTCACGCATGTTCTTTCCGATACCCTGCAACTGTCGCGACGCTATCGGCTATCGTCCTACGACGCATCGTATCTGGAGCTCGCCCTGCGCAACGGCGCCCCGATGGCGACTCTCGATGACGACCTACGGCGTGCAACGAGTAAAGCAGGCGTTAAGACATTCAAACCGATATAACGCGGCTTAATTGCTCAATTCCCGCACACAGACGAAGATTGAAGAGTGCAGGTGCCGACTGAGAAGGCACCGCTCCGATGAAGACCGCGACGGACCGGAGCTCGGATCGCCGCCGTTTAAAATGGCGTTCCCCACGGGGATTCCGGCTTGACCCAAGAAAATACGGCAACGGATCCCGCTGTCGCCGGCGATAGCGGT
>CAZZWM010000142.1:0-4526 GCA_964657945.1 uncultured Steroidobacteraceae bacterium
GAAAACTGGCGAGGGAGCAATTCCTCCGTGAGTTCGAATCTCACGCCTTCCACCAGATTCTATAACCTCACTCTGTGAAGATTCATTGGGATCATGTGATCGTCGGCGGTGGCAGCGGTGGCGCGACTCTGGCCGCGCGGCTGTCGGAAGATCCAACCCGGCGCGTTCTACTACTGGAGGCCGGCGGCTGGGACTGGTCGCCCTATATCCAGATTCCGGGATTTCTGGCCAACGTGCTGTTCAACCCGGCGCTCAATTGGAACTATGAGGGTGAACCGGACCCAAGCCTCGGCGGCCGGCGGCTGACTTGGATGGCGGGGCGCGTGGTGGGTGGCTCGTCCTCGATCAATGGCATGGTCTTTGGCCGTGGCCTGCCCGCGGACTATGCGCGCTGGGTCGAGGCCGGCAATCCTGACTGGGGTTGGGACGACATGTTGGTTCATTTCCGGCGGCTGGAGCGCTGGGACGGCCCGGCCGATCCGGTTCGCGGCCAGGACGGGCCGGTGAAGGTGCGCACGTTCCGCGAAACCAACCCGCCGTGCCGCGCCGTCATGGACGCCTATATCGCGGAGGGCCTGCCGTACGTGGAGGACTATGGGTCGGGCGTCTGCGAAGGCATAGGCCTCACACAGGCCACGCAGAATCACGGCTGGCGCTGCAGCACGGCCGCCGCCTATCTGCGGCCGGCGCTGCGCCGGCCCAACCTGACTATTCTGTCCCGCGCCCGGGCGCTGAAGCTCAAGCTCGAGAACGGCCGTTGCGTCGGCGTGGACTATGAACGCGGCGGCCGGGCCGAGACCGCGATGTGCTCGCGGGAGGTCACCGTGGCGGCGGGGGCCATCGCCAGTCCCAAGCTGTTGATGCTGTCGGGGATCGGGCCCGACGCGGCGCTGCGGGCGCATGGCGTGGCGGTGCGCGCGCATGTGCCCGGCGTCGGCCGCAACCTGAACGACCACGTAAACGTCAAGCTGTCGATGACGGTGGCCGCGCGGACCTACAACACCGAACGGTACGGTGCGCGCAGGCTTTTTAACGGTTTGCGTTTCTTGGTCGACGGTAGCGGCCCGGCCTCCAGTCCGGCCAACCATGTCCAGGGCTTCGTCAAGTCCGACCCGGGCGCCCGCGACGCGGATCACCAAGTGCAGGTGCTCCCTTTCGGTTTCAACGCCGATCCGGCCGATCGCAGCAACGGAATCTCGGTGGTGGTGAGTCCCTGTCATCCGGAGGCGCGCGGCGCCGTCAGCCTTCGCTCGTCGGATCCCCGCGATCCGCCGCTGATCGAGATCGCCGTGCTGGACTCGGATCGCGATCTTCGCGTGCTTTTGGCGGGTGCTCGGCGCGCGCGCGCCATGATGCGGGCCGGTGCGGGAAAGCTTTACGGCGGTCGCATGTTCTTGCCGGCGCCGGAGACCGATAGCGACGCCGACTGGATCGCCTTCTTTCGCCGGACCGCGGGGCTGAACTGGCATCCGACGAGCACCTGCCGGATGGGTCCCGGGCCCGACGACGTGGTGGACTCGGCGCTTCGCGTGCACGGCGTTGCGGGCCTGTCGATCGCCGACGCGTCCATCATGCCCAACGTCACCAGCGGCAACACCAACGTCCCGGTGATCGCCATTGCTGAGAAGGCGGCAGGCCTGATCGCGGCCCGCACCGCCTGAGGAGCAACATGCGCGAAATCAGAAACCCGCTACACACCCATCCGCGCGCGGATCCGCCGCGCCTTCCAACACGCCGTTTGTATTCCTCATGATGGCACCGGCATGTCCGACGGCTTCATCGTAAGCCCCCAGCATTTCGATGTCATGGCCACGTTTTTGCAGGTCGTGCACCACGGCGTCCGGGATGCGCTGCTCGAGTTTCAGTGAATCGCTGCTCTGTCCCCAGGTGCGGCCCAGCAGCCAGCGGGGCCCCGAAACGGCTTGTTGCAGCGACTGGCCAAACCAGATCGCGCGCGAGTAGAGCGCCGCCTGGGTTTGCGGCTGGCCATCGCCGCCCATGGTGCCGTACACCATGCGTCTGCCGTCATTGAGCACGGCGGCGGCGGGATTCAGGGTGTGAAACGGCTTCTTGCGAGGCTGCAGGGCCCGCAAATGTTTCGCGTTCAAACTGAAAGAGCCGCCGCGGTTCTGCCAGTTCAATCCCGTCGTGGGCAGCACGACGCCGCTGCCGAATTCGTGGTAGATGCTCTGGATGAACGAGACGGCGAGTCCCGAGGAGTCCACGGCGCCCATCCAGACCGTATCGCCTGGCTCGAGTGCCCCGCCCCAGGGCGACGCCTTTGCCATGTTTATGTTCCTGGCCAAGGCGTCCAGCCTCGGGGCATCGAGCAGACTTTGTGGATCCAATGTCATGTACGCGGGGTCCGTGACGAACTCATCGCGCAGCGTGAATGCCTGTTTGGTGGCTTCGACGCAGAGGTGGATGTAGTCGGCGCTGTCGACGCGAACGCGGTGAATGCCGGCCCGCTCGAGAATTCCCAGGATGGCGAGGGAGATGACGCCCTGCGTGGGCGGCACCATATTGTACAAGGTGCCTTCTTGCAGCTCGAGCTGCAGTGGGTTGCACACCCGGGGTTCGAACTCATCGAGGTCTTCGATCGACAGCAACGCACCGACGGATTTGAAATCCGCGGCGATCTTCTCGGCCAACGCGCCTCGATAAAAAGAATCCAGCCCATCGGCCGCCAGCTGTTCCATGAAACGCGCCAACCTCGGCTGGGTAAAAAGTGCGCCGGCCGAGGGCGCCTTGCCGTTTACCAAGAATCGCTGCGCGAAGCCCGGCTGATGCGCCAGCTGATCGAATTTGTCAATCGTCGATGCCACCTGACTGGTCGTCACCGGCACGCCATCGTGCGCGTATCGACAGGCGTCGCGCAGCAGTCGCCCGAGCGGCAGTATGCCGCCGTATCGCTGCGCAATGCCCAGTGCCGCGCTCCAGCTGCCAACGGCGCCCGCCACGGTGTTCATGGCAAGCGGCCCACGCGCCGGAATGCTCGAGTGCCCGGCCGCGCGATAGGCTTCGATGGTGGCATTGGCAGCAGCGGGCCCTGCCGCATCGATGGCGATGGGCTCGCCCTGAGGCGGAACCATCAACCAAAATGCATCGCCGCCGATGCCGTTCATGTGAGGGTAGGCCACCGAGATGGTTGCGGCTGCGGCGACCATGGCTTCGATGGCATTACCACCGTCGCGCAACACCGCGAGTGCGCTTTGAGAGGCAAGAGCATGCGGAGCCACCGCCATGCCCTGCGTGGAGCGGATCGAGTGGATCACGAGTCCTTCGCTAGGCGGCGATTGCCGCCGCCAGATATCTGCTGCGCATGGGTTTCAGAACGAGAATCGCCAGGATTGCGGTAATTGCATCCAAGGATATCATCACGACGAAAACGGTGATCCACTTGCCGGTCGCTTCGTGCAAAAGCGCCGCCAACGGACCGCCGAAGATCGAACCGATGCCCTGCGCCATGTACAGAAAGCCATAATTGGTGATGGCATGCTTTTCGCCGAAAGTGTCCGTCAGCGTCGAGGGAAACAGCGAGAAGATCTCTCCCCAGCCGAAGAACACCAATCCGGACAGCATCACGAACAGCAACGAGTTGTCGCGGGTCAACAGCCACAGCGTCATCGCAACCGCTTCCAGGCCGAAAGCGATGAACATGGTGTTTTCACGGCCGATCCGATCGGAGATCCAGCCGAAAAATGGCCGGGTCAGTCCGTTGGTGAAACGGTCCAAGGTCAAGGCCAGCGGTAATGCCGCCATGCCGAATACCAGCGCGCCGGCAATACCGAAGTCCTTGGAGAACGTCGCCATTTGCGAGATCACCATGAGCCCTGAGGTCGACATCATGGTCATCATGACAAACATCAACCAGAAGATCGGGCTGGTGAGCATTTTTCTGGGATTGACGCCCTCGGTCTTGCGGCGGCGGGCGATGCTGTCGGCCATCCAACCATTGGGCGGGCTTTTCATGCCGAGCGCTGCGAGGAAGGCGATGGCGCCGAAGATCAGTCCGAAATGCAGCAGCGTCTGCCGATAACCAACGTCGGCGATGCTATGAGTGACCGGGAAGGTGGTGATTACCGCGCCCATGCCATAGCCGGCGGCCACCACGCCGGCAGCGAGTCCACGCCGATCGGGGAACCACTCCACCATCAGTCCGACGATACCGACGTAAATGATTCCGGTGCCAAAACCTCCCAACAGACCGTAGGTCAGGTAAAGCGCGGTCAAGGTGCCCGCCGATGACGCCAGTACCCAACTGAGTCCTGTCAGCAGGGCGCCGGCTCCCAGCAATACCTTCGGGCCGAATTTTTCAATCAAAAATCCTTGCAGGGGCGATAGGAATGTCTGCAGCACGATGAAAATGGTGAATGTCCATTGCAGCTCCGAAAGCTTTACTCCCAACTGCGCCGTCAAAGGTTTGGTGAACAGAGTCCACACATACTGCGGGCTGGAGATCGCCATCATGCAGATCAGCCCGAGAACGAGCTGCGTCCATCGGTTGCCGAGGAAACCGGCCGGCT
>CAZZWM010000142.1:4626-9649 GCA_964657945.1 uncultured Steroidobacteraceae bacterium
TTGTCTTGATGGTATATCAGCCTGTGGCGAAAATTTTCAAAATCGCGGTGTTGTTCGGAGGGCGGTTTTAACGATGTCGTGCACAAGTTTCGTGCCGCGTTCCGTACAATTCGCTCATTCTTGGAGCAGGGGAGGCGCGGTGCGCAAGATTAGCCAAATGGTCGCGGGCGCGGCGCTGCTGGTCCTGGGCCTTTCGATCGGGACGGCAGCGCCGGCGCAAAAACCGGCCACCGATCTGCCCAACGACATCCCCGAGAAGTTCGCGCCCACGCTCGATGCCTTCGACTTCAAACGCCGTGACGAGATGATACCCATGCGCGACGGCGTGAAGTTGCACACCGTCATCCTGGTGCCGAAGGGCGCACGCTTGGTGCCGATGTTGCTGAACCGCACTCCGTACGGTGCCAGCAAGGCATTTTCCCAGTCCGACAGCACGCACCTGGCGGGCGTCATACCGTCCGGCAACGACGTGATGGCCGCAGCCGGCTACATCTTGGTAGCGCAGGATGTGCGCGGCAAGTTCAAGTCCGAAGGCAGCTACGTGATGAACCGTCCCTTGATTGGACCCTTGAATCCCAGCACCACCGACCATTCGACCGATACCTGGGACAGCATCGATTGGCTGGTAAAAAATGTGCCGGAATGCAACGGCAACGTCGGCATCATAGGCACCTCTTACGGCGGGTTCTTGGTGCTGATGGCGACCATCAATCCGCATCCGGCGCTCAAAGTGGCCGTGTCGATTGCACCGATGGTCGATGTGTGGCGTGGCGATGATTGGTTTCACAACGGCGCGTTCCGTCAGATTTACGCGTTGGATTACACTTTCCAACAGACTGCGAGCCGCAGTTCGGACGATGTGCTCTGGCGCAGCGGCTACGACGATTACGACGCCTTCCTTGGCGCCAATGCGCAAACCATCGCCGAACGCAGCGGCGCGGACCGGCTGCCGTTCTGGCAGCGGCTGGCGGCACATCCGGCCTACGATTCGTATTGGCAGCAACAGGCCGTGGACCGCATCCTGGCATCGAAGCCATTGACGGTGACCACCATGAACGTCGACGGTCTTTGGGATCAAGAGGACATTTACGGCGCAACCGCCGCATACGCAGCCATGGAATCCAAAGATACCGCCAATGACAAAAACTTCCTGGTGATCGGACCCTGGAATCACGGCGGATCGAACGGCAATGGCAGCAGTCTTGGCGCCTTGCGCTTCGATGCAGATCCGTCGGGTTGGTTTCGCCGCGCGGTATTGCAGCCCTTCTTGGATCAACATCTGAAGGACGACGCACCGAAAGCCGATACGCCTCCGGTGCTGGCCTACGAGACCGGGACCAATGTTTGGCGCCGCTACCCAGAGTGGCCCCAGAGCTGCGAACACGGCTGCAAGGCAGCTTCCAAGCCCATGTACCTGGTGACGGGCGGCGCCTTGTCGTTCGACTCACCCGGCGCGGGCGGCTTCGAAGAGTATGTGTCCGATCCCGCAAAGCCCGTGCCCTATCGACTGCGGCCATTGCGTCCGGTTTATTGGAGCGACTCGACCTGGCGCCAATGGCTGGTCGATGATCAACGCAATTTTTCGGACCGAACCGATGTGCTGGTCTATACCGGCAAAGTGCTGACCGAACCGGTCAGAATCGCCGGCCAGCCCGTGGTGCACCTGCAGGCTTCGACCTCGGGCACCGATTCGGACTGGGTGGTCAAGCTCATCGATGTCTACCCGGATGAGGTCCCCAAGCAGCCGACTTTGGGCGGTTACCAACTGATGGTGTCGGCGGATATTTTCCGCGGACGCTATCGCGAAAGCTTGCAGAAGCCTGCGCCGATCGCCGCCGGCAAGGTGCTCGAGTACCAGTACGCGCTGCCCAATGCCAACCATGTATTCCTGCCGGGACATCGCATCATGGTGCAGGTCCAGTCTTCGTGGTTTCCGCTGTACGATCGCAATCCGCAGAAGTTCGTGGAGAATATTTTCACGGCGGCTCCGCAGGATTATCGAAAGGCCACCCAACGAATCTACTCAGGCGGGACGACGGCAAGCCACATCGACATGCCGGTGCTGCCGATCTCGCTCGAGGAGCTTGCCGCGATTCATTGAGACCATTGCGCTGTATCATCGGTTTTTGAACGAGACATCGGATAGGTCTCCATAGGAAATCAATTGGCAAAAGTACCTCCGGGCGTCGGCCCGCAATCCCCTCAAGTGGTGGTGCTCGTCGGAGCCACCGGCGATCTGGCGAAACGCAAGTTGCTGCCGGGCCTGTTTCACCTGGTCGCAGCCGGGTTCATTCCCGGGTGCCGCATCATCGGCGTGTCGCTGGATGATCTGGACACCGAGAGTTTTCGCAAGGTGGCGCGCGATGCGCTCGCCGAATTCTCCACCCGCAAGTTCCAGGAAGCGGATTGGAATGCCTTTGCCGCCAATCTTCAATACGTGCCGCTGTCGGGCGGCGCCGCCGCGTTGAAAAAAGCCGTGCAGGATGCGGAGACCGCATTCGGCGGCCAGAGCAGCCGTCTGCACTACTTGAGCGTTCCACCCAATGCGGCCTTGTCGGCCGTTCGCACGCTGGGCGAGGCCGGGCTGGTGGAACGCTCCCGCATCATCATGGAAAAGCCCTTCGGCACCAATCTTGAAACGGCCGTCGCCTTGAATGACCGGCTGCACGAAGTGTTCGCGGAGGAGCAGATTTTCCGCATCGATCATTTTCTCGGCAAGGAGGCGGCGCAGAACATATTGGCGTTCCGCTTCGCCAACGGCTTGTTCGAACCGATCTGGAACCGCAACTTCATCGATCATGTGCAGATCGATGTGCCGGAGACCCTGGGTTTGGGCAAACGCCTGGGTTTCTACGAGCAGACCGGCGCCTACAAGGACATGGTGGTGACCCATCTGTTCCAGATCCTCGGCTTCATGGCCATGGAATCGCCCACCTCGCTCGAACCCAAGCCCATCAGCGAGGAGAAGAACAAGGTGTTTCGCAGCATGTTGCCGCTGAAACCCACCGATGTGGTGCGCGGCCAGTACGCCGGATACCGCTCGGAAGAGGGCGTTTCGAAGGACTCCGATACCGAGACCTTCATTGCGCTCAAGTGCTACATCGACAATTGGCGCTGGGCGGGCGTGCCGTTCTATCTGCGCACCGGCAAGCGTCTCGCCGACGGCCAGCGCATCATCTCCATTGCCTTTCGCGAACCGCCCAAGAGCATGTTTCCACCCGATTCGGGCGTGAGCGCACTGGGGCCCGATCACCTCACCTTCGACCTGGCCGATGCCGCCAAGATGTCCCTGTCCTTCTACGGCAAGCGGCCGGGCCCGGGCATGCGGCTCGACAAATTGAGCATGCAGTTCGCCATGCACGACACCAGTCATATCGGCGACGTCCTCGAAGCCTATGAGCGCTTGATCCTGGATGCGATGCGCGGCGATCACACCTTGTTCACCACGGCCGAAGGAATCGAGAGGTTATGGGAGGTGTCGACACCGCTGCTGGATCATCCCCCGCCGGTGCGCTTCTACGATCCAGGCTCTTGGGGTCCGAACGCCATTCATCAGTTGATCGCTCCGCATGCGTGGCGCCTGCCGTTCGAGCGCGCCTGGCGGGCTCCCAATAATTCGGGAGGCTAGCCCTTACCGGCGAGTCGCCATGGCGCGCGCGGCGGCGCTGTAGCCCCACCAGGCGGCCTCTTCGAACAGCGACAGACCCGACAGATCCGAATGCGCAAAGTAGATCGGCCCGCGGGTGTTGCGCAGTGCCATCCTGCCGGGATTGGACAGAAACCCGGGTTCGGGCACCGCCATGGCATGCGCGCGCACGGTGATGGCCACGCGCTCGACGCACAGCGGCAATCGCCACCCATAAGCCAAACGCAGATCCTTGGCAGCGGCCTCGGTGAGTTCGGCCACGCTGGCCCTATCCAGCCATTGACGGGCGGCGTTCGGCTCCAGGTCGGACAATGCCCGATATGCGGTGAAGGCCGTGCGGGTCGGACGGCTCATGCGAATGTCTTGGTGGGTGGACACCACGTAGCCCAAGCCCGGCTCCTTGAAGATGACGTTGTCCCATGCCAGGGCTGCGCCGGGCTTTTCCTCCGGAAATGCACGCATGATGAAATTCGACACCATCCAGGGTGCATAGGCCGGGACATCGCGTGAGTTGACGAAACCGTAGCCGGAGAGGCCCGGGAAAACATGCTGCAAAATGAACAGCGGTATGGCCGCGATCGCTTGTCTGGCCTTCACCCGCACCACGCGCCAGACGCCGTCGTGAGGCACCACAACCATCGCTACGACAGCGCCGTCCACCACGTCGAGCTTGGCGACGCTGGCATCGCTCCAGCCTCGCTGTACCGAGGCCGCTTCTTCCAAGCGCGAGGCCAGAGCCTCGAGGCCTTGGGGCCAGGTGAGCACGGCGCCGCGTTCGGCATTTGCCGCCTGTCCGTCGCGGCTGCAGAAGTAATGCAGGCCGGCCCAGGCCGAGATCTCATCGTCATGGCGCCCATAGTCGTCGCGGCAACAGTAGTTCAGGTACCAGCGCAGCGTAGGCGCATTCAACTCCGCCGCGTTCAGCCACGCATTGAAGGACAGTCGATCGAGCTTTCGAAACTCCTCATCGCTGGAGGACATCTCCAAAGGCACCGCAAAGGCGCGCCGGCCGTCGCTGCCGCGGGCCTGACTGTACCAATCGACGATGGCGAAAAACTTGTCATGCTCGGCCCGCTCCGCAGCGCTGACATTCTCGATGGGGAGATACCCATCCTGCCATGCGCCCCGATAAAGCACGCGTTCGGCCGGCGCATGCACCAGATAGCGTTCATCGAAGCTCGGACGCAAGGCATAAGGATCGCCTTGCAGGAAACCGAACTCCGCCAGCATCTCGCGCACGTGACGCGATTCCATCGACGGCAGCGGCAGGTAGTGCGCGCCGGTGGGGAACGCCAACTCGCCATCATTCCCCGCGGCTGCATTGCCATGCCATTCCGGGCCGCCCACCATGAGCAGATCCTGGATGCCATGCTTTCT
>CAZZWM010000143.1:0-2030 GCA_964657945.1 uncultured Steroidobacteraceae bacterium
GGCCTGCATACGCGCCCCTCCAGGCCGCGCCGGCCTTCCGGTTCCAACCGGCTGGTAGGCGGGAATCAAGTGATGCCTGCCGTTGCCGATCAAGTCGGCGCGTCCCATGCGCTTCAACGCATCGCGCAGCAGCGGCCAGTTCTCGGGGTCGTGATAGCGCAGGAATGCCTTGTGCAGCCGGCGCACCTTGATCCCCTTCGGTATCACGACTTCTTCGCTGCCGCGCGTGACCCGCCGCAATGGATTCTTGCCGGAGTGATACATGGCGGTGGCCGTCGCCATCGGTGATGGCAGAAATGCCTGGACCTGGTCGGCCCGAAAACCGTTCTTCTTCAGCCAAACCGCCAGTTCCAGCATGTCCACATCGCGAGTTCCGGGATGAGCGGCGATGAAGTACGGGATCAAATACTGCTCTTTACCGGCTTCCTTGGAGTACTTGTCGAACAGCTCTTTGAACTTGTAGTACGTGCCCACACCGGGCTTCATCATCTTCGACAGCGGACCCTCGCCGATGGCTTCGGGCGCGATTTTCAAATATCCCCCGGTGTGGTGCGTGGCCAGTTCTTTGACGTACTCGGGCGATTCGATCGCCAGGTCATAGCGAACGCCCGATGCAATCAGCACTTTCTTCACGCCTTTCAGCGCACGGGCCCGCCGGTACAGGCTGATCAGCGGCGCGTGATCGGTGTTGAGGTTGGGACAAACACCGGGAAACACACAGGAGGGTCTGCGGCAGGCCGATTCGATGGCCGCACTCTTGCAATGCAGTCGATACATGTTGGCGGTGGGCCCGCCCAGATCGGAAATGACGCCGGTGAATCCCGGCACCCGGTCGCGAATGGTCTCGATCTCGCGAATGACGGAGTCTTCCGAGCGGCTCTGGATGATGCGGCCTTCGTGTTCCGTGATGGAACAAAAGGTGCAGCCGCCAAAGCAGCCGCGCTGGATCGCGACCGAAAACTTGATCATGTGATAGGCGGGAATCCTGGCAGCGCCGTAAGCGGGATGCGGCTTGCGTGCGTACGGCAGTTCGTAGATCGCATCCATGTCGGCCGTGCTCAATGGGATGGGCGGTGGATTGAGCCACAATTCCAGATTGCCATGCCGTTGCACCAGCGCGCGCGCATTTCCCGGATTCGATTCTAGGTGCAGAATCCGCGAGGCATGCGCGTAGAGCACGGCATCCTTGCTGACCTGCTCGAAACTCGGCATACGGATCACACTGAGTGCGCGCTGTGCGCCGGGCACCTTGCGATAAAACTTGACCACCTTTGCGGAAGTGCCCGCAGGCTCGGCAGCCGCCGCGGCAGCGCCGCCGGCCTCCACGCGCTGCGCCTCGCTGGCGTATGGATCGACCGGCGGATTCAACGGTCCGGGCTGATCGACTTCGCTGGAATCGATCTCGATCCAACCCTGCGGCATGGCGCGCCGCAGGAAGGCGGTGCCGCGCAGATCGTTCAAATCGGCGATGGTCTCGCCGCCATCCAGACGGCGCGCAATCTCGCCGATCTGCCGCTCCGCATTGCCAAACACCAACAAATCGGCCTTGGCATCCACCAGCACCGAGCGGCGCACGCTTTCCGACCAGTAATCGAAATGCGCGATGCGGCGCAGGCTGGCCTCGATGCCGCCGATCACGATGGGAACATTCTTGAAGGCCTCGCGGATGCGCTGCGAGTAGACGATCACGCTGCGGTCCGGTCGCCTGCCGCCCTGGCCGCCGGGCGTGTAGGCATCGTCGCTACGTACGCGGCGGTCGGATGTGTAGCGATTGACCATGGAATCCATGTTGCCGCCGGTCACCCCGAAGAACAGCCGCGGCTTGCCGAGGCGCTCGAACTCCGCGGTCGAGTGCCAATCGGGCTGGGCAATGATGCCGACTTTGAAGCCCTGGGCCTCGAGCACGCGGCCGATGATGGCCATGCCGAAGCTGGGGTGATCCACATAGGCATCGCCGGTGACGATGATGACATCGCACTGCTCCCAGCCGAGCGCATCCATCTCGGCGCGCGAGGCAGGCAGGAAGGGGG
>CAZZWM010000143.1:2040-9574 GCA_964657945.1 uncultured Steroidobacteraceae bacterium
CGCCGGCTTATGGCCGGCGACCTGCGCGTTGACGTTGGAAAACAAGGGGGCGGCGGATTTCACGCCGCGATTAGAACCGATTGCCTAAGCGAAGTACAATTACCCCAGGTTAATGGCGAAATAGGTGGTCCGATCCTCGCGCTGCACCAACAGTGCAACGCTATGGCCGGCCCGCGCCACTTCCCGCTTCAAGTCGGCCATGGTGCTCACGCCGTTGCCATTCACACCCAGCACCACATCTCCCGGCTGCAAGCCGGCTTCCAGTGCGGGGCCCGCGACATCCTCGATCACCAATGCACCCTTGGTGTGCATCTGTTGTTGCTCGCGAGGCTGCAAGGGACGCAGTGACAGGCCAAGCTTGCTGCCGCCGCTCTCTTCGCCGTCGGCATTGCGCGCCACTTCCTGGGGCTCGGTCTCGAGGGCGACGGTCTTCACCGAGATCTCGGTGGCCTTCTTGTCGTGCCAAACGCCGAGCTTGGCCGTGCTGCCGGGCTGCAGCTGCGAAATGACCGCCGGCAAATCGGAGGAATGATTGATCTCACGACCATTGACGCTGGTGATCACATCACCCGCCTTCAAACCGGCTTTCTCGCCGGGGCTCTGCGGTTCCACGCCGCCGACCAGGGCGCCGTGCGGCACATCGAGACCGAAGGATTCAGCGAACTGGCGGTTCACCTCCTGCACCGAGACGCCGATGCGGCTGCGGGCAACCTTGCCGGTCTTCAGCAATTGATCCTTGACGCTCAGCGCGATGTCGATCGGCACGGCAAAAGACATGCCCATGTAGCCGCCGGTGCGGCTGTAGATCTGCGAGTTGATGCCGATGACCTGGCCGTCGATGTTGAACAGCGGTCCACCGGAGTTGCCCGGATTCACCGCCGCATCGGTCTGGATGTAGGGCACGAAGGCGTGGCCCGCATCGTCCGGCAATGGACGGCCCGTCGCGCTGATGACGCCCGCGGTCACGCTGTTCTCGAATCCGAACGGCGAACCGATGGCGATCGCCCACTGTCCCGGGTGCAGCGCGGTGGAATCGCCGAAGTGCACGATGGGCAGATTGGTGGCGGGAATCTTCAGCACGGCCACATCGCTGCCCTTGTCCACACCAACCACTTTGGCAGTGAACTCACGGCGGTCGGTAAGCGCCACCACGACCTCGGAGGCATCGGCCACGACGTGCGCATTGGTCAACACGTAACCGTCGGGCGATATGATGAAGCCGGAACCGATGCCGCGGCTGGGCGGCTGGTTCTGGGGGTTGGGGATCTGCTGAAAACGCCTGAAGAACTGCGACAGAGGGTCATCGCCATCGCCTTGCCCGGGACCCTGGAATGCATTGGGCAATGCCTTCTGACGTTTTTCGGTGACGCGGATGTTGACCACCGCGGGACCATTTTGCGCCACCAGTCCGGAGAAATCCGGCAGGCCCGTAACGCGGCCCGGGGTGGGGTCGGTATTTGTGGTCGCGACCGGCGCAGTGACCGCTGCGCCCTGCGTTTGCGCCGCGTCGGCGTGCGAGCGTTGATGAGTCGCCACGACCATGACAAAGATGCCCGCGACGACCGCGAGCGACCAAGTTCGAATGCTTCCCATTGAATCGACCTCTCACATGGATGGGTGAAGAAACCGTACCAGACTGACCGAAACTGGGGCTTTTGGTTTCAATTTTCCAGGGCCGCGAGCCCTTATTTGTGCAGATCGCCGGTTTTCAGGGCTTTATACGCCAGAAAACGCCCAGGGAGCCAGAAATGTGAAATCCGAACGGGCGGCCGGGGCCTGGCAGCGGCTACCCTTCGCTCTTCAATTCCAGACTTATCTTTATGGCAGATGCCGGTCCAATCCTGGTGGTGGTCGGGGGCGACACGAAGCGCCTGCAATGGCTTACACACCATGTTACCAGCCATTGGCCCCATGCCCAGGTAACCACCCTGCGAGCCGGCGAGACGGCCACCTTGAGCCAGCTCATTGCCGAGCGAACGCCGGATGCCGTGGTTCTACAAGTGGACTTCGCCAACGAACCCGTTTCCAGCGCGGCGCTCACGCAGATGGGGCATCTGCTGCGCATCCAACCGGCGCTGTACTGTGTGGTGTTGGCGGAAAACGGCAGCGAAATGTCGGCAGTGCGCGCCTTGAAAGGCGGCGCCAAGGATTATCTGCCGCTCGCGCAGATCACCCGCGACCAATTGCTCACCGCGGTCGGCGATGCCTTCTCGACGCGGCGCGAAGCGGCGCAGGCTGCCGCTCAAGCAGCCGCGCAGGCGCTGCGGGCGGGAAATGTCATCGCGGCTCAGGACAGCGAAGCCCCGGTGATCGAAGTGCCGGGCTACGCCATCGTCAAAGAGATCGCCACCAGCAACTTCTCCTCGGTATTCCTGGCCCGCAGCGAGCGGCTGCGCCGCAACGTCGTGTTGAAGGTCATGAATCGCGGCGAATCCGAACGTGAACTGGCCGATGCGGAACGCTTTCAGCGCGAATACGAAATCATCTCCAGCATCACGCATCGCGCCATCGCCGAAATCTACGACTTCGGCCAGCAGCCGCGTCACCTGTACCTGTCGATGGAATACTTTCCCTGCGGCGATCTGCGCGATCGGCTGCGCAATCCTCTGAGCGTCGATGAAAGCCTGTACTACCTGCGCGCCATAGCCGAGGCGCTGCGGGTGATCCATGTGTTCGGCATCCTGCACCGGGATCTGAAGCCCGCCAACGTCATGTTGCGCGAGGACAATTCGCCGGTGCTGATCGATTTTGGCCTGGCGCGACGCTCGATGGACGACATCGGCACCACCGGCATCGGGCAGGTGTTGGGCTCGCCCTACTACATCAGCCCCGAGCAGGCGCAAGGCCTGCGCGTCGATGCGCGCACCGATCTGTACAGCCTGGGCGTGATGTTCTACGAGATGCTGACCGGGCAGCGTCCCTACCTCGGCCGCAGCGCCATGGCCATTATGTCGCAGCACGCCACCTCGGCCGTGCCGCAACTTCCCGAACCCACGGCGGCGCAGCAGCCGCTGCTGGACAGGCTCATGGCGAAGAAGCAGAGCGACCGCTATGCCTCCGCCGACGAATTGCTGGCCGATCTGGGACCGATCGTGGCCGCCGTCGCCTGATACGTGACCTGTGTCACAGCGGCCGGTCAGCCGATTCAAAGGCTGTGACACTGGTCAATCCGCGCAGGCCGCGCCTTTGGCACTGTCCGGGAATGTTCATCTCCGTCAAACGCCACGAGCGTGAAAAACAAGAACTGGTCGGCGCCAGCAATCGGTTGACCGAAGCCATCTTGAGGACCAGTTCGCTCGGACTGTTCCTGTTGGATTCGAAGGATCGCATCCAACCGCAGGTCTCGAATTCACTGGGCAAGCTGTTCCGCCGCCAGGATTTCAGCAACCTGAGCTTCGAGAAGCTGATTGCGCCGCATGTCTCGGCCAAGACCTTGAGCATCGCGCGCACGCACCTGGCGAAACTCATGGATGTCGCCCGCGGCCAGGCCGAGGAATCGAATCCGCTGCAGGATGTCGAGGTGCGGCTGAACAATCCCGACGGCAGCAGCGAAACCGCACACTATTCCTTCGACTTCAGCGTCGTGGAAATTCCCCATGAGCCGCGCGCGTGGCTGGTGCGGGTCACCGACATCACCGACCGCGTACAGCAGGATCGCGAGTTGGTCGACCTGCGCATGCAGGTTCAGACGCAGGGCGAAATCCTGCGCAGCGTGCTGCAGGCCGGCGGCGGCAGATTCGGCGCCTTCCTGCAAAAGACCGACGCATCGATGAAGACCATCAACGGGGTGCTGAAGAAGCCCGCGCGCGAAGCCGATGCGTTTCGCGGCAAACTCGAGGAGACATTGCACGAGGTGGACCGCATCAGGCGCGACGCCGCGGCGCTGAAGCTCACCGGCCTGCAGGCGGCCGCTCGTGAGTTCGAAGACGCGCTGCAGGACTTGAAGAGCCGCAGCACCTTGAGCGGCAGCGACTTCCTGCCGCTGGCGGTGAAGCTCGACACACTCTACGGCCAATTCGCCACGCTGCGTTCGCTCACCGTGCAAGCGGCACCTGCGCGCGACGCGGAGCCCGGCTCGCCCGATGTTGCGGTCACCGAGAACGGCACGCAGATCATCGAGGCGCCGAAATTCCTTGCCGAAATGGCTGCGCGCGCCGCCGCCTCAGAACCGAAGCGGATGGCCGCCGCGGGCAGCCTGGAGAGCACCCTGTCGACGTTGACCGAACTGGTGGCGCAGGAAAACAACAAGACCGTGGTACTCGAGTGCAGCGGACTGAATCTGGTGCCGCCACGCTATCAGGCCACCATCAAGAACATCGCCATCCAGCTGATTCGCAACGCAGTGGTGCACGGAATCGAGCCGGCGGACGAACGCGAGACGGCCAACAAGCCTGCGGTTGCGACCCTGAGCCTGGAGTTGAAGAGCACCGCCGAGCGCGGTTACGAACTGCTGTTCCAGGACGATGGCCGCGGCTTGAATCCGGAAAACGTCCGCGCGGTCGCGGTCGCCCGCGGCATCTTGACCGCCGAGGAAGCGGCGCGGATGCGCGATCGGCAGGCCATAAAGCTGATATTCAAATCGGGTTTCAGCACCATGGCGGATGCGCCGGGCGAATCGAAGCATGGCGCCGGCATGTCGCTGGTACGCCGTTACGTGCACGAAGCAGGCGGCAAGATCGCACTGGCCAGCCTCATGGGCCATGAAACCCGCTTCAAGGTCACCTTGCCGCCGGTCGATCAGACGGCCGACGCTCAGGTGGCCTGAAGCTCCACCAGCACCGCGCCGCCGGCAACCCGCTCGGACACACCGAAAGGAATTCTCGACACCACCCCGGCATAGGGTGCGGTCAGCGTGTGCTCCATTTTCATTGCTTCCACCGTGATCAAGGCGGCTCCGCGCTCCACGGCCTGGCCCGCTGCGACGTGCACGGCAACCACCGTCCCGGGCAACGGGGTCAACAACGACCCCTCTTCGGCGCCCTCGCTCGCCTGCAAGGCATCGTCGGTGACCGACTGCGCGATGACGGCGTGCCGTCCCGCCACGAATAGATGCAGGCTGCCGCCGGCCTCCACCAAGCGCAGCGCGCACACGCGGCCATCCAGTTCCACACGCATGCTCTCGGCATCGCGGGCCAACAGCAAGATGGCGAACTCCGCCTCCGCGATGCGCACCGCAAAGCGCTGGGCGGCTCGGACCGCGACCACGGCGGTGCGTGCGCCCAAGCGCCATTGCGAGGTCGGTGCGGACGACAAGCGCCAGCCGCGCGTGTCCTGCCACAGATCATCGCCGCCTGCATGGCGGGTGGCGCACCAGACCGCCGCCAATGCAACGTCCGCATCGTCGGCCGCCGCGTCGCCGAACAGCAGCTGCGCATGCCGTTTGGCCAGGAAATCCGTGCCGACGCCGCCGCCTCGAAACTCCCCGTCAGCCAGCACGGAGGCCAGCAATGCGCGGTTGGTGATCACGCCGACGATTTCCAGGCCGCGCAGTGCCTGCTGCAGGCGCGTGATCGCAATGGCGCGGGTCTCGCCCCAGGCAATGACCTTGCCCAACATCGGATCGTAGTACGGCGATACCGCATCGCCGGCATCGACTCCGGTATCCAGGCGCAGCCCTTCGAAGGGTGCGGGCCAGCGCAGATGTTCGATGCTGCCGACGCTGGGCAAATAGTCATGCGCCGGATCTTCGGCGTATAAGCGCCCTTCCACCGCGTGACCGCGGAAAGCAATCGCGGCTTGCGTCAGGGGCAATCTGCCGCCCTGCGCCACCAACAGCTGCCACTCGACCAGATCGAGTCCGGTGATGCATTCGGTCACCGGGTGTTCCACCTGCAGGCGCGTGTTCATTTCCATGAAGTAGAAACTCTGGGTCTCATCAACCAGGAACTCCACCGTGCCGGCGCCGACGTATCCCACCGCACGCGCCGACTTGATTGCCGCCTCCGCCATGGCCGCGCGCACTTCATCGCGCAACCCCGGCGCCGGCGCCTCTTCGATGATTTTTTGATGCCGCCGCTGCACCGAACAGTCGCGGTCGAAAAGACTGACGATCTGGCCATGGGTGTCGGCAAAAATTTGCACTTCCACGTGCCGCGCCTGCGGGAAGTAGCGCTCCATCAACAGCCGATCGTCGCCGAAGGATGCGCGCGCCAAGCGCTGCGCCGATTCCACGGCCCCGGCCAGTTCGCTCGTCGAACGCACCACCTGCATGCCTTTGCCGCCGCCGCCTGCGCTGGCTTTGATGATGAGCGGATAACCCACCCGGTCGGCTTCCGCCGTCAGCCGTGGCACCGTCTGTTCGCTGCCATGATAGCCAGGTGCGACGGGCACACCGGCAAGCGCCATCGCGGCCTTGGACGCGCTCTTCGATCCCATCGCCACGATCGCCGCTGCCGGAGGACCGACAAAAATCAAACCGGCATCGGCGCAGGCTTGCGCAAAGGCGGCGTTCTCGGAGAGGAAGCCGTACCCCGGGTGCACTGCATCGGCGCCGACGCGCCGCGCCAGCTCGATCAGCTTCGGGATGTTGAGATAGCTGTCGGTCGCCGCAGCGGCGCCCAGATGATAAGCCTCATCGGCTTCACGGGTGTGGCGCGCCCCACGATCCGCATCCGAGTACACCGCAATGGTGGTGACCCCCAAGCGCCTGGCGGTGCGCGCGATGCGGCAGACGATTTCCCCCCGGTTGGCGACCAGCAAGCGACGAATCATCGCGGCGCTCACATGCGAAACACGCCGAAGCGTGTCGGTGCGGCGATTTGCGAACGAGTCAGGGCCAAGGCGAGGCCCAGGGCCCGTCGTGTATCCAACGGATCGATGACGCCGTCATCCCAGAGTCGCGCGGAAGCGTAGTACGGATGTCCCTGGCGTTCGAATTGCTCGCGAATCGGCGCCTTGAGCTTCTCTTCGTCGGCATCGCTGAAGGACGCGCCGCTGCGCTGCACGGCCTCACGCTTGATGGTGGCGAGCACGCTGGCCGCCTGTTCACCGCCCATGACCGAAGTGCGGGCGTTGGGCCACTGGAACAGGAAGCGCGGACCGTAGGCCCGGCCGCACATGGCGTAATTCCCGGCGCCGAAACTTCCGCCGATCACCACCGTGTACTTCGGCACGGCGGCGCAGGCCACTGCCGTCACCAGCTTGGCACCATCCTTGGCGATGCCGCCGGCCTCGGCGGCTTGACCGACCATGAAGCCGGCTATGTTCTGCAGGAACACCAGCGGGATGCCTTCGCGACAGCAAAGCTCGATGAAGTGCGTGCCCTTCAAGGCGCTTTCGGAAAAAAGAATGCCGTTGTTCGCGAGGATGCCCACGGTGATGCCGTGAATCTCGGCAAAGCCGCACACCAACGTGGTGCCGTACAAGGCTTTGAATTCATCGAACCAGGCGCCATCGACCAGCCGCGCGATCAGTTCGTGCACATCGTAGGGCTTGCGTGCATTGTGCGGCACGATGCCGTACAACTCGGCGGGGTCGTAAGGATCGTTGCGCTCCCTGGCATCGGCCGGCGCAGGAAGCGCAGCATCAGGAAGAT
>CAZZWM010000144.1:0-9533 GCA_964657945.1 uncultured Steroidobacteraceae bacterium
CACCTTCCCAGGCACATTCAGTCCATCGGCCATCGGCGCGGCCTTGCATCCTCTCGCCCGTCCAACAATCCCACCAAGGGACAGGGCCGCAATCCTCCTTCCCCGGTCTCTGTCGTTCCCCCAACCACAGCTATCCGATGCAACCCCTACTTCTAATATCACCAATCGCAAACGGCGGGGTCAACGGCAATAATTGATGTAATGGAGCGGATTCAGACGTTGCGTGTGGCGGTGCCCGCTTCAATCATCCTCGTCTACAGGCGCGGGAACGTGCGCCACGACATCCTGCGCGATCTGCACCGGGTCAGCGCCCGAAACAGGATAGCGATTGCTCCAAAGAACTTTACTGCGTTTGATGTCGGCCAGAGAGATTGTCAGGGCCTGTGTGGGTCCGGCACCATCAACAAGGCCGCAAAGCACGTACTGGGTATGTTTGGCGCCGCCCTGCGCCAGCAATGAATCCAGTGCGCAACTGGTCGCGGGGGCATCTGAGGCCACCAGACGAGCATGGCGCGATACCGACAGCCGGGTGTAGGTCTGGGCAAAAGCCGTATCGGCCAATTGGGCCGCGGCCGCATTGCCTGCGGGCCCGGCAAAGGGCAGCGTCAGAACGGACACGCCCTGGCCCTCGCCCGTCTCGCCAAACTGTTGTGCCACCAAGGCGCCGAGCTTGGCGAGGTTCATCGTGGGATCTTTCTCGTACTGGTTCGCGACATCCTCGATCTTTTGGGCCTCGCGACTCACGTCTCGATCCTCGACGTGATTCGTTTCCTTGCGAGACAGCAGTGCCACCACGGCCCATACGATGAGACCCCAGCGAATCCAGCGCGGAAAGCGCATGAACAGCTCGGCAGCATTGCGAAACAGCCACCCCAGGACTTCGAAACCGAATCGCACCCTGTGCATCGGGTCATGTACCGGAAACGGCGTCGCCGCGAACGGCGCCGAGGCTTTGCCACGCTTGTCCGACCGGGTCGGCTCAGCCGGCTCGCTCGCCACTGCGGGCTGAGTCAGAGGATGGCTTGCGCTGCCCCCTGGATGGGAGGATTTGCGAGTTGGGACCGGAGCATTGCGCCCGGCGGCTAAGCGCCGGCAAACGGCTTCGAGCGCCGCGGTCGGATTGCCGTCGGGCACCTTGAGCCACTGCACGCTTTGAAACTTTTCCGGCACCCGTGCGCTGGTCGCCTCGGTGTCGTCGATGGTCACGGGGAGCAGGAAGGGATGATCGTCGGCCATGTCCAGCGTACGCTCCGCCGCGAGGCGCCATTCGCGCCGGAAATAACCCTCGCGACGCGACTCGGTGCGTGCCGACACCAAGGCCATGAAATAATCGCATTCCCGAATCTGGCGGCGGATTTTCTGATCCCAGGCATCGCCGCCGCCGAGTTCGCTCTCGTCGTACCAAACTTCGAGGCCATATCCCGGGAGCGCTGCACCGATTCGGCGCGCAGCCTCGCGATCCTCCGACGCGTAGCTCAAGAATACCGTTGGCGCAGGCATCGTTTCGTCAGCCATGGGGACCGGCCGACGCAGTGTCTTGAGACGAGTGGGACAATCGACGGCTCGTTGTTGTGACGGAACCTCGATTGTAAAGGCTGCGCGCCAGCCTGCAATCTTAACTGCGTAGCCGCGCGCAACCCCGGCGCATATTAGATTGCCGGCTACCGGTGCTGTGATTCTCCGAACAGCTTGACTATTTCACGATTGAACGCCGGCAGGTCATCGGGCTTTCGGCTGGTCACCAGCGCATCATCGACGACCACCTCTTCATCAGCCCATTCCCCGCCGGCATTTTCGATGTCGGTTTTCAAGGATGGCCACGAAGTCAGCCGATGCCCGCGCGCGACGCCGCTCTCCACCAACATCCAAGGCCCATGACAGATGGCGCCGATGGGTTTGCCGGCGTCATAGAAAGCCTTGACGAACGCGATGGCCCTCGGTTCGGTCCGCAGCTTGTCCGGATTCATGACGCCGCCCGGCAATACCAGCGCATCGTAGTCCTGCTCATCGGCTTCACTCAGTTCGAGGTCCACCGCCACTTCATCGCCCCACTCCTTGTGATTCCAGCCGCGAATCATCCCCTGCTGCAGCGAGATGACATCCGTTTCAGCGCCCGCCGCCTCGAGCGCCTGACGCGGCTCAGCCAATTCCGATTGTTCGAACCCACTGGTGGCCAGTATTGCGATTCGCATTCCGCTCAAACTTTCTGACATCACAGACTCCTTGAAAAAAGTGGCCTCCCGAAGGAGGCCACGTATCGTACTCAGCTCCAGTTCTTGGTCTCGTAGTAAGTGTTGACGCGCTGTCCGAATTCACTGTCATACGTCGGCACCCGTTCGTCCGAATAGCGGGGCGCCTTTTCCAGCCGGGCCTTGTCCAGCGGAACGATGTAGCCGCTGCGGCCGTCATCGTATTTGAGCATCGACCAGGGGATGGGATAGCGATCCGTACCCATGCCTAAAAAGCCGCCGAACTCGAGCACGGCGTAGCGCACCTGTCCGGTGGTCCGGTCGATCATGAGATCGTCAATCGAGCCGAGCTTCTCGCCTTGAGGGTTATAGACCGTGGTCCCTTCGACCTTGTCGGAAGAAATGACTGCTGCATTATTCATACATGCTCCTTGAAGTGGTTTGGAATTCCGACCGAGCCAACGCATGGCGTTTCGGATCGTTGCCAACATGTTGAACGGACCGGCGGCCGTTTACCGTAGGCGTTTGCATGACGTGGTCGTCAGACCCTCACGCGACCGCGTGCGCGAGAATTTCCCCGGCTAACTTAGGTTACGAACATGCATCTGCTAATTTTTCGACTCTTCCGGACACACCGTTTCGGGCGCCTGCAGGTTTGTCGCCGAACGCTGCACCGCGGTCGCGACCTGATAACAGCGTGTGTTGATCCACACCACCCAGTCACCGCTCGGCGTTTTGTATCGGTCTCCGGTCTTGTGGGGATGCCGCCACCAACGGTCGTCGCCCGGCGAACCTGAAATCAAATTGCCCGGCGGCGGGAGACGGCTGCGGATCTCAAAGGCTTGAACCTCCCGACGCGCCTCGGCATTCCAATCAGGCCCCGCGCCATATCCCCCCGCCCCCCCATCGGGCGCCGAACTCACCGGCGGCAAGGAGGGAGCCTGAAATGTGACCGGCGCCAGCCACTCCTTGAGGTCACCGCTCAACCGCTCCGGGCGCAATTCCACCAGGCGTTTCTTCGGCTGCGGCGAGACGGGGAAGACAATCAGGGACAGAGGCTGTTTCGCCGCCGGCACCCAGACGACGGAACTGCGGGACGCCAGCATCCATGCCACCAACACGACCAAATGCCCCAGGACCACCATCATCAGCGTGAAATACCGTGATGTTCCCCACGCGTCCGGCTCATCCATGCGCATGCCGTGTTGACCGGCGACACCTCTTGAAGGTTCCAAACCAGCTGCGCAAAGCCTCAATGTCAAGAATTGGCCGTTTTCCCGCCCATTTTCCGATTGTCGGCGCTCGCCTACATGCGTCTCCGCTCATCGAGCCCTATTGATCCCCGCGCTTTTCTAGCATTGTCATCACCCGATTACAAAAAGATGCCATTTATGACCGGTCCATCTTACTCGCTTGCCCAATTCGAAGCCTCGAACGACAGTGCGCTGATCACCTACCTGCAGACCAGCGCCGAGACCGAGAAAGCAGAGCTGGCTCGGGAACTACATGACGATTTGGGCGGCCTGCTGGTCGGCGCGCTCATGGATGTGGCCTGGGCCGAGGCGCAGAGCGACATCGGGCCTCAGTCGCTGGCCAAACTGCAACGCGCCCGCCAATCGCTGCGCTCGGCGGTCGAACTGAAGCGCAAGTTGATCGAGAGCGTGCGTCCCACATTGCTCGACAATGTCGGTCTGTTCGGCGCGCTGCGCTGGCACCTGAAACAAATGTGTGACGGCTCGAATTACAGTTGCGTGAGCACTTTCCCGGAAGTGGAACTGACCTTGTCGCCTGACCGAGGCATCGCCATGTTCAGAATCATTCAGGAGGCCCTGCAGCTCGTCACGCAGCAGCTCAACGCCAAGAAAATGGATTTGACCGTCGCCGTCGAGAACTCGGCATTGCATTTGATGATTTCCCACGATGGAACGGCCGGCGGGGCCGACGAGTTGGGCGACGCCCCGGTGTTTGCATCGCTGCGCCATCGCATCGCGGTCATCTCCGGCACCATCGAGATTCGCGGCGGAATGCAGCCGTCGCAATGGTACATTGCCATTCCCCTGCCGGTCGCCGCCGCCTAGTTGTCGCGCCGTCGGCGATCAGTCGACCAATTCCAGATGATAGCTTCCCGCGCGCCCCACTTCTTTGATCGCCGACTGCACATCGGCCCGGGCCACCAGCAGCCTCCACGCTTCATCATTATCTTGTTCGAATTTTGCGCTCGGCAACGGCGGAAAGTTCTGCACGAGCTCGAATGCTTCCTGGCGCCTCGCAGGATCGCGCAACCGATTAATCAATGATTGCGCCGCCCCATCCATCTGTCCCGCCAGAACCAAGCCCAGCTCGTATTTCTCCGGTTGAGTGGCGCGCATGTTTTGCAATGACTCCAAGGCTTTTGCAGCCCGCGGCTCATCCTTCAATTGCAGCGCGGCCTTGAGTCGCACCACCTCGATGACCGCGCTGCCGTATTCGCTGACCGGACCCACCTCGGCAATGGTGGTGAGCGCCTCTTGGGGACGGTTCAGCCGGCACAACAGTGCGGCGAGATTGATGGCTTGACTGACATTCTTCGTACCGTCCTCGCTGAGCCGGCTCGCTGTCCGCAGCTCCTCGACCGCTTCTTCCGGTCGTCCCACCCGCTCCAGCGCCATCGCGCGGTCGTTGAGAAGCCAGCGGTATTTGTCGTCATAGTCGGTATACAGCCGCTGCGGAAAATTGGTCGACGCGATTTCCGCCTTGAGTTCATCGGTTGCCGCCAACATCGCTCCGTAATCCCGAAGACGCTGCAGCGAGATCACCACGCGGACTTTCAAATCCAGCAGCTGCGGATTCTCATCGGACAGCGCCTGCGCAAACTGCAGCTCCTCTCGTGCCGCGGACTCGATGTCGAATCTTTCGGGCCGGATCGCAACCACCGCATCGAATCGACGATCCGAACGCATCGCCATCAAGGTCTTGGACGAGTTCACATGGCCGGCCACCTCCGCGGCGTCGGCCAGTCGATCCTTTTCGATCAGCAGCAGAGTCAGGTCACGCCAGGCTGAACTGGGTTCGTAACCCCACGTCAGTTTGAACTGCGCTGCGTACAGCGCCCACAGGGAGGAGAACTGTTTCTCTCGCGGCTGCGAATGGATTGCTCGCAGCGCGGAGCCCACCACGCGTTTATCCAGTTTCGGCACCTCCTCGGGCCAGCTTTGCGCCAGTTTGATCAGGCCTCGATCGGAGTCATCGGGATGCTTGAGGGTATAGGCGACATTCATCAGCTCATGCCAGACCTCCGCATCCGCTTGCGGCAGGGCCGTCGATCGCAGCAGGTAGGAGTAGCCCAGATTCTTGTCGCCGTGATATAGGCCGACAAATGCGCCCTTGAGCAGTGCGTGGTACTGATCGTCCTTGGACAAACGGCTGAATCCGCGCCCCTCGATTTCTCCCTGCAGCGCAATCTGTGCCGTCGGCCAGTCCTTCTCGGCCAGTGCCCTCTCCGCATCGCGCGCCCGTTGCCGTTCCGCATCCAACGCGGCACCGGTGACGCAGGCCTGCAGGCACAACATCGAAGCGACCGCAACGGCGGTTCCCCGCAGCAGGGCCACCCCTAAATGTCGCATCACTTCAATAATTCATCCAGTACCGGCAACGGCACCGCACCCTCTCGCAAAGCACTCTCATGGAACTGCTTCAAGGTTGCATTCGGGTGCGCGGCCCGATAGTGCGCGCGAACTTCCAGCCAGCCCTTGAAGCCCGCGTAGTAGGTCGGCAACTGACAGGACGACAGCTTCGCGCGCTGCAGCTTGGCCGTCGCCTCTTCCATCTCCTGGTAGGTATCGTGCGTCATCAGCTCGATGGCCTGTGCATCCGTCATGTCCATGGTCTGCAGGCGCACATCCAAAATGGTATTCGCCAGCACCCGCAGCATTTGTTTCTTCAGCATCAGCTGATAGCCCGGCGTGTCGCTCATGTAGCCCTGATCCGCCAGCATCTGCTGAGCATACACAGCCCAGCCTTCGACGTAGGGGCCGTTGCCATACAAGTTGCGCAATAAGCGGCGCGACTTGGGCTGAATGTCGTTCGCATACTCGGCCTGCACATAATGCCCCGGCATGGCCTCGTGCACCGACAAATGCTCCAGCCCCGAGTTGTTGTACTCGCGCAGTTTCGAATCGATCCGACTTTGCGGCCAGTCGGACGGAATCGGCGTGACCCAGTAGAAGGCCCCCAGTTTCGGTTCCAGCGCGGGCGCGGGATTGAAGCCGCCGACCGCGTAGATACCGCGCATGAACAGCGGCGTATCGATGACCTGCAAATTTGCATTGGGCGGCAAAGTCAGCAAATCCTTGGCTTTGACGAAGGCCGTCGCGCTGGCCAGCGTGCTCTTCGCTTCGGCCATGTAGGTTTGGGGAGTGGCATGAATCGCCGCCACGTCGGCCAGCGCCTGCTCCACCGATTTCGGCGCGGCCAGCTGCACCAATTCCTGACGGGTGACCTGCAGATCCTGTTCCGCCTCCTTCAACAGCTGCTGTGGCGTCTTTCCCGTCACCAGCGAGAAACGAAACTTTTTCGCGTACCGGTCTTTGCCCAGCCGCCAGTCGCTCGTTCTTGCCGACAAAGTCTTTTCGAGCCACTCGTCGAAGCCATGCAGCGCCGCGATAGCGCTGCTCGCCGCCGCGTCATAGTCGGCGCGCTGGGCCTTGGGGCATTCCTTGCGCAACACGCTGTCGATCAGTTCGACATTGCCGCTGTCCTCTTCGCGCGCCACTTGATTCCACTCCTGTGGAGCATCCTGCAGCGCGGCCTCCGCCTGCTCCACCAGCTGCGGCACTCTCTTGAGCCGGTTGATGAGGTGGCCGTAACGCTGCGCGGCGGGCGCATAGTGCAAGGTGTAAAGAGAATACAAGGCGGTTCCCAGCAGCTCCACATAGACGGTGGGATTGTGACGCCAGCTCTGAATCTCATCGAGGTCCAGCTGGGAGTTGCCCAGGTTGGCCTGCAACACCTGCAAATCCGCGCGTTGCTCGGCCGTCAGCACCGCCGGATCCAGTTTGGCAATCCGCGACTCGATTTCCTGGTTCAAACGGCGCTGCGCATCGAACGCCTTGGGACTGAAATCATCCAACAGGTCGTCGAGCACGACGCCCCGGTGACGGTGATAACCCGCCTGCGTGGCCGAACTCGGCGACATCGCCAGGTTGCCGTACATGTAGTCGTCCACGATCTGATCGAGCGGACTGCTGGTCGCGGCCAAGCCTGCGGTGGATGCCATCAAGGCGCCGCAGATGTAAACCATGCGTTTGATTCTTCCCATGAATGCCTGATCCCCTGATTCCTGAATTTGCCGCAGCGATATGATGGCGCGATGGTACTCGACATGCGGGAGCTCGCAAGGCTCCGACAATGAAATTCTTGAAAATCGCTGTGGGATCGCTGGTCGCCCTGGTCTTGGTCACGGTGCTGGCACTCTGGTTGAAGCCGCCCGCATTGCTGCGCATTGGGTCGAACTACGCCGCCATGATTGTCTGCTCCAGTGTGTTTCTTGCCCAGCGCGATCCCGCCGAAGTATTGCGCGACGATGTTCAGGCGCTCGGCATTTCAATCCTGCGCTATATGAAAGTCTCGGTCGATCGCGATGCCCATGTGGTGCGCGCCGGATTTTTTGGCTTCATCGGCGACGGCTTAGCGGTCGCGCGTCCCGGTGTCGGCTGCACCGTGATACCCGACGGCAATCTCGATTTCGCCAAAGCGCTCGCGCCGCCCTCCTCAGCGCCAACCCCGAAGTCCGTCGGCCCCTCTCAATCAGCACAGCCCGCCCAAGCTTGGCCGGATGGAGAAGCCGCGGCCGAAAATGCGCAGATCGAGACCATCATCGCCGACGACACATTGGCCGGTCCGGGCATGCGCGCCGTGGTGGTCATCGATCACGGACGCCTGGTTGCCGAACGCAACGGGGCAGGCTTTTCCGCAAAGACGCCGCTGCTCGGATGGTCCATGTCCAAGACCGTCATGGCCGCCGCCATCGGCATATTGGTCAAGGATGGCAAACTGACGCTGGATCAAGCCGGCTTCTGGCCCGCCGGCGATCCTCGCGCCAAGATTCGCGTCGCCGATCTGCTGGCCATGTCCAGCGGACTGCACTTCAACGAATCCGATGGCGCGGTCTCCGATGTCACCAGAATGCTGTACCTGCAGTCCGATATGGCCGCCTTCGCTCACGACCAGCCGCTCGAACATCCGGTCGGCGAGGCATGGAACTACTCCAGCGGCACCGCCGTACTGCTGTCGCGCATCATGCAAGACGCTGCCGGGCCCGAATCCCCCGACTTCATCGCGGATCGTCTATTCCAGCCGCTCGGCATGAACAGCGCCACCCTGGAAGCCGATGAACGCGGCACCCTGGTCGGCTCCTGCTGCATGTATGCCAACGCCCATGACTGGGCCCGCTACGGTCAATTCCTGGTGCAAGACGGCGTATGGAAGGACCGGCGCCTGCTGCCGGAGGGCTACGTCGCCATGATGGCCACCCCCGTCAAAGCCTCCGGCGGCGAGTACGGCATGGGTCAGACTTGGTTGTTCCCCGCGACCGCAGCCATCGGCACACCGCCGGACACCTTCTATCTATCCGGCCACGACGGCCAAACGGTCACGGTGATTCGCTCCCGCCAACTGGTGATCGTTCGCATGGGGCTGACGCCGCACGCCACGGGCTACTCTCCCCAACCGCTGATCAAGGCCATCCTCGCAGCCACTTGATCCCACCCGCATCAGGCACCGCCATGATCTTCTCTGCCGCCACAACTTGTTAGAATGCGCCGCCCATGCACCTGGAACTGACCACATTCTTATTGGCGTTCACCGCGCTTTTCTCCATCGTCAATCCCTTGTCCGGTGCCTTTATATTCTTCGGCGCCACCCGCGAGCTCGACTCGGTCACGCGCGCCGCGGTGGCGCGCTGGATCTCGATCTATGCCTTCAGCATCGTCGCCGCCTCACTGTATATCGGCGCCTACGTGTTGGGATTCTTCGGCGTGTCCATTCCGGTACTGCGGGTCGCCGGCGGCATCATCGTCGCCTCTTCCGGTTGGCGCATGCTCAACGCGCCCGACGCCACGGAGCAACGTCGCTCCGAAACTCCGAACCCGCGCACCATCGACGTGTCGCCCAGCCGCCTCGCGTTCTATCCGCTCACCATGCCGCTCACCACCGGACCTGGCACGATCTCCGTGGCGATTTCCGTGGGCGCCGGCAGACCCACTGGATTCCACGCACTCCTGCTCGAATTCTTCATCGAGACGCTGGCCGCCACCGCGCTGCTGGCATTTCTCATCTACATTATCTACCGCAACTCTCCCCGGATCG
>CAZZWM010000145.1:0-9226 GCA_964657945.1 uncultured Steroidobacteraceae bacterium
GCCGGCTTCAGCCGCGCGACGGCGCGGCGCGCCAATGCCAGCGCATGCGTATCGTTTTCGGCGTAATAGTCGGTGACGCCGGAACGGCGGCAATGAACCTCCGCGCCGCCCAGGGTCTCCGCGTCGACATCCTCGCCCGTCGCCGCGCGCACCAACGGCGGACCGCCAAGGAAGATGCGCCCCTGATTGCGCACGATGATGGCGTGATCGGACATCGCCGGCACGTAGGCGCCCCCGGCGGTGCAGGATCCGTGCACCACTGCAATCTGCGCGATGCCTTGCGCCGACAAGCGCGCCTGATTGAAGAAAATACGGCCGAAATGCTCGCGATCGGGAAACACTTCATCCTGGCGCGGCAGGAAGGCCCCGCCGCTTTCCACCAGGTATATGCAGGGCAGCGCGTTCTCGCCGGCGATCTCCTGGGCGCGCAGGTGCTTCTTCACCGTCAACGGGTAGTAGGTGCCGCCCTTGACGGTGGGATCGTTGGCCACCACCATGCATTCGCGGCCCGAGATGCGGCCGATGCCTGAAACCAATCCGGCGCCCGGCACTTCCTCGCCGTACACACCTTGAGCCGCCAAGCCCGACAATTCCAGGAAGGGCGAACCGGGATCCAGCAACGCCCCGATGCGCTCGCGTACCAGCAACTTTCCGGCCTGGGTGTGTTTGGCGCGCGCCGCGGGGCTGCCGCCGGCGGCATTGCGCTGCAGGGTCGAGCGCAGGTCCTCGACCACCGCCTGCATGGCGGCGCGGTTGGCGGCGAACTCGGCCGAACGTGGGTCGATTTTGGAAGCGATCTTGGCCATTGGCTTTGTGGCGCCGAGCGTGGCAAAATTGTCCGACAGTCCGATTATCCAACTATCCCGATCCGATGACAAGGTGCCGCACCGATGGCCGCTTCAGCTTATCGAGAATTCAACTTCGGCCTGGGCGAGGTCGTCGATGCCGTGCGCGATCAGGTGCGGCGCTTCGCGGAGCAGCGGATCGCGCCGCGCGCCCATGAAATCGACCGCAGCAATGAGTTCCCGCGCGACCTGTGGACTGAAGCCGGCGACCTGGGTCTGTTGGGAATGACCGTGAGCACCGAGGATGGCGGCTCCGGAATGGGCTACCTGGCGCACACCGTCGCGATGGAGGAAATTTCGCGGGCTTCGGCCGCGGTCGGACTGAGCTATGGGGCGCATTCCAACCTGTGCGTCAACCAGCTGGCACTGAACGGCAATGCCGCGCAGAAGGCAAAGTACCTGCCGAAACTCATGAGCGGCGAACATGTGGGCGCGCTCGCCATGTCCGAGCCCGGCGCGGGCTCGGATGTGGTGTCGATGCAGCTCAAGGCGGTGCGCCGCGGCGATCTGTATGTGCTCGACGGCCGCAAGATGTGGATCACCAACGGGCCTGAGGCCGACACCCTGGTGGTATATGCCAAGACCGCGCCCGAAGCGGGCGCGCGCGGCATCAGCGCGTTCATCATCGAGAAGGGATTCAAGGGTTTCGCGCCGGCACAGAAGCTCGACAAACTGGGAATGCGCGGCTCGAGCACCAGCGAGTTGGTGTTCGATGCCTGCGAAGTGCCCGCCGCGAATCTGCTGGGCACCGAGAACCAGGGCGTCAGCGTGCTGATGAGCGGCTTGGACTATGAACGCGTGGTGCTGTCCGGCGGCCCGCTGGGAATCATGGCTGCCGCGCTCGACGTGGCGCTGCCGTATGTGCGCGAGCGCAGGCAGTTCGGTCAGGCGATCGGCACCTTCGAATTGGTGCAGGGCAAGCTGGCCGACATGTACGCCTCCTTCAATGCGTGCCGCAGCTATGCGTACACGGTGGCCGCGGCCTGCGATCGCGCCGACTCGACCCGCAAGGACGCCGCTGCCTGCATTCTGTTCTGCGCCGAGGCGGCCACCCGGGCCGCGCTCGATGCCGTGCAGCTGCTCGGCGGAAACGGCTACATCAACGACTACCCCACGGGGCGCTTGCTGCGCGATGCGAAACTCTACGAGATCGGCGCCGGCACGTCGGAGATCCGCCGCATGCTGATCGGCCGCGAGTTGTTCGGGGAAGGCGCGTGACGGATCTGTTTCTGCCGCTGCAGGACTCGCCGGCATACCGGCAGATCGCCAATCAGATCGAGCAGCGCATCGTCGAGCGGTCGCTGCGCGCCGGCGACGCCCTGCCCTCGGAAACCGATCTGGCGCGGCAGTTCGGCGTGAACCGCTCCACCATCCGCGAGGCGATACGCGAGTTGGAGACTCATGGACTGCTGGGGCGGGGCCGCGGCGAAAAACGCCTGCGCGTGACGCGCCCGGAACCGCGCAACGTCAGCACCGGCGTGAGCCGCGCGCTGGCCTTGCACGACGTCACCGTGGTGGAATTGTGGGAGGCCATGATGGCCATCGAACCGGCCGCGGCCGAATACGCCGCCGCGCGACGCACTCCCGCGCAATTGCAGGCGCTGAATCGCGCGTCCGCCCGCTTCAGGCGCGACGCCGCCGATATCACAAAGGCGGTGTCCGCGGTAACGGAATTCTTCACCGCGGTGGCGGAAGCCAGCGGCAATCGGGTGCTGGCGCTCTCGCAGGCCCCGGTCAACCAATTGTTGGAGGCTGCCCTGACGCGCATCGTCGATCGCGTTCCGCAGGCGCGCGCGCGCATTCAGGCCGCCCAGGAAAAAATCACGGCGGCGATCAAACTCAAGAAGCCGGAGCAGGCACGCACGTGGATGGAGAAACACATCCGCGATTTCAAGCGCGGTCACGATCTCGAACGCCGGAAGGATCCCGAATGAAGACTAGAGGATCTGCTCGCGGTCGGTATCGGCACCGCTGGGATCGTGCAGTTTGGTGCTGAAGGACACCAGCACCATGACGCCATCGCCGGTGTTGCGGTAGGCGTGCACTACGCCGGGTGGAATGACCAGGCGGCAGATTTCGCCGGCGGCGACTTCGATGTCGCGGATCACGCCCGATTCCTTCAGCCGGATGAGACAAGGTCCCACCACGCTGGTGGTTTCGGTGGCGGTGCGGTGCACGTGATTGCCGCGCACTTCGTTGGGCTGGGTCAACACCACGTGCACGTTCTTTTGGGCGGCCAATTCGGCATCGCTCAAGGGCTCGAACAGGGCACCGCGCGCATCGCGATGCGTCTTGACCGGTTCCAAAACCGCGACGGTTTTACTTTTCATTGCCAATTCTGCCGCGCCCTCGCCCGACATGGCGCCGGCAGGCGAGCAACAATCCGGTGACGAACATGATATCGAGCCAATCGACTTCTCCGCCGCCGCCATGGCCGCCGCCCGAGTTCGCGCCGGCGGGGGAACCGGCGCCGGCACCGCTGCTGAGGTTGTCGGTGACCGTCAACGCTGCCGACGCCGGGCCGGCGTTTGCGCCCGCAGGACCCGTGCTCAAGTCGCCCGCCGCAATGTTCAAAGCGTAGCTGCCTGGCGTCGCGCTCTGCACATCGACAGTGACGCTGCAATTGCCCTGCGCCGGGATGATGGCGTTGGTCAAGGTCATGGTACCGGAGGTACTGCTCAACGCCAGCTGCGCGCCGGCACAGGTGCTGCTGAGGGCGGGCGTGCCGGCCACGGTAAGGTCGGCCGGAAAGCCTTCAGTCAGCGAGGTCTGGGTGAGCGCAAATTCGTTGCTGTTCGACAGCGTGACCGTTACCGTTGCCGCCGTATTCACCACGACGCTGCCGGGTGTCACGGTTTGCGCCACGGTCGGTGCCGCCGGCGTGAAGGTGAACGGGACGGGACAGGCGGTGGCGGCGCTGCCGGCATTCGCCGGCGCGGTGCTCGTATGGGAGGAGGCGCTGAAATTCACCATCGCCGTATCGAAGTTGCCCGAAGAGTCGGTCACCCGGACCGTCAACGTGCCCGCCCCGCTCCATTTGACGCTGGGTTGGGCGGTGCCTGCGCCCGATACGATGAGCACCGAACCGGTCGTGGTCCAAGCATAGCTCAAGGGCCCGGCGACATTGCAAGCGGCCGCGCTGCCTGTGGCATCGAAGGTGGCTGGCGCATGCAGCGCCAGGCCGTTGGGGATCTTGATGGCTGCGATCGGATCGAGTGCCGCCTTCACGGCGTTGAAGGCGTTCAACATGCCGGCGCCGCATACCGAGGTGGTGCAAGCGCACTCCACAGTCGAGGAGCTGGTGCTCGAACATACCGGTGTGCCTGCCGGGTGCGGAAATGGGCCGGCACTGGCTTTGATGCGCGCGATCAACTGCGCCGGGGTGAGATTGGCGTTGACGGCCCGCATCAGCGCAGCCACGCCGGATACGATGGGCGCCGAAAAGCTCGTGCCCAGATTCTCTTCGAGCTGGTTGGTGTAGGAGTTGATATCGGGCGTGGTCAGGCCGGTGTTGAAAGTGGTGTCGATCGAACGCAGGCATGTGGCGCCGGTGGTATCGACGCAATTTCCCGCCGGCGCAGAAATTCCGACTTCCGGTCCCAAACTGCTGTAACCGACCTTGGTGCCTACATTGCGCAGGCCCGCCACGGCCAGCACGCCGGCGCAGTTTCCGGGCGAGTCCACCGGGCCGCTCTGGTTTCCCGCGGAGACCACCGTGAGCACCCCCATTCCGGTCAGCGTGTTGATCACGGACTGGTAGCTGGAGGGACAGGTGCCGCTGCCGCCTAAACTCAGATTGATGATGTCGGCTGGATAAGGATTGTCCGCGACCGCAGTGCCGTCGGCGTCGGTCACGGTCAATCCGGCAGCCCAACGCATTCCGGCCATGATGTCCGAGTCGTAGCCGCCGCATTTTCCGAGGGCGCGAACCGGCAACACGTACGGATTCCATGTCATGCCGGCGATGCCGGAACCATTGTTGGTGACGGCGCCCAGCACGCCCACCACGCGCGTGCCGTGCCAGGAGCTGTTCACAGGTCCGTCGACCGGCATGCTGTTCGGATTCCCGCAAGTGGCGGGCGGGAACAATGCAGATTCCAAATCCGTGGCACTGACCCAATCGCCCGGATCCGAAGGATCGGGATCCCAGCCATCGGCATCGTTGGCGATCAGAAAGGTGCCGAGCGCCGCGCCATTGGAGCGGTTCAAATCCCCACTGACGAAATCGTAGCCCGGCAGCAATCGGCCGCCGCTGAAGCCGGCGCGTCCCAGATCCGGATGATCGAATCGCACACCGGTGTCGACGTCGGCTATGACGGTGCCGCTGCTGCCCGTGGTGATGTCCCAGGCAGACACGGCATCGGTGGCCGCGGCATCGCTGGTGGCACTGACGGTGCTCGGTGTCTGCATGTACCATTGGCCCGATGCTCCGGGCGTCGGCGCAAACAGCGGATCATTCGGGACGGCATGCGGAAAGCGCCGTTGATCGGCTTCTGCGAAGCTCACGTTGGGGTCGGCGCGCAACTGCTGCAGTGTGGCGCCGAGTTCCGCGCCATACAGCGTTGCCGGCAAGAACAAGACATGCATACTGGGAGAGATTTGCCGCGACGCAACCACCGCGACTCCGGTGCGCTGCGCGAGATTTCGCACGTCGGCGGATGTGGTCTGCGCTTCCACGATTTGCACGGCACGCGTGCGATTGCGAATCCGCACGACCTTGGCGACCGAGTTTTCTGCGGTTGCTTGAAATCCGACGACGATGCGGTCGGCTTGCGGACCGATTTCTACGGTGCGCGTGCGCACCGGATTCCATTCAGCGGGCGCAGCCATTGCCATGGCGCAGGGCAAGGTGCCCGCCAGGCAAAAACCAAAGGCGGCAACCGCCAGCAGAATCAGGGGTTTGCGAATTCTCGACATGGTTACCCAAGCCTAGCAATTCCAAGCGTGCCGGACTGCGAACCATGCCCTGCCGGACGAATTCGGCGCAGCAGCGGCGCAGCGGGTAGAATGAGCGCCCGGAAGTGGGCGATTTTGGAAGGGGTTATGCAATGACGTACGACAATCGGCAGTTCTTCATCGATGGCGCTTGGGTCGATCCGATCGAGCCCAAAGAGTTCAATGTCATCAATCCCGCCACCGAGGCGGTCGCCGGCGTGATCTCGATGGGCAGCGCCAAGGATGTCGACCGTGCGGTCACCGCAGCGCGGCGCGCGTTCGATGGGTATTCCCACACCCCGCCGGCCGAGCGTCTTGCGTTGATGGAACGAATTCTGGCTTCCTACAAGGCGCACTACGACGAAATCGCTTTGGCAATTTCAACGGAAATGGGGGCACCCGTCACATTATCGAAAGGCGCACAGACCGCGATCGGCGTGGGACACATCAGCGCGATGATAGAGGTGCTGAAGACCTTCCAATTCGAGGAAATGCGCGGCACCGTGCGGCTGGTGCAGGAGCCGGTCGGTGTGTGCGCATTGATCACTCCTTGGAATTGGCCCATGAACCAAGTGGCGGCCAAGGTGATACCGGCACTCGCCGCCGGATGCACCATGGTGCTCAAGCCTTCCGAATATTCACCATTCAGCGCCGTCATCTGGGCGCGCGTCATGCAGGAGGCCGGCGTGCCCAAGGGTGTGTTCAATTTGATCAATGGCGAGGGCGCCACCGTGGGCGCTGCTCTGTCTTCTCACAAGGAGATCGACATGGTGTCCTTCACCGGATCGACCCGCGCCGGTACCGAGGTGGCCAAGAGCGCGGCGGCATCCGTGAAGCGCGTGCACCAGGAGTTGGGCGGCAAGTCGCCCAATGTGCTGCTGGACGATGCGGATTTCGAAAAGGCCGTGAAACGCAGCGTCATGCACGTGTTTCAAAACTCCGGCCAGTCATGCAACGCGCCCACACGCATGCTGGTGCCTAAATCGAAACTGGCCGAAGTCGAAGCGATCGCCAAGCGGGTCGCGGAAGGCGTGATCGTGGGCGATCCCATGTCCGAGAAGACCAACATCGGACCGGTGGTTTCGAAGGTGCAATTCGACCGGATCGAGGGCTACATTGCCAAGGGCATCGCCGAGGGCGCCAAGGTCGTCATCGGCGGATCCGGACGGCCCGAGGGATTGGAAAAAGGCTACTACGTCAAGCCGACGATTTTCTCCGACGTTGACAATCAGATGACCATCGCACGCGAAGAGATCTTCGGACCCGTGCTGTGCATCCTTCCCTACGATACCGAAGAGCAGGCCGTGCAAATCGCCAACGACACGCCCTATGGGTTGGCCGCCTACGTATGGTCCAAGGATAATCTACACGCGCGGCGCATTGGCAACCGCATTCGTGCCGGCCAAGTCACCTTGAATGGCGCCTCCGGCACCATGCACACGCCTTTCGGCGGTTTCAAGGCGTCTGGCAACGGCCGCGAATACGGCGAATTCGGACTGCGGGACTTTTTGGAAGTAAAGGCCGTGATCGGAGTCGACGCAGCCTGAGGTGATGGCTGACGTCATCCTGCGGCTGGAAAATCTCGCCAAGCGTTACTCGCCCGCCACCCCGCCGCTGTTCGAGGGATTGAACCTCGAACTTCGCGCGGGGGAATACCTCGCTGTCATGGGCGAATCGGGCGTTGGTAAATCGACGCTGCTCAACCTGTTGTCCGGACTGGATCGGCCCGACGGCGGCCGCGTACTGATCGAAGGCACCGACTTGTCGACCTTGGATGACGATGCCGCCACCCTGCTGCGTCGTCGCAGCATCGGTTTTGTGTTCCAGGCCTTTCACGTGCTGCCCTATCTGACCGTCCTGCAAAACGTCGCCCTGCCCCTCGACCTGTTGGGCATTCGCGAGCCGGAGCGCAGCCGCCGCGCCGGGGAGATGCTGCAGGCGGTGAGCCTGTTCGGATTGGCCGAACGGCCGGCACGCGAACTGTCGGGCGGTGAGGTGCAACGCGTCGCCATCGCCAGGGCGCTGGTTCATCATCCGCGCCTGGTGCTCGCCGATGAGCCCACCGGCAATCTCGATCCACGCAATGCCGCGCAGACGCTGGGACTGCTGCGCGAACAGATCAAGGGCAATGCCGGGGCCGGCATACTCATCACGCACTCGCGGGCTGCCGCCGAAACGGCCGATAGGATCCTGCTGCTCGATGCGCTGGGCCTGCATCGACTCGAGCGCGCATGATTTGGCGCCTGCTGTTCTTCTCGCAGCTGCGCGAACAACCGGGACGGCTGGGCATTACGGTACTGGCGATTGCGCTGGGTGTTGCGCTGGGAACTGCCGTGTACCTGGTCAATGCGACGGCGTTGAATGAATTCGGCCTTGCAACCAAACGGTTGGTGGGCGAATCGGATGTCATCGTGCGCGGGCCGCGCGACGGGTTCGCCGAGCAGCTGTTTCCGACCCTGTCGCGAAATCCCCAGGTTGCCATCGCCAGTCCGGCCTTGGAGCTGGATGTCGCGCTCGCCGGCCGCGGCGAGTCAATGAAGGTACTGGCCATCGATCCTTTCCGCGCGGCGGCGCTGCAACCGGCGTTGTTGGCGGAAATCGGCGACGGCGTGTTTCAGCTGCTCGAGTCGAACGGCGTTTATCTCAGCCATAGCGCGTCACAGCGGCTGGGTTTGAAGCGCGGCGATGCGCTCGAGGTGACCGTCGGCAGTTCACCGCGCGCGCTGCCCATCCTGGGAGTGCTCTCCAGCGCAGCTTACTCTCAGGATTTGGCGCTCATGGATATTGCCGCGGCACAATGGCTGTTCGATCGGCTCGGGCTGCTGAATCGCATCGATCTGCGGCTAGTTCCCGGCAGCGACGTCGAAGCATTTCGCCGCGACCTGGCCGGCGAGCTGCCGGTGGGCGTTACACCCATCGCTCCGCAACTGGAACGCGACCGCGCCATCTCGGTGACGCGCGCGTATCGAGTCAATTTGAACATGCTGGCACTGGTCGCCTTGTTCACGGGCGCATTCCTGGTGTTTTCCACCCAATCCCTGTCGGTGCTGCGGCGACGCCGCTCTCTGGCCCTGTTGCGGGCGCTCGGCGTCACCCGCGGCCAACTGCAGCGCGCACTGCTTGGCGAAGGCATCGCTCTGGGGGTGATCGGTTCGTGTCTGGGTCTGGCACTCGGCGCGTCGATCGCCGCCCTCATCCTGCGCTTTCTCAGCGGTGATTTGGGCAACGGCCAATTGCATGTGGCGGGTGCGACGCTGCGCGCATCGCCGCTTGCGGTTCTGACCTTCTTTCTCATCGGCATTGCGGTGGCGGGCTTCGGCGCCTGGGTTCCTGCGCGCAACGCAGCGCACCACGCTCCGGCCAAGGCCCTCAAAGGCGGCGACGCAGATATCGCGCATGCCACGCGGCTCGGATGGCGGCTGGGCGCGCTGCTGATCATGGCCGGC
>CAZZWM010000146.1:0-9131 GCA_964657945.1 uncultured Steroidobacteraceae bacterium
CCGAGTTGGGGTTCTGGCGTTGGCGCTTTTTGACCGAGAGCGCCGGGCTCAAGACCGTGGGCCCCTCGCCGCAGACCGTGTTTCGAGCCGGCATCGACGGGCAGATGGTGGATTTGACCGACCTGCCTTTCAAACGCTCGCGAGCCGATTGGACTCATCCGCGCGACTATCGCGCCACCCAGGATTTCGCGCGTGTGGCCCGCGCGGCCGGCCTCGACGCGATTCGCTATGAGTCGGTGCGCGACCCCCACCATGGCGGCGCCGTGGCGGTGCTGACGCCCGCATGCTTCAAGCCGCACAAGCCGCTGGAGCAGCACACCTGGTTTCTGACGGTGCGGCGCGAGGCGGCGATCTGGCAACGCGAGGGTGAAAGCTTCGAGTTTGCCGCCAGCGCTTGGCGGTAGCCTACAATCGCGGGCCGACCCGTGAGTGAGGACAGGCTTTGGGCGTAAATTTCAGCAGCGACAATGTGTCTCCGGCCTGCGATGAAATCATGGCCGCCATCAATGTGGCCAATCATGGTTCGGTCTCCTCCTATGGCAACGATGACCTGACCGCGCGCTTGCAGACCGTGGCCAGCGACCTGTTCGAAACGCCGGTGTCACTGTTTCCCGTGACCACGGGCACGGCCTCGAACTCCCTCGCGCTGTCGCAGCTGGCGCCGCCGTACGGCGAGATCTATTGCTATGAGAAGGCGCATCTGATCACCGATGAGTGCGGCGCCCCTGAATTCTTCAGCGGCGGTGCCAGGCTCACGGGTTTGCCCGCCGCGCACGGTAAGATACGGGCGCAGCAAATTCACGACGCCGCGGCCTTCGCCGAGGAGATGGGCGTGCATCACTCGAAGCCGGCCGCCATCAGCCTGACCCAGGCGACCGAGTGCGGCACGGTGTACGGCCTGAGCGAGCTGGCGGACTTGAGCGAGGCCGGCCGTCGGCACGGTCTGCCGCTGCACGTGGATGGCGCGCGCTTCGCCAATGCCCTGGTGCATCTCGGCTGCTCGCCGGCGCAGGCCACCTGGAAGCTGGGGGTGGATGTGCTGTCCCTGGGTGCGACCAAGAACGGCGCGTTGTGCGCGGAGGCCGTGGTGTTCTTCGATGCTGAACGGGGGTGCGACTTCGAGCGGCGCCGCAAGCGAGCCGGACACCTGTGGTCGAAGCAGCGCTTTTTGAGCGCTCAATTGCTGGCGTATCTTGAAGACGATGTATGGCTGCGCAATGCGCGCAATGCCAACGCCATGGCGGCCAGGCTGGCGGCCGGTTTGGAAAGCGTGGCCGGTGCGCGTCTCATGTACCCGGTTCAAGCGAACGAGGTGTTCGTGGCATTGCCCGAGAAAAAAGTCGCGGCGCTGGAAACACAATTCAAATTCTATCGCTGGCCTGCGGATACCCGCGGGGAAGGCGTGCCCATCCGCTTGGTCGCCAGCTTCGCGACCACGGCAGGCGAAGTGGATCAATTCATCGCCGCGGCGCACCGTTGAGCGACGTCGACTGCATCGTCATTGGCGCCGGCGTCATCGGCTTGAGCATAGCGCGGGCGTTGGCCCGCGATGGCCGCAGCGTCGTCATCATCGAGGCCGAACGCCAGTTCGGCATGCACACCAGCTCGCGCAACAGCGAAGTCATCCACGCCGGCATCCACTATGAGCCCGGCTCGCTCAAGGCGAGACTGTGTGTGACGGGCAAGGAACTGCTGTATCGCTACTGCAGCCGGCGCGGTATCGAGCAGCGGAGGTGCGGAAAATTCACGGTCGCCACCACCGCAGCGCAAATTGCCGCCCTGGAATCCACGGCGGCCAATGCGCGCGCCAACGGGGTGCTGGATTTGGACCTCATGGACGGCGAGCAGGCGCGGCGCATGGAACCGGCGCTCCGATGTGTGGCCGCCTTGTCATCCCCCTCTACGGGCATCATCGACTCGCATGCCTATCTACAATCCTTGCTGGCAGATGCGGAAAGTTGCGGAGCCGCCATCTCCTACGGCACCACGGTCAGCCGGTTGGATCCCTCGGATGCGGGGATCGGCGTATTCCTCGCGCAAGACAGCGTGCCGTCCGCAACCGCCCGCTGGGTCATCAATGCGGCCGGACTGCAAGCGCATCGGGTCGCTGCGAGCATCGAGGGGTTTCCGTCTCAGCACATCCCGCGCATCCACTATGCCAAGGGCAACTACTTCACCTTGAGCGGGCGCGCGCCGTTTCGGCGTCTGATCTATCCGGTGGGTGAGCACGGCTGGCTGGGGATTCACATGACCATAGACTTGGCGGGCGCGGCGCGCTTCGGCCCCGACTTGCAGTGGCTATCCGAGGTCGACTACCAGGTCGATCCCAATCGCGCCTCGAGCTTCTACGACTCCATCAAACGCTATTGGCCGCAGATCGCGCCCGGGAGTTTGCAACCGGCCTACTCCGGGGTGCGGCCCAAACTCAACGGCCCCGGCGAGCCTGCGAAGGATTTCTTGATTTCAGGGCCGAAAGACCATGGCGTGGCGGGCATCGTGAATCTGTTCGGTATCGAGTCCCCCGGGCTGACTTCGTCACTGGCACTGGGGGATGTGGTCGCAGCCATCGTCGGCTGAGCATAAGATAGCGGCATGGATCTTCAACTCAAGAACAAAACCGCCCTGGTCACCGGTTCCACCGCCGGCATCGGCAATGCCATTGCAACCTCGCTGGCGCGCGAAGGTGCCGCCGTCATCGTCAATGGCCGAAGCGCCAAGGCGGTGGCGGGCGCCGTGGAGGAAATGAAGGCCGCCACCGGCAGCAGCAAGGTCAGCGGATTCGCCGGCGACTTGAGCGATGCGGTGGTGGCCGCCGAGCTGCTTGGCAAACACCCGGCGGTCGATGTTCTGGTCAACAACCTCGGTATCTTCGAAGTCAGGCCGTTCGAGGAGATCCGAGACGAGGATTGGCGCCGATTCTTCGATGTGAACGTGCTCAGCGGCGCGCGGCTGTCGCGGCTGTATCTGCCGGGGATGCGCAAGCGAAACTGGGGCCGCATCATCTTCATTTCGAGCGAAAGCGGCCTGCAGATTCCCGCGGAAATGATCCACTATGGCATGACCAAGGCGGCGCAAATCGCGGTGGCGCGCGGCTTGGCGGAAATCACTGCGGGCACGGGCATCACCGTCAACAGTGTGTTGCCGGGCCCCACGCGTTCGCGCGGTGTGGGCGAATTCGTCACGGCCATGGCAGAGAAAGCCGGAAAGAGCGCGCAGGCCGTGGAGAGTGAATTCTTCAAGACGGCGCGGCCGACTTCGTTGCTGAAGCGCTTTGCCACACCGGAGGAGGTGGCCGCCCTGGTCACCTACGTGGCCAGCCCCTTGTCGGCCGCGACCAATGGAGCGGCGCTGCGCGTGGATGGCGGTGTGGTGAAAAGCGCCTTCTAGGCGACGCGCGCCTTGGTAGAGCCGGGGCGGCGCCGGTTGATGGCCGAATACAATTCCATCGCAGCGGCGCGAATCCCCGTGGCACTGCCGCCTTCGGCGTAGTTGATGCTGCGTGAGGCGCTGATCAGCAACCCGGCATTTTTTGCATTCAAACCCGCAGCCAGGATGGCTTGCAGATCGCCGCCTTGCGCGCCGATGCCGGGCACCAAGAAGCTCAGTTCAGGATGTGCCTTGCGCAGCGACGCCATTTCGCTGGGGTTGGTGGCCCCCACCACCAGCATCAGATTGCCGTGTGCGTTCCAGTCGCGCGCGGCGCGGCGCGCGACCTGCATATAAAGGGGCGTGCCATCGACCAGGAGATCCTGAAAATCCCGGCCGCCGGAGTTCGAGGTGCGGCATAGCAGCACGGCGCCGCGGTCAGGACGCAGCAGAAAGGGCCGTACCGAGTCCTCGCCCATGTAGGGATTGACCGTGGCGGCGTCGGCCGCATAGCGCTCGAAGGATTCGCGCGCATACGCTGCGGCGGTGTTGCCGATGTCATTGCGCTTGCCGTCGAAAATCACCACGGCGTGCGGGGCGCGTTCACGGATGTAGCGGATGGTCGCGGTCAGCGCTTGCTCGGCGGCTATGGCGGCGTAGAAGGCCGCCTGAGGTTTGTAGGCGGCGGTGATCTCGCAGGTGGCATCGATGATGCGTTTGTTGAAGGCCAGCACGGCGGCGTCCACGGACGGCGCACTCGCGGTCTTGGGCGACTCGCACAACAGGTCCCTGGGAAACTTGTCCGGGTCGGGATCGAGTCCGACACACAACAAACCGCCGCTTATCTTTTGCGCGAGCTCGAGCCTTGCGGCGAAGTTCTGGGGGGTACCGTCAGGCACGCCTCATGATATCAAAGCAGGGTTCGGTTTGGGGAGTATGCTTGAGCTCCCATGAGAGCATCGGTGCCCAGCAAACCCCGTACAGGCCCGAGATTGGTGTTACAGCCCGCCAGTCGCCGTGCTGCGCGCCACACCAGCAGCACGGCCTTGAAACGATTCTTCGCGATCGCGGATGCGTGGGAACTCTCGCCGCTGCAACAGTGCCGGCTGCTGAAAATCCCTTCGCCGCAAGTTCTGGAGCGCTATCGCCTGGGCCAGGCGCCGCGGCTGTCGGCCACGCAGCAAGAACGGGCGGCCTTGATCGCCAACATTCAGTATTCGCTGATGGCCGAGCGGGGACCGAAGGATCGCGCCTGGGCTTGGGTACACGCGCCCGCGGCCCGTGCGCCTTTCGAGGGCGACAGTCCGCTGTATTTCATGCTGGAAAACGGGCTGCCGGCCTTGCGCGAAGTGGCGCGCCTGCTGGTTCGCGAAAGCGAGCCCAGATAGCTATACTGTGCGGCTGATTCGTTGCGAATGTGGCGGAATTGGTAGACGCGCTAGACTTAGGATCTAGTGGGGTAACCCGTGCGAGTTCGAGTCTCGCCTTTCGCACCAACCGCAAACCCACTACCCAACGTTAGATAGAGGATAGACATGCAGGTTTCCGTCGAAAGTATCGGCAAACTGGAGCGTCGCATGCAGGTGCAGGTGCCCGCCGAACGCGTTGCCAAGGAAATTGCCGCGCGCTTGAAGGATCTGAGCCGTACCGCGCGCTTGAAAGGCTTCCGTCCCGGCAAGGCGCCGATCACGGTGATCAAGCAGCAGTTCGGCCCGCAGGTGCATCGCGAAGTGATCGGCGAATTGCTGGAGTCGAGTTATCAAGAGGCGGTGACGCAGAATCAGCTCACGCCGGCCGGCAGCCCGCGCATCGAGCCGCAGAGCATGGATGAAGGCCAGGACCTGAAGTACGTGGCCACCTTCGAGGTATTTCCGGAAGTGGTGGTGCAGCCGATCGAATCGCTGCAAATCGACAAGGTGACGGCCGAGGTGACCGAGAGCGACATCGACGCCATGATCGAGCGGCTGCGCAAGCAACAGGTGCAATACGTGCCCGTGACACGCGCCGCGGCGGCGGGCGACAAGGTCACCATCGACTTCGAGGGCTCGATCGACGGCACGGCCTTTGCCGGCGGCAAGGGCGAGAACATCGCCATCGTCATCGGCGAAGGGCGGATGTTGCCGGACCTGGAGAATGGTTTGATCGGCGCGCTCCCCGACGACAAGCGCGACATCAAGGTGAATTTCCCGGCCGACTACCGCGCCACGGAACTCGCGGGCAAGTTGGCGGTATTCGCAACCCACATCAAGACGGTGGAAGAGCCGAAGCTGCCGGAACTGGACGAGGAGTTCTGCAAGGCCTTCGGCGTGACCGAGGGCGGGTTACCGAAGTTGCGCGAGGACGTGGCGGCCAACATGCGCCGCGAACTCGAACAGAACATTCGGGCGCGCAACAAGTCCGCCGTGATGGATAGGTTCTATCAGGCCAATCCCATCGATCTGCCCAATGTCCTGATCGAAGGCCAGATTCGCGACATGCAGATGGAAGCCATGCGCCGCAGCGGCGCCAAGGATGCGGCCCAGGCGCCGCCGCGCGAGCCGTTGGTCGAACCGGCGAAGCGCCGGGTCGCCCTGGGACTATTGTTGAATGACGTGATTCGCAAGAACAACCTGGTCGTGGACCGCGACAGGGTCAATCAGCGCTTGGATGAGCTGGTTGGCGCGTATGGCGACGCGGCCGCCATGAAGCGGGCGTATTTACAAAACGCCGACGCAATGCGGCAAGTCGAGAGCCTGGCCTTGGAAGATCAGGTGGTGGACTGGATTCTGGCTCATGCCAAGGTCCGCGAAGCGGCCTCGAACTTCAAGCAATTAATGAACTTCGAGGCTTGAACCCGCGCATATCTCTTGAAATGATGTTAGAAGTCCTCAGACAGTGGGGATCGGTGGGTCTCGGCAATTAAGAAGGCAACGTTATGACGACGCGCGCATTGAACCTGGTTCCGATGGTGGTGGAGCAAACGGCACGCGGAGAGCGGGCCTATGACATCTATTCGCGGCTGCTCAAGGACCGGGTGATTTTCATCGTCGGTCAGGTCGAGGATTACATGGCCAACCTGGTGGTGGCCCAGCTGCTGTTCCTGGAGTCGGAGAATCCCGGCGCGGACATCAACCTGTACATCAATTCCCCGGGCGGCTCGGTGAGCGCCGGTCTGGCGATTTATGACACCATGCAGTTCATCAAATCCGATGTGAGCACCATGTGCGTCGGCCTTGCCGCCTCCATGGGGGCGGTATTGCTGGCCGGCGGGGCCCCGGGCAAGCGATATTCGCTGCCGAACTCCAAAATCATGATTCACCAACCGTCGGCCGGGTTCCAGGGTCAGGCCTCGGACATCGACATCCATGCCCGGGATGTGATGGAAACCAAGACCCGCCTGAACGCCATCCTGGCCAAGCACTGCGGCCAGACCGTGGAGCGCGTCAAGCAGGACAGCGATCGGGACAACTTTATGACCGCGGAACAGGCTCGGGCTTACGGTTTGATCGATTCCATGCTCGAAAAGCGCGGCGAGCTGCCTGTTAAGGCTTGAATGAGAGTGTTCCACGCTTCTGGTACCCCGTCACAGCCCTCAATTCCTTACCTTTGCGCCGGATCGGCCCGGTGCTATATAGTCAGTACCGTAGCTGTTTTGCGGAGCCTTCGAGGCGTCGCGGAGCGGCCCAATTGAGGACAGCATGAGCGAAGATTCGCGCGGCAAACATGATGACGGCAAGCTTTTGTACTGCTCCTTCTGTGGAAAGAGCCAACACGAGGTTCGGAAGCTCATCGCGGGCCCCAGCGTGTTCGTCTGCGACGAATGCGTCGAGCTGTGCAACGATATAATCCGGGAAGAGCTCGAGGAGCGCGCTGAGCGCACCCGCGACAAGCTCCCCAAGCCCCAAGAGATCAAGAAGGTTCTGGACGAGTACGTTATCGGCCAGGAACGCGCCAAACGCGTCCTGTCGGTGGCCGTCTACAACCACTACAAGCGATTGCAGACCCGCGGCGCCGAGGGCGTGCGCTCCCGCGACGAAGTCGAGCTCGCCAAGAGCAACATTCTTCTGATCGGGCCCACGGGCTCGGGCAAGACCTTGCTGGCCGAGACGCTGGCGCGCCTGCTGAACGTGCCGTTCACCATCGCCGATGCCACCACGCTCACCGAAGCGGGCTACGTCGGCGAGGATGTGGAAAACATCATCCAGAAGTTGCTGCAGAAGTGCGACTACGATGTGGAGAAGGCGCAGACCGGCATCGTCTACATCGATGAAATCGACAAGATTTCGCGCAAGTCGGACAACCCCTCGATCACGCGCGACGTTTCGGGCGAAGGCGTACAGCAGGCGCTGCTCAAGCTGATCGAGGGCACCATTGCCTCGGTCCCGCCACAGGGTGGCCGCAAGCATCCGCAGCAGGAATTCCTGCAAGTGGACACCACCAACATTCTGTTCATTTGCGGCGGTGCGTTTGCGGGTCTCGAGAAGATCATCATGAACCGCACGCACAAGAGCGGCATCGGTTTCGTGGCCGAAGTGCGCGAGCACAATGCGCGGCCGCATGGCAACGATGTGTTCCATGACACGGAACCCGAGGACCTGATCAAGTATGGTCTGATTCCAGAGTTCGTCGGCCGCTTGCCGGTCGTCGCGACGCTGGAAGAGTTGGATGAGGATGCGCTGATTTCGATTTTGATGCAGCCGAAGAACGCGCTCACCAAGCAGTATCGCAAGCTGTTCGACATGGAAGGTGTGGAGCTCGATTTCCGCGAGGATGCGTTGCGGTCGGTGGCTCGCAAGGCGATGCAGCGCAAGACGGGTGCTCGCGGCCTGCGCACGATCCTGGAGAACGTGCTGCTGGACACGATGTACGACTTGCCGTCGTTGCGGAATGTGCAGAAGGTCGTGGTCGACGAACAGGTGATCGAAGGCCACAACAAACCTTATATAGTCCACCGGACCGAGGAGACTCGGCTGGTGGCCCCAGTCGAGGAACAGCGGCGACCGACAGGCTCGGACCATCTCTGACCTGAACTTGAAACTCAAGTTGGGCGGCCGCATGTACTCAAGGCGTCAGTTTGTCGTACGTGCCACAACCTAAAAGGCCAGCCTAGTGAGTGATGAACCCATTGCCGATGTTCCCGACGTAGCGCCAGTCCACAACGGCATGCCGGTTCTGCCGCTGCGCGATGTGGTGGTCTACCCCCACATGGTGATTCCGCTGTTCGTGGGGCGCGAAAAATCCATTGTGGCCCTGGATCTGGCCATGAAGGCCGACAAGCGCATTTTGCTGGTGGCCCAGAAACAAGCCGACGTCGATGACCCGACGCCCTCGGATCTGTACCGGGTGGGTACGGTGGCGACCATCCTGCAGCTCCTGAAGCTCCCCGACGGCACCGTCAAAGTGCTGGTGGAGGGCGTGGATCGCGCCAGCATCGAAAAGTTGTGGGAGGGCGAGTTCTTTTCCGCCCAGGTCACCCCCATGCCGGACCAGGAGCGCTACGAAGAGCGCGAAATGGATGTGCTGACCCGCTCGGTCATCACCCAGTTCGAACAATATGTCAAATTGAACAAAAAGGTTCCCCCTGAGATTCTGACCTCTCTGGCCGGCATCGAGCAGGCGGGGCGATTGGCCGACACCGTCGCGGCCCACATGTCCTTGAAGCTCTCCGAGAAGCAGAAAGTGCTGGAGATCCCCGATGTGCGCAAGCGGCTCGAGCACATGCTGGCCGTGATCGAAGGCGAAATGGACGTGCTGCAGATCGAGAAGCGCATCCGCGGCCGCGTCAA
>CAZZWM010000147.1:0-9048 GCA_964657945.1 uncultured Steroidobacteraceae bacterium
CATTGGTGAGGGACGTGTCCGTGTAGGAGTTAGCGGTCGGTGCTGCGACCTGCGTGTAGGGACCGCCATTGGTGGTGGCACGCTTCACGTGGTAGCTGGTCGCACTGCTGCTCGCGGTCCAGTTCAGAGCGACGCTGGCATTTCCCGCGCTTGCCGAAACACCGGTGGGGACCGCGGGAACCATGCTGGGCGCAACGGGAACGGCGCTGACCTGTGAGGAATTGGCGCTCTCACCAGCCGAGTCGAGGGCGGAGACCACGTAGTAATACGTCGTACCATTGGTGAGGGACGTGTCCGTGTAGGAGTTAGCGGTCGGTGCTGCGACCTGCGTATAGGGACCGCCATTGGCGGTGGCACGCTTCACGTGGTAACTGGTCGCACCGCTGCTCACGGTCCAGCCAAGACTGACCTGTGTATTGCCGGCGGTCGCCTGAAGACCTGCCGGCGCCTCGAGAGTAGAACTTGTCGGGGCAGCCGCCTGGCTGCCGGCGCTGTTTCCGCTGCTGCTTCCGCCTCCGCCTCCGCAGGCCGCCAGTAATAGCAGACACCCCGTCAGCATGGGCAACGCGCCTGAGGTCGGCCGGTTCAACATTCTCACCTGCTTCCGAGCGATCGAGGGCCCGGCAATTATGACAACAGATAGGATGGTAAGCGCCAATGCGCAGTGGTCGAAATGTCGCGAAATGCGCACAACCAGCGAATCGACACCGCGCTACAGAGAACGAAAGTCAGGGTACAATCGATGGACAGGCACGACGTTGGCGAACACAGCCGGCTGTTAGGTGACCGTTCCGGGAAAGTTTCAGGGAGTCATGCTCACTTTGAATCATCGCTCTTTTCACAAGATGCGTGCGGCCTTCACGCTGGGCTTGGCAATTTGCGGCGCATCATTCGCGCTGGTATGGCCGAACCTGGCCTTTGCGCAGTTCTCCGGGGAAGCCTCGGGTTTCGGACGGTTTGAGAGCAATTCCAATGTGTTCGCTGCACCCTCGGGCGGCGTGCGTGTCTCGGACCAGGATTATGCCTATGGCGCCGATTTGATCGGCCGCTATCAATTGGGCCGGCAGGAGGTCCACGCAAGCTTCGAGGCCGAGGAAGATGGCTACTTGCGAAATACGCAGTTGAATCACAACAGCTACACCTTCGACGTGGGGTTGAACTGGAAACTGGGCTCGAAGCTGGATGGCGCACTCGACGTCACTCGCACGCATACCATGGTGCCGTTCTACGACCTGACGGGGGCTGGGGTGAATTTGCAGACGCCGCCGACGGCGTTGTCCGTGGCAACCACGCAGACAGAAACTGCCAATATTGGATATCTTTTTTATTCTACCTGGAGGGTCACAGCATCCGGGTCCAATATCAAGACCGACCAGCCCATCCCCAATGCGCCAAACCTGGAGCTCACCCAAAACTCGGGCGCCACCTCGATTGAATATACGAGTTTGAGCGGGCTGACCAGCGGCTTCCAAGCCGGGTACACGTCGGGAAACTACAATTCGACCACTGCGGTGGCACTCGATGGAACCAATACACCGACGACCACGAATCCGTCTTTCAGTCAGGAAACGGCGGGATTCTTGACCAACTACAAGTTCAAGCGCACCAGCTTCGACGGGCAGCTGGGTTATAGCCGCAGAAACTCGAGCGCCACGGCCAACGAGACCTCCGGAGTCACTGGTTTGCTGGCATTCACGGACCAGCTCACTCCAAAAACCAGCTTGATCCTGCAAGGTGATCGGGTCATCAACAGCTACTTGCTCAATGCCGGTTCCGAGATCGACACGGACGCCACCGCGGGAGTGACCTGGCAGGCCACCTACAAGGTCTCGCTATATGGCGCCTATACGTACACCTATCGGCAGTTTCCCGGCCAGGGAAACAATCCGCCCGGCTCGGAACGCATCGATGCGCAGCAAGTCGCGAATTTCGCGCTCACTTACGACCCACAGCCTTGGTTGTCGATCAGAACCTACGCCAATCTGACCTTGCGAAATACAAACTTCGTCGGCGGACATTTCGAGCAGAACGTCGTCGGGATCACCGTTACCGTCACTCCCTACAGAGTCAAACGGAAGCCGCAACCGATTCGCTAATAGACATCGATGGTCGTTACGCTGAGCGGCGGTAGATTCAGGCTGAGAGAGGATCCCGAGACTGGCTGTACCGCACCGGCGACCGGCTTGATGGTGGATTGCTTCGCGGCGGTTGCCGCCGTCATTTGGAACAAGTGCGCCGATCCCGACAGGGGCTGTCCGTTCACCGACACCGACTGCTCGGCGCGCGAGCGATTGATGGCAACCATGACTACCCGGCCGGGGTGGCCGCTGTCGGTGCTGACGTAGACGGCGACATTGGCGATGTCGCTCGACGTGGCTTGAACCGATGTATCGCCGAAATTGTGTTTCGCGCCGTCGAAATTGCGAAAGGCACGATAGCCTGCGAGCGTGTACGGTTCTTTCGCAGCCAGCGGCCACCAAGTGGCGGCGAATAGTCCGTGTGCACCGAAGACGCCGAGATTGTCCGCCTGAGCGATGGTTCCGGCGATGTGCTGGCCGCCGCCGTTGTTGTACTCGGTGATGGCCAGGCGCATGCCGGGGTATTCACTGTCGATTCGAGATTGCAGCCTGTTCAAGATCTGTATCGGCTGACCCAGCACGTCTTTCGCGATCCAGGACTTTTCCATATACGTCTTGTCCCACAGACTGCGCGGACTCTGGACGATCGCCTGGACCTGGTCGTCGTTCAAGGCGGGACTCATGAGGCCGACGACTCGCGCGCCCGTGCTGTCGGTCGCTTCCGGGTACCAATGAAAGTCATAGACATCCACCAGCGGTTTGCCGAATGCAGTTGAAGCGCTCTTGATCGCCGTCAGGTATTTGTCGACAAACCAGTTGTTGGAGGCGGCGGAGACGCCGCCGACCTGATTGATCCAATTGTAGAAACCCATGAAGCCGTTGCTCGCCGGGCCGAATATCACCAGTTGAGGAAACTGCTTCTTGAGAGCGGTCGCCAGACTGATGGTCCTGGCAATGTAGGCATCCGGCGCGATTCCGTTCCTGCCTTCGATCTCGAGGTGAGTGGTCTTCCAAAGTTCGGGCTCATTGTCCAACGAGACGAACACCGGTTGCGTGGCGGCTTTTTCGCCGAAAATATTCTGGCCTTTGAATTTTTGGTCGAGCGCCCACAGGAACTCATCCATATAGACGTAGTCATCCGAGGTCGACGGCTTGACCGTGAAGGGTTCGCTGGTGACCGTCTTTTTTTCGAAGAAGACTTTCTTGAAGCGTTTCTTGTCGGGTGGGTTCGAGACATCGACCGGACCATTCTCGTCGCCGGCCACCAACCCCTGCATCTGCACGGTGATCATGCTCGCCATGCCGTATCTCTGATCTCCCGAGATCAATGAGGTCACGGCGACTGCGGGCTCGCTGCTGCTGCTCAGGGAGGCGTCGTTTTGGTACAGATAGTCGCTGCCGGCGTTGGACGCATTGGTCTCCCAGTTATAGGCGGTCCAGCGGTTGCCGCCGATGCGGTCCAGGGTCAGAGCGGGCGGCAGTCCGTCGATGGCCGCGGCGATGTTGATTCCGTAAACGTAAGGCGAGATGGGATGGGTGATCGCGGGATTGACGGTGATGGTGACGGCGGACTGGGCTCCGGCGTCGGCTGCCGCTGCGATCCCAGCGCATGCAAAACAGAGAAAAAAGCCTAGCCCGTGCAACCGCATACTGAACGCTCCCGCTGGATGGACGGTCAGGATACAGGTGTGCCTGCCGAGGCGCCACCGCGCCGCCCAGCGGTGATGGCAGTGCGTCACAGACCGGCCAAGTGAGCCCGTATGGCTGCTTTCATACGCGTACAATTCTCCTGTGAATCAGGGCATAAATGATGCCCTTGCGCGCAACACCAGCCGGGGAATGCATTGACCGCCAATTCGGAGCACGCCGCTGTGTTCAAGCACCGGGTCTCGAGTCCGCGGGCGCAGTCGCATGAGACGATAGCGCCGCCCGACAGCCTGTATATTCCGTCGTTGGACGGAATTCGGGCGATTTCATTTTTTCTGGTTTTCTTCGCTCACGCCGGTCTCGGTGCCACCATCATTCCCGGCGGTTTCGGCGTCACGATTTTTTTTCTGCTCAGCGGATTTCTGATCACCACGCTGCTTCGCCTGGAATTCGCGCGCTACCGGCGCATCAGTTTGGGAAGTTTTTATCTGCGCCGCGTGCTGCGCATCCTTCCGCCCATGTACGTGTCATTGGTGCTGGCCCTGTTGATCTATCATGCCGGCGCGGGTCATCCCCCCATTCCGATCGCGGGAACACTGTCTCAGGCCTTGCAGGTTTCCAACTACTATCAGATCTATGCCGCCAATCCGATCACGACGCCGGGAACCGGCGTTCTTTGGTCGCTCGCCGTGGAAGAACACTTCTACCTGCTGTTCCCGGTCTTCTATGCCTGGATGTGCCCGAGGTTCTCCGCCAGTCGACAGGCCTTCATCCTGCTCTTGCTGTGTGCGGGCGCTTTGGCGTGGCGTTGCGTGTTGCACTTTGGCTTGCATGCCGATGTGTTGCGAACCTATTACGCGTCCGATGCGCGCTTCGACTCGATTCTCCTGGGCTGCGTGTTTGCCGTGGCCGCCAACCCGCTGACGCGCGATCCCATGCATGAGCGCATTCTCAAGCATATGGGGTGGTTGTTGCCGCTATCCTTGAGCGTGTTGCTAGGAGCATTCTTGGTGCGCAACGACGGATTTCGCGAGACATTCCGCTACACCGTGCAAGGGCTGGCGCTGATACCGCCGTTCATCGCCGCCATTCACTATCGCAAGTCGCCCGTGGTGCGCTTCTTGAATCTGCCGTTCATGCGATTTCTCGGCGTGCTCTCGTACTCGCTGTATTTGTGCCATGCCATCTTTCTGGTGAGCATCGAAGGCCTGGCCGGCGGCAGTTCATTTCTCACGGGCGCCATATCCCTAGCTGCCGCCCTGTGCTTCGCAACCGTGGTGCACTATGCGATCGAGCGCCCCTGCACCAAGATTCGCAAGCGGTTTTCCAAGGCGCTGAAGGGCGCTTCTGGTGCGCCCGCCGTTCCGGATGCTGCCGCGTGAGGCAGATCAGGTGAGTCCAACGTCGGGTCGCGGGAGAACTCTTTTGATAGTGGTCGCCGGTCTGCTTGCATGCATCGGTTTCATCGCGCTGATCGCCCTGCGCAACTACCGGGCAGCCCGATCGCTGATCGAGCCGAGTCCGGTATCCTCGCTGCTGACGGATCCAGGCGGCGCGAAGGTGGAGCGGCTGGAGCCCGTGGCGTTCCAATCCCGCGGCTCGCATCTGGCGGGATGGTACGTACCTTCGAAGAATCGGGCGGCGGTGGTCGTCACCCATGGTGTGTACAGCGATCGCTCCAGCATGCTGACCGAAGTGCGTGCGCTTGCGGCCGCGGGTTTCGGCGTACTGGCGTTCGACTGGCCCGGCTTGGGCATGAGCGGCGGACCCGTTCATTGGGACGCGGAGGCCAGAGACGCATTGGTCGCTGCGATCGATTGGCTTGCCGCGAGACCCGATGTCGATGGCGCTCGGATCGGTGGCCTGGGATTCTCGATAGGCGGATTTGTCCTGACGCAGGTGGCCGCCAAGGACCCCAGGGTGCGCGCCGTGGTCATCGAATCGGCGGCAACCGACTTCGACAGTTACATCGATTATCACTTCTCGAAATGGGGTTTCATCAGCAATTGGCCGGCACGCTGGGCACTGCGCAACTCGGGACTGTTTGCCGCGGGCAATTCGGCGCTGCAACATATTGCCGACATATCGCCGCGGCCACTGTTGCTGATTGGAGAAACCGACGACCCGATGGTGCCTGCTTGGATGATGCGGCAATTCGACGAGGCCGCGCGCCCGCCCAAGCAGCTGTGGCTCATCAAGGGAGCTCAGCATGGCATGTTCGCGCAATCGGCCGGCGTCGAATACGACCAGCGTCTGCAGTCATTTTTTGAGGAGCATCTGCTCAGATAGACTTCGAATATGAGTTCGCTACCCACGACACCACCGTCCTTCAGCACGGCGCCGGTTGGGCGCCATTGGCACATACGCCTGTTGCTTGCGCGGCTGCTTCTGGGCGCCATTCCCCCGTTTACCCTGAATCGTTTGCGACTCTTGGGACTCAAGGCCTGTGGTATCCGCCTGGGCCAGGGGACTTTGTTCTTCGGGTTGCCGAAGCTCAGCGGACCGGGGTCGATCACTTCACGGCTGAAAATCGGCGATCATTGCGGCTTCAACGACGGGTGCGTTTTTGACCTGGCGGCGCCGATCACCATCGGCAACCATGTCGCGGTGGGGCATGAGGTGCGCTTTGTGACGACGGTGCTACGGGAAGGTGTCGAAAACGCGGCGCCCATCACGGTTGCGGACGGGGTTTGGCTCGGGGCGCGCTGTACACTCGTGGGCGGCGTGACCGTTGGCGCAGGAACCGTCATCGGCGCGGGAGTCACGGTGTCTGCAGACGTGCCGCCCAACACCCTGATGACCGGCGCCAAGCCGGTCTCCCTGGCAAAGTGGCGTTGAACGAGGGTAAATTCGTAGTTCTCTCAACCTTGGAAATATCGGATGTCAAAGTCATGATCGATCGAACGGTAGCAATCGAGATTGTGTTGTCCGCCCTGCGCGAGGCCGTGGACCAGAATGGCGGGGATGCCGCGGCAGTCGGCGAGGAGACGGTCATTGTCGGCCCGGAAGCGGTCATCGACTCGATCGGCGTCGTATCGCTGATTGTAGACATCGAACAGCGGCTCGAAATGGACCATCAGGTATCGGTCACGCTGGCGAATGACCGCGCCATGTCCCAGCGCAACAGCCCGTTCCGCACTGCCGGCATCCTGGCCGACCACATCATCGCCACCGAACGGGAAGGGCTTGCCTCTTGAGTGCGCCGAAGAAACCGATGGCGGATCGTCAGGTCATGCTCATCACCGGCACCCGCAAAGGGATCGGACGGCACTTGGCTGAAACCTACGCCAAGCGTGGCTACATCGTCGAGGGCTGCAGTCGCGGCGCGGCCTCCTTCGAGGCCGAAGGCTACACCCATACCTCCATGGACATCTCCGAGGAGAAGGCCGTGAAGTCGTGGGTGAGCGATGTCGCGCGCCGGCACGGCCGCATCGATTGTGTGCTCAACAACGCCGCGATCGCCACCATGAATCACGTGTTGCTGACGCCGGCCGCGACGGCCAACCGCATGCTGGCCGTCAACGTCACCGCAACCATGCTGGTATCGCGCGATGCGGCCAAGGTGATGATGCGTCGGCGCTATGGCCGGATCGTCAACTTCACCACCATCGTCGATCCCATAGGGCTTGCCGGTGAGGCCATTTACGCGGCCTCAAAGGCGGCGGTGGTCACCTTCACGCGCATCCTCGCCCACGAGCTCGGCGGATGGGGCATCACCTGCAATTCCTTCGGCGCCACGCCCATCATGACCGACATGATCCGCGGCGTGCCCCAGGACAAGATCGACGCCGTGGTGAACGGACTTGCGATCAAGCGGCTGGGAACGCCGGAAGACTGCGTCAATGTGTGCGATTTCTTCATCAGTCCGCTCTCCGATAACATCACGGCGCAAGTGATCTATCTGGGTGGCGTTTCCTAAGGCAGTCGTCGATGCAGGGGACTTCAGCCTCACCGCGCGCCGCCCCCTGGCTGTTCGAGCGGCTCGCGACCTTCGGCGATGCCATTGCACTGGTGCATCGCGACACGCCGGTGAGCTATCGCACCTTGCTCGAACGCCTGCACGAGTGGGATGCCAAGCTCGAGTTGCAAGGCATCGGACAGGGCAGCGTGGTCGTGCTGGAGGGCACCGGCTCTGCCGGCGCCGTGGGTTTGCTGCTGGCGCTGGTGCGCCGGGGCGCAATCATCGTGCCGCTGACCCCGCAAGCGCCCATCGCCCGCGAGGCGATTGCCACCATTGCCGAGGCGGGCTGGCACGTGTCCTTCGCGGATTCTCCCGGCGCACAGGAATCGGCAACGATGGTCGCCACACCGCGGGTGATAACCAATCCGCTGCTGTTGCGTCTCATCGAATTGCAGCATCCGGGTCTCGTGCTGTTTTCGTCGGGTTCCACCGGCACGCCCAAAGGGGTGGTGCACGACTGCGTATCCCTCCTGGAGAAATTCTCACGTCCCGGCAAACGCAAGACGACATTGTCCTTCTTGCTGTTCGACCACATCGGCGGAGTGGACACGCTTTTCAATACCTTGTCGAGCGGCGGAACGCTGGTCACCACCCAGGCGCGAGATCCGGACACCGTGTGTGCGGCGATCGCCGCACACCGCGTGCATACACTTCCCACCTCGCCGACGTTTCTGAACTTGTTGCTGCTGAGCGGGGCGCATCAGCGGCACGATCTGTCGAGTCTGCGGCTCGTGGCCTACGGCACCGAGGCGATGCCGGCTTCCGTGCTGGCGCGCCTCGGCGAAGCTCTGCCGCAGGCCGCGCTGCTGCAGACCTACGGACTGTCGGAACTGGGCGTACTGCGCACGCGCTCGCGCGAAGGGACTCTGTGGGTGCAATTCACCGGCGAAGGCTATGAAACGCAGATCCGAGACGGTGTTCTGTGGGTGCGCACCCCTACATCCATGTTGGGTTACTTGAACGCGCCCGACAAATTCGACGCCGACGGATGGTTCTGCACCGAAGATGCGGTGGAGGTGGATGGCGATTATCTGCGCATCCTCGGGCGCACCAGCGACCTGATCAATGTCGGCGGCCGCAAGGTCTATCCGGCCGAAGTGGAGGAAGTGTTGCTGGAGCTGCCGAACGTACGCGACGTGGCGGTTTTCGGCCGCGCCAATCCGCTCACGGGGCAGATCGTCGCGACCCGCATCAACCTGATCGCTGCGGAACCGTTGGACGAGTTCAAGCGGCGCATGCGGCAATTTTGCAAGGATCGCCTGCCCTCATACAAGGTGCCGGTGCACATCGAGTTCACGGACGAAGATCAGTTTGGCGCTCGAATGAAGAAAAAGCGGGGCGCCGTGAGCGCTCCGTCATGAG
>CAZZWM010000148.1:0-8985 GCA_964657945.1 uncultured Steroidobacteraceae bacterium
GCCTGAGCGGGACCGCTTAAGCGGTTCGAGACTTGACGAAGTCCCGGATGTCGGCGAGCGTTGGCGCGCGGCCGCGAATCGGGGCGCTGAGCGCGCCCACTGTGTCGGCATGCACCAGCTTCGGATAGAGCTTCAATGTCACGGATGCACCGCGGCCGCTGAGTGCGCTGGCCAGGTTGCGTGAATTCTTGGGCCACACCGTCTCATCTTTGAGTCCATGGATCAGCAACATCGGCGGCGCATCGCCGCGAACGTAGTTGATGGGTTGGGATTCCGGATAAAGCGCGGGCGGCCCGAACATATCCTGCACGTCCTCTTCGAGCAGCGGCAGAAAATCGTAGGGACCCGACAATCCGATGACCCCGGCGATCCGCGGCACGGTGCCGGCCGCCTGCAAGTAGCGGGGGTCCAGCGCCAACAGGGCCGCCATGTGCGCGCCGGCCGAATGACCCATCAAAAACAGCTGCTGCGGATCGGCGCCGAATTCCGCGGCATGCGTCGCCGCCCATTGTGCCGCGCGTGCCGCGTCCTCCATGAAACCCGGCATCTTGACCTGGGGATAGTGACGATAATTCGCAATCACCACCACATAACCGGACTCGGCCAGGGCGGCACCGACAAAACGATAATCGGACTTGTCGCCGAACTCCCAGCGGCCGCCGTGCCAGAAGACGATCACCGGCCGGGCGGCAACTCCCTTCGACGGGCGGTCAGGGACATAGACATCGACGCGCTGCTGCGGATCGGCGCCGTAGGCCAGATTGGTGTGCCGCGTGTAAGCGCCGAACACGGACGGCGCGTTTGCCGCAAAGAACACCGCCCGCGAGCAGCCCGCGCCGATCAGCGTCACCAACGCGGTGAGCGCGGTACGGCGGGATACGGGTTTGATCTTACCGGCAGGCATAGGTCGGCTGTTCGTGCACATCGAGAATGCCATGCTCAATGAGCCAGTGGCGGGCGTCGGCGGCGTCTTCGCGGAACCAGGCGGCGGCACTGCCCAAACGGAATGTGTAGCCCCACTCGTCCATGTCGCGGCACAGGCGCTCGCGTCCGACGCCCGGCAGTGAATCGGCCAGCACGATTTGCAGATAGCACACCGCGTTCTCTTCGGCGTGATCGCCGCCGGCATCGGTGTCCAATCCGGCGCGCCGTTCCGGCGTCATGCACACGAAATGCGCGCCTTCATGCAATACAGAATGCACCGGCGTGTCCAGGCGGGCGTAAATGCGGGAAGCGATCAAGCCGGCCTCTTGCTCGCCCCAATAAGAACCCGGGATGACCTCCTCGGGCGCGATCAATTGCAGCTCCAGGCCGAACCGATCCAGCAGCACCTGCAATGAGATCCGGTCGATGGCATTGAGCCGCAGCACTGCAGCACCGGCGCTATTTCAAACTCGTCAAACGGTGCATGGCGATGGATACGAGGTCCCTGGCCATCTGTTGTCGCAGGATGTCGGCCTCGTGTTCCTTCGCCAATTGCACGTTCTCTTCGAAGCTGTAGTCCTTCGACAGACTGACGGTCTGCGATGCAAGCAACTGCTTGTCGCCGGCGTGCACGTCGAATGTCACGGTGTAAATGAGTTCGTACTCGGTCGGAATATTGGTGGCGGACACCGACAGGGTGCGCTGTTCGACCAAATCCTGGGTGACATCGATGCGCGCGGTGGCCAGTTCGCTGGTCGGCTGCAATACCGCACCGGCGCTCTTCAGACGATGTTCGAACTCGCGCGAAAAATCCGTGTAGGGATCCTTGAGAGACAAGTAGGTGTGCTGCATGATCGCCGGCAAGGGATCGCTGCCGGCCAGCCGGAAGCCGCACCCGTCCAGCATGACTGCGGCCGCGAGACCTAGGCAGCCTGCGCCGAACTTCAAACTATGCTCGCCGGTCATGCAGCGATTAGACCACGATGTTGACGAGTTTGCGGGGCACGATGATCACTTTGCGCACGGCGGCGCCGGCGATGAACTTCTGCACGTTCGAATCGGCCGATGCCGCTGCGCGGATGACGGCCTCGTCGGCGTCGATGGCGACGGAAATGTGACCGCGTAACTTGCCGTTGACCTGCACCACCATGTCCACGCTGGATGTTTCCAATGCCGCGGCATCGACCGCGGGCCAACTCTGCTCGATCAGGGCGCCGGCATGACCCAGGCCATGCCACAGCGCATGAGTGACGTGCGGAATGATGGGAGAAAGACCGATGACGGCAATTTCCAGGGCTTCCTGCATGATGCTGCGATCCTGCGGGTTGGACTGCGGAAACTTTGCCAGTGCGTTCAGGAGTTCCATGACAGACGCGATCGCCGTGTTGTAAGTGCGGCGGCGGCCGAGATCGTCGGTCACTTTGGCCAGGGTTTGATGCGCCTGACGGCGCATGGCGCGCTGCGATTCGGTCAGTTTGGATTTGTCGAGCGCCGCTGCGACGCCCTGGGACACGTGGTCGTGCACCGCCTTCCATAGCCGCTTGATGAAGCGATAGGCGCCGTGCACGCCTTCATCCGACCATTCCAACGTCTGGTCCGGCGGCGCAGCGAACATGGTGAACAATCGCGCGGTATCGGCGCCGAATTCGTCGACCAACTGTATGGGGTCGACGCCGTTGTTCTTGGATTTAGACATGGTGACGATGCCGCCAGACTCGACCTGCTCGCCGTCGGCGCGCAGCACGGCCACGCGCTGCTGACTGACCTTGTCGGTGGTCACGGTCACATCCGCAGGATTGAAGTACTCGATGCGGCCCGTGGCAGGCTTGCGATAGAACACCTCGTTGAGCACCATCCCCAAGGTGAACAGATTGGTGAACGGCTCCTTGAAAGGCACCGATCCCATCTCGCTCATGAAGCGCGTCCAGAAGCGCGCATACAGCAGATGCAAAATCGCATGTTCGATGCCGCCGATATATTGATCGACCGGCAGCCAGTAGCGCACTCGTTCATCCAACATGCTCTGGTCGTTGTCGGCGCAGGCGAAGCGCAGAAAGTACCAGGACGAATCGACGAAGGTGTCCATGGTGTCGGTTTCGCGGCGCGCGTCGGCGCCGCACTTCGGGCAGGCGGCGGCGAGGAATCGCTCGTCTTTGAGCAACGGGTTGCCGCTGCCGTCGGGCACCAAGTCCTCGGGCAGCACCACCGGCAACTGCCGGTCGGGAACCGGCACCGCGCCGCAGTGCCGGCAGTGGATGATGGGGATGGGACATCCCCAGTAGCGCTGCCGCGAAATACCCCAGTCTCGAAGCCGCCAGGTGGTTTGTTTCTCGCCCAATCCCAAAGCGTTCAGATCCGCGGCAATCACATCGACGGCCCGTTGGAAATCCAAGCCATCGTACCTGCCGGAATTCACGCAACGCCCGTGTTCGGAGTACCAGGGCTGCCACGCGTCGGCGCAGTACTCGTGCCCCGGCACGTCGATGACCTGCTTGATGGGCAGGTCGTACTTCTTGGCGAATTCGAAATCTCGCTCATCATGGGCGGGCACGCCCATGACCGCACCCTCGCCGTAGGTCATGAGCACATAGTTGCCCACCCAAACCGGGATCAACGCACCGCTGAGCGGATGCCGCACGCTGAGTCCGGTCGCCACGCCCTTCTTCTCCTGGGTGGCGAGCTCGGCCTCCACGGCAGGTCCGCGCTTGCATTCATCGATGAAGGCTGCTAGTTCTGGATTGCCGGCAGCCGCGATCGCCGCCAATGGATGCTCAGCCGCCACCGCGCAAAAAGTCACGCCCATGAGGGTGTCGGCGCGGGTGGTGAAGGCATACAAGACACCGGGCTTGTCGATATGGTACGGAAATCCGAGCCGCACGCCCTCGCTGCGGCCGATCCAATTGGCCTGCATTGCACGCACGCGCTCCGGCCAACCCTTCATCTCCTTGAGGGCATCGAGCAGATCCTCGGCATAGTCCGTGATCTTCAGGTAGTACATGGGAATCTCGCGCTTCTCGACCAACGCCCCGGTGCGCCAGCCCCGGCCGTCGATCACCTGTTCATTGGCGAGCACGGTCTTGTCCACCGGATCCCAATTGACCATGCCGGTTTTCTGATAGGCCACGCCACGTTCGAGCATGCGCAGGAACAACCATTGATTCCATCGGTAGTATTCCGGCCGGCAGGTGGCCAGCTCGCGGCTCCAATCCAGCCCAAACCCCAGCGTCTTGAGCTGATTCTTCATGTACGCGATGTTGTCGTAGGTCCACTGTGCCGGCGGCACTTTGTTGGCGATTGCAGCGTTTTCGGCGGGCAGACCGAAGGCATCCCAGCCCATGGGCTGCAATACATTGCGCCCGTTCATGCGCATGAAACGCGTGATGACATCGCCGATGGTGTAGTTGCGCACATGGCCCATATGCAAGCGGCCGCTTGGATACGGAAACATCGACAGGCAATAATACTTCGGTCGGCTGCCGTCTTCCCTCGGCTCGAAGCTATGATGTTGGACCCAATAGTGTTGGGCCTCCGCTTCTACAGCGGCGGGATCGTATCTTTCTTGCATGATCGAGCACCAGAATACCCGAGAAAGGATGGCATGCGAAATTTGAACTTCTGGAGCGCGCTGCTCCTGTGCACCTTGAGCGGCACGTTGTGGTTTCTGGCGGTCACGCCATTCGACTTCGCGTATCTGGCCTGGATTGCAGCCGTTCCGATGCTGTGGGCGGTGGATCGCGCGCCCACCTTTCGTCAAGCCCTGCTGGTCGGCTGGTGGGCCGGCGTCGTTGAGACTGCCGGCGGATTCTATTGGTTGATCGACGTGATGCAGCGTTTCGCGGATTTTCCGTGGATCGGGGCGGCCGCCGTTTTTGCGGTGTTTTGCGCGGCGAGGGCCCTCATCTTCCTGCTGTTCACCGGATTCGTCGCAGGCATCCGGCGGCGCACGGGATTGCCGATGACGTTGCTCGCGCCCGTGGTCATGGTGGGCAGCGAGTTGGTGGTGCCGCAGATCTTTCCCTGCGGTCAATGGATCAGCCAGGCATGGCATCCGCTGGTGATTCAGATCAGCGAACTCACCGGTCCGTTCGGCGTGACGGCACTGCTGATGCTGGTGAACGGAGCCTTGTACGATTTGACGGTGAATGCGCGGGCCGCCCGCTACCCGGCAATCGCCGCGGCGGCGATCCTGGCAGCTGCGCTGATCTTCGGCGCCGTGCGCATGCGCCAGGTGGATGAACTCATCGCCTCCGCACCGCGCCTGGAAGTGGGATTGGTGCAGCCGAATTTTCCCTACACGGTGGACGGTGAATTTTCGCGTGACGAAGCGCTGCGTCAGTTGGCTGCGCTGCAGGAGCAATCGCGTCTGTTGGAGAAGAGCGGTTCACAGCTGCTGGTGTGGAGTGAGGGCAGTTACCCGATATCCTTGCCGCGCGACTTCAGCGCCGATTTTCCGGCAGCGTCTCCCGCGATGGTGCGCCGTGGGTTCACTGTGCCGACCGTCATCGGCGCCGACATGATCGATCAGATTCACGAAGACGCTTTCAATTCCGCCATCCTGCTGGATCGCCAAGGTTACGTTGCGGGGTACTACGACAAGGTACGGCTGCTGGCTTTCGGCGAATACATTCCGGGCATCGAGACCTTTCCGTGGCTGAGGAGACTGCTGCCCGAAGGCGCCGGCCGCTTCACCCCCGGCGCGGGCCCGGGGTTGGTGTCTTTTCACGGCCCTGGCGGGCAGTTATGGAAGCTCGGTCCCGTGATTTGCTATGAGGATTTGCTGCCGGGTTATCTGCAGCACGTCGGCGCGCTGCACCCCAACCTGCTGGTGAATCTCACCAGCGACTCGTGGTTCGGCGCCAAGACCGAGCCTTGGGAACATCTGGCATTGTCCGTCTTTGCCAGCGTCGAACTGCGGGTCAGCCTGGTGCGGTCGGTAAATTCCGGGGTCTCGGCGCTGATCGACCCGAATGGACGCTTGCTGCAGAAGACCTACGCCGATGATCCCTATCGCAATCCTCGGCCGTCGGATCGAATGCAGGTGTCGGCCCCCGGCATGTCAGGCGGTAACACCGTATACGTTTTCGTCGGCGATCTGTTCGCGTATCTGTGCATTGCCTGCACCTTGGCCTGCAGCCTGATTGCGTGGCGGCGCAAGCCCGCGTGAGATCAATGCACCGTTGTCGCCGGCAGCAGCCGGTCGTATTCCTTCTTCACCACGGCATAGCACTCGCAGGTGAGCTTTTCCAATCCGGCCCGATCGAGAACGGTGATACGGCCATCTTCGTAGCGGATCAACCCGGCGTCCTGCAGTGACCGCGCCCCTTCGTTCATGGTGACCAACGGCACTCCGAGCATGTTGGCGATCAGCTGCTGTGTCATGACGAGCTCGTCGCCGCGCAGCCGGTCCAAGCTCAAGAGCAGCCACCGGCACAGTTGCTGATGCAGGGAGTGATGCTTGTTGCACGCTGCCGTCTGCGTCATCTGGGTGATCAAGGCTTGCGTATAACGCAGCAACAGGTGCAGTACGGGCGCTGCTTTGTTGAATTCTTCCCTGACCACCTGGGCCCCGATTCGAAAGCCATACCCGGCGTTCTGCACGACCGCGCGACTGGACGTGGAGTCACCGCCCATGAACAAGGAGATGCCGACCACCCCTTCATGGCCGACGACGGCGATTTCCGCCGACTCGCCGCTCTGCATGACGTACAGCAGGGAGATGATTGCGTTGGTGGGGAAATACGCGTGACTCAACGTATCCCCGGCCTCGTACAGTACAAGCCCCAGCGGCAGCTCGACGAATTCCAAATGCGGCAGCCATCGCTGCCGATCCAGCTCGGGCAGCGCGGCCAACAGATGATTCTGCTTGGGATCGGAAGCGACAGCCAGAATCGAATCCGGCAAACGAAAGGCAAGCACTGTAGTAACTCCTGGCCCGGCTAGCGTGCAGCGAACCCGGCCTCAGCATGGCGTGGCAGAGCGATCGTGAATACGCACCCGATGCCGGGAAGATCGCGGACCGTCAACGTACCGTGATTCGCCTCGACGCTGCGCCGGCAGATCTCGAGTCCCAAACCCAAGCCGGAGCGATCTTTGCCCCTTTGCACAAATGGCTGCAACAGGATTTCCGCCGGGCCCGGCGGAAGGCCTCCGCATTGATCCTTGATCTCGATCAAGATCTGGTCTCCCTGACGATACGCGTGCAGCGTCACCTCGGTGTGGCGCTTTGTGAACTTGAATGCGTTTTGCAGCAAATTGCCGACCGCCGAGGCGAGCATTTCTGGATCCATATTCACGAAGATTCCGTCATCGACCGGCATCACCGTCAGTCTGATCCCGGCGGCTCGAGGGTCGAGGGCGGCAGAGGCCTCGACGTCTCTCAAGAAGTCGGCGAGGCGGATAGCCTGGGCGCGAGGCGGGAGCCCGGCGGTGACCCGCACCTCGGCCAGCGAACTGTCGATGAGATTGCGCATCCCGAGGAGGCTGCGATCGAGGACCGCCCCGGTCGCTCCGGATATTGCGACACTGCCCGCTTTGATCGCTTTGACGGCTTGCAGCGCGGCATGCAGATAATTTCGCAGTTCGTGCACCAGCGGTCCCAATCGTGAATTGAGGGCGTTGAAGCCTTCCCTGGCCGCGGTAGTCATCTGTTGCGAGGAGAATTCGGTCACGGCACCGGCAATGGCATTGTCGAGGCAACGGTTGAGCGTTCGAAATTCAGCGACCGCGATGGGCGCGTGAGTTTCAAAGGCCAGGTTTGTGACAGCCTGGCACAGGTCTCCATACTCTCGCACAATCTGTTCAGGCGTAAACCCGTGTTCCAGTAGTTCGCGACTGCGAAGTGTTGCAGCGTCGGCGATTTCTGAAGCGGAGCCTCCACCGGAAATGCCGGACAGTGAGCGGCTTCGGGCAGACTCGGCAGTTTGCTCGATTCTCAATGTTTCAATGAGCTGGTCGAGGAACACAGGAATGCCATGACCGCTGGTGAATACGTCACGCTCGGACTGCACCCGCGCAGCAGCGATGACACGGCATCGTTCGATCAGCAGAGCGCGATTGGCGGTCAGAAAGGAATGCAGCATTCTTGACTGTAGTCGCCCGTGTGATTCTCGTCCGTGCGGTAACGTACACTGCGGACGGCCTAAACGTAGCTCTTTGACGGGGAGTTCATTCTTGCGTGCCCGGGGCGATCAACGGCACCTGCAAATGCAAATGTCGCCCGCCGGTCGAGCTGCTCCATTGCAAATTGCCGCCCACATGCTGGGCCCGAAGATGCATCGAGGTCTCGGGAGATCTCGCGTTCGCCGCGGCATCGGAGTGGCCTTCCGATTGATGGATGAGATGACAGTGCAGCACGGAGCCGATCACTTCGGCTTTCACCGAAAGACCGGTCGGAGTGCGCTGCGACAACACTTCCTTGAGCGCTTCTTGAAATATTCGAAATACACCGACCCTGACTTCGGGGGCCATCCGCGACTCCGCCAGGGGAAACGATTCCGTATAAGGAATGCGAGCAGCATCGCAACTCGCTTTGATATGCCAACGCAGGGTTGGATACAGTCCGACATTGTCGAGCAAGGTCGGTTTCAAGTCCTCGACGAGATCGCGTGTCATGTCGATTGCAACACGCAGCAGGCCTTGAGCGCGCGCCAATTTTTCCTTCACTGCATCTGCCAGGTGCGGCTGATTGGCAACCCAGCCCATATCCATGATCACACCAACCAGAAGTCCGCCAATGTCGTCGTGCAGCGTTCGCGCCAGCGCGTCTTTCTCCGCCTCAACGTCGATGTGAGACTGATCGAAAGCCCGGGCCAACGCGGCTGCATCGTCATTCGATGCAGAGTCGGCGGGCGAAAAAATATTGTGCGTTTTCATGCAAGCACAATGCGGCCAAACACAGGGGAATGATGTAGGCAAAATCGATGTTATTCCGCGGAAATCACCCGAAATTGCCGCGATCATCCTTACAGCCGAGAGCGACAGGAATGCTGCTCATTTGCTGCAACGCGGGCTCGATTCCCCGCGCCCCCGCCGCCGGCAACGGCAGCACCTTCACGGTGGCTG
>CAZZWM010000149.1:0-5933 GCA_964657945.1 uncultured Steroidobacteraceae bacterium
GAAGCCAGGATGGTGATGGCAAGTATGGCGGACGGGTGGTCGTGACCCGGATCCGGCTTCATTGTGTGGTGTCGAATATGCCGTACGTTTGGACCACGGCATGCACGGTGAACACGCCGACTCCATTGTCGAACAAAAGCCATGCCGAGCCGTCGCCGTTGTCCTTCGTGTTGAGCACCCGACCAAATTGCTTGACCAAGTCATCCTTGGACATGCCGCGAAGGAAGGGGAGTTCGGGCGGGGCGGATGCCCGGTCGCCGTCGTAGAGAATGGCCCGGATCGAACCGTTTGACTCCGATGTGAGCACGACTGTGATGACGCCGTAAACCCAAGCCAATCCGTCGCGGTTGATCGGTTGTCCTTTCAACTGAATGAGTTTTTGGACCGTCGTGCCAAGTTTCAAGCCGGCCAGCGATCGCATGGCCGGATTTGCTTTGTGCGCAACGAAGTAGGTCAACGCCGCACCGGCGAGCACGACCGCCAGCAAAGCGATCAGCCACTGCCGGGTCCAATTTCTTGCCGACCGGTCAGCTTGCAACGGCCTCGACAACAGGAACCCCATGACAAAGCCACCGGCGAGACCTCCAAGGTGCGCCGCATTGTCGACTTGTATCGATGCGCCCAGCACCAGGTTGTAGAACACGAACAATCCGGCAGAGCTGAGCTGGGATTGCAACACCGCGGGTGGAACGCCGCCCTCTTTCCTGAGATAAAACGCAATCATCGCGCCGAGAACGCCGAAGATCGCGCCGGATGCGCCGGCCGAATTCACCTGCGAGTGCCACAGCAGGCTTGCGACGCTGCCGCAGAGGCCGGCCACCAGATAAATCACCAGATAACGCAGGCTGCCAAAAATACGCTCAGCGACAGTGCCGTTGACGTACAGCGCCAGCATGTTGAAGGCGATGTGCAGCAGACCGAAGTGCAGAAACATCGATATCAACAGGCGCCACCACTGCCCATCCAGCGTGAGCGGGGTTAAGTTGGTGCCGAGCTTGATCATCACGCGCGCGTCGGGGCTGATCAAACCGGCGCCCATGGCTAACCCAAAGATGAATACGGCGACATTCGCGATGACCAAAGCCAGCGTCACCGGCGTCTTGGGGGTGATGTCTCGAAGCGCCCTGGCGAATTCCTGGTGTTCCGCCATCGGGTACGATTCCTGGGTATGAAACGGAGGATTATCGCCGGGCGGCGCCTACAACGTCCATCCTCCGCCCAGAGCGCGAAACGTGACAACCGCCGCCCGGTCCGTATCCGCGCGGGCGCGCGCGAGTTCATCCCTGGCCACCAACGATTGACGCTCGGCATCGAGCACATCGGTCAAGCTGCTGGCGCCTCCGAGGTAGGAGCGTTGCGATGCGTCGCGCGCCCGCGCCAAGGCCTCGACTTCGGCGCCCAACTCGCGGCTTTGAGACTCGAGTTGCGCCAGTGCCATGAAGGCGTTTTCGACATCTTCGGTGGCCCGAAGCACTGCCTGGCGATAAATCAGAATGGCCTCGGCATTGCCGCTGCGTGCCTGCGCGACCTCGGCATCCACCTTGCCGAAATCGAACAATCGCCATCGCAGGCCCGCCGTGGCTTGCGGCTGAAAACTCTGCGCGCTCCACAGATGCGAAGCACCCAGGCTTTCGAATCCCAGCAGCGCTGACAGCGATACCTTGGGGTAGTACTCAGCCAGCGCAGCTCCAATACGCGCGTTGGATGCCGCCAAGCGGCGTTCGGCGGCGATGACATCCGGACGACGGCGCAGCAGTTCGGCGGCATTCTGGCCGCCAGGAATTCGCGGCGCATCCGACACTTCGCGGGGTTTGCTGAGCTCGGCGGCATAAGTGCCGGGTTGCGCGCCCATCAGCACATCGAGCCGATTGAGCTGCGCCTCCAGGGCGGTGCGGAGCGGCGGAATCGTGGCGCGTGCCTGGGCCAACAATGCTTCGGCTTGCGCCACTTCCTTCTCATCGGCCGCACCGCCCGCCAGCCGCAGGCGCACCAACTTAAGCAACTGCGAATCGGCGTCGACTTGAGACTGTGCGATGACCAGCCGCGCTTGGTCGCCGCGGGCCTGGAAGTATGCGTCGGCAACATCGGCAGCCACCGTCACCTGCAGACCGAGGCGTAGCGCGTCCGCCGCCTGCGCTTCGTCGCGCGCGGCCTCAGCACCGCGACGCAGGCCTCCGAACAGATCGACCTCCCATTGCGCGCCCAGGTCCGCATCGTAAAGCGTTTGATCGCGTTCGTAGCCTGGCAGGTGCTCTGCGACGATGCCGATCGGGCTGTTGAGCGACTGATGCAATCGAGTGGCGGAGGCATTGGTGCTGGCTTGCGGCAGCAGGTGCGCACCGGCTTCGCGCGCAATGGCCCGCGCATGATTGACGCGCGCCAGCGCGGCCGCCAGATCCAGGTTCTGATCGAGAGCGCGCGCGATGATGGCGGTGAGTTCCGGGTCGTTGAATCCGCCCCACCAGGCGTCGAGCGGTGGAGCCGGCGCAGCCGAGGTGCGTTGTTCGATCAGCGGTCCGTTGTGATAGGGCGCGAAGTCTGTGGCGGGCGGTCCTTGATAGTGGGGTCCGAGCGTGCAGCCTGAGGCCAAAACAACCGCAGCTGCGGCCAATGCACTGCCGTGTTGCATTGCGACACGATACAGAGTGTTCATGGGCACCGTCCTCATCTAAGTAACTTGCATGATAATAGTTACTCGGATAGATTACTAGCATGATGAAAGTGACAAGGGGATCGGCGCCATGCAACACAAGAATTTGAGCCGCATGCAATGTCCGATCGCCCGCAGCCTGGACCGGGTGGGCGAGTGGTGGAGCATTCTGATCCTGCGCGATGTTTTCCACGGTCTGACGCGCTTCGATCAGTTGCAGAACAGCCTCGGCATCGCGCCGAATATGCTGACCCGTCGTCTGAAGACCCTGGTTGAATCGGGTCTTTTGGAGCGGCGGCTCTACAGCGAACGGCCGCCGCGCTACGAATACCTGGCCACCGAACTAGGCCGGGATTTCCGCCCGGTGCTGTGGACGCTGATCGCTTGGGGCAACAAGCACTTCTCTCCGGAAGGTCCGAGCATCGTTTTGGTCGATGCGGTGACCGGTGAGGTTGCCGACCCCGTTGTCGTCGATCGGAAATCGGGTCAGCCGCTGCGCGCTCCGCAATTCAAAGTGACGCCGGGACCCGGCGCCAATGCGCGCACGCGCGCGAAGTACGCTGCCCTCAACTCAGGAAAGCCGCTATGAACGCCACCGTCCTTGACCGTGAATCCACGCTGACGCCGGTTTCGGCACCGCGAGGTACAAGCGTCAGACGCGTCGGCATTTCTGCGGCAGCCGCCTTAGTCGTGATTGCGGCGGTGGCGTTCGGCGTGCATTGGTTTACCGTGGGGCGCTACATCGAGCGCACCGATGACGCGTTTGTCGGCGGGGACATCACCGTCATCGCCCCGAAGGTCGCCGGCTTCATCAGCGAGGTTGCCGTGGCCGACAATCAACGGGTGGCTGCCGGCGACCTGTTGGTCAAGATCGACGATCGGGACTATCGCGCCGCGCTCGCCAAGGCGCAGGCCGCGGTGGAGGCGCAGCGCGCCAACTTGGCGAATTTGGATGCGACCCGACATCTGCAAGAATCGGTCATTGCGCAGGCGCGCGCGCGGGTGGCGGCATCCGACGCCGAGGTGACCCGCACCCATGATGATGAGGTGCGATTTCGCGATCTGTCGGCGCACGCCGCTGCATCCATTCAGGTATCGCAAAAGGCAGAAGCGGAGTACAAGCAGGCGTTGGCACAGGGACAGGGCGTCCGCGCGGCGCTTCAGGGCGCTCAGCGCCAGCTCGATGTCATCGACACCCAAAAGCGTCAGACCGAGGCTGCGATTGCCGAGGCAGTGGCTGCCGAGGATTTGGCCAGGCTCAACGTGGGCTATACCGAATTGCGGGCTCCCATCGCCGGCGTGGTCGGCAACCGCAGCGCCCGGACGGGCAGCTTCGCCGCTGTGGGGACGCAGTTAATCTCCATCATTCCCGCCGATGGTCTATGGATCGACGCCAACTTCAAGGAAAGCCAGATTTCGATGGTGCGCGAGGGCCTGGAGGCAACCATCAAGGCCGACGTGCTGCCGGGTGAAGTATTTCACGGGCACGTGGTGAGTCTGGCGCCGGCCACCGGCGCGCAATTCAGCGTGCTGCCGCCGGAGAATGCAACCGGCAACTTCACCAAGATCGTGCAACGCGTGCCGGTGAGAATCCGCTTGGACGGCGACGGCGCCCGCCTGGGTCGCTTGCGGCCCGGCTTGTCGGTGACCGCGAGCTTCGATACCCGCGAGCCGAAGACCCCGACCGCGGTGGCAAAAGTCCTGCCATGACCGATCGGCAGAAAGCCCTTGCTTTCGCTTCGATGTGCATCGGCATGTTCATCGCGCTGCTGGACATACAGATCGTATCGGCATCGTTGCGCGACATCGGCGGGGGACTTTCGGCGGGAACCGACGAGACGGTGTGGGTTCAGACCAGCTACTTGATCGCCGAGATCATCGTGATTCCACTGTCGGGATGGTTGGCCCGCGTGATGTCGACGCGATGGCTGTTTTGCGCATCCGCGGTGGGGTTCACCGCAGCCAGCCTGCTGTGCGGCGTCGCCTGGAACATCCAGAGCATGATCGCATTTCGCGCCATCCAGGGCTTCCTCGGTGGTTCCATGATTCCCCTGGTGTTCACCAGCGCGGTGGCGTTCTTCGGACAGGGCCCCCGGCGCGTGATCGCCACTGCAACCGTAGGCTCCATCGCCTCGCTGGCGCCGACTTTGGGGCCGACCATCGGCGGTTGGATCACCGATAACTTCTCGTGGCAGTGGCTGTTTCTGATCAATGTGGTTCCCGGCACCTTCGTCGCCATCGCCGTGCCTTTGCTGGTACGCGGCCTCGACAAGCCGAATCTGGCGTTGATCAAGGGCGCGGACTACCTCGGGATCTTGTTGCTGGCGCTGTTTCTCGGCTGTCTCGAGTACACCCTGGAGGAGGGGCCGCGCTGGGATTGGTTCGGCGACAGCACGATTCTGACGACGGCCTGGATTTCAGGCATCGCGGGGCTTGCATTCGTGTGGCGCACATTGACGTATGCACAACCCATCGTCGATTTACGGGCGCTCAAGCTGCGCAACTTCGCGCTGGGCTGCTTTTTCTCCTTCGTCACGGGCATCGGATTGTTCGCGACCATCTATTTGACGCCGCTATTCCTGGGCGAGGTGCGCGGCTACAGCGCATCACAGATCGGGCTGGCGGTGTTTTCCACCGGCACCGGTCAGATGCTGTCGATTCCGCTGTATGTATACCTTGCCAAGCGCTTCGATCTGCGCTGGCTGATGATGTTCGGCATGTTTCTGTTCGCGTTTTCGATGTGGAATTTCATGCCCATCACCAGCGATTGGGGCGCACAGCAACTGCTGATCCCGCAGCTGCTGCGCGGCATGGCGCAGAGTTTCGCCGTGGGACCCGCGGTGAATCTGACCTTGGGTGCCCTGGCGCCGGGCCGCTTGCAGTATGCCTCGGGCTTGTTCAATTTGATGCGCAATCTCGGCGGCGCCATCGGCATCGCGGCCTGCGCCACGATATTGAATGACCGCACCAACCTGCACTTCCTGCGTCTGGCCGAGCATCTTAACAGCAGCAATCAGGCCATGAATGACCTGCTGCAACGGGCGGGGGGCGGTCTCGCCGCCCATGCCGCGCCGTTGAAGGAACTCTGGACACAAACACTGCACCAGGCGCAGACGGAGAGCTTTGCCGATATCTACGTGGTCATCATGGCGTGCTTCATCCTTGCCACCGTGATGGTGCCTTTGATGAAGAAGGTGGCGGCGCTGAAGACGCCGCCCACCGCAGCCCATTAGAAGTCCTGCCCACCCATTCCTCGCTCTTGCGCCGCCGGCTGGCGTCCCTG